>NZ_JAPPVG010000043.1:0-21229 GCF_028680365.1 Pseudomonas sp. MIL19 | reverse complement strand
CTGGTAGACTTATCCACAGTTGCTGGTAACAAAATCAGCAATCCGCCCTGGGTCAAATTTCAATCGGCAGGGTGGGTCAATTTTCCATCAGCGCCAACACGCTTTGATTTGTCATGTCAGCACCGAGGCGCACCAATCTGCAAGGGCCTATCCTACGAAAAGAATGATTGGAAGATTACAATTTTGTCATCTTCGGATTGACGCCGCATCATCTATCATTAGCGAGCAACGTCGTTTAACGTTTGAGAGGGATCGGCCAGTTATCGGCAAGTTTCAGACGATAATGCACGAACTCGCTTGAGAGTGGTCGCATTTCTGTCAGTGTGGTTTGGAAGGCCAGATGGTATTGGTGCTAGTATTATCTATTACTTTTTTGGGCTCCCTATCCTTGTCTTATGTTATTTAAGGACGGTTAAAAACCAATGGCTCACGAACATAACCATAACACCGAAGCCATAGGCGATAAGCGTTTAATCGCTGCCATTGGCGTTAATACTGTGCTAACTCTGGCACAAGTTGTTGGAGGAATACTTTCTGGCAGTTTATCGCTCATAGCTGACGCGCTACATAACTTGAGCGATGCCGCATCACTGGTTATTGCGCTCATCGCACGTAAAATCGGTCGCAAACCGCCAGATGCTTTTAAAACCTTCGGCTACCGACGCAGTGAAACCATAGCGGCTTTGATTAACTTGGTCACGCTGATTATCGTTGGTCTCTACCTCATCTACGAAGCTATAGGTCGGTTTTTTGCCCCACAGCCCATTGAAGGATGGACAGTGGTCGTGGTGGCGGGAATAGCCTTGATTGTAGATGTCGTCACGGCCTTGCTCACCTACACAATGTCTAAGAATAGCATGAATATAAAGGCGGCATTCTTGCACAATGTGTCGGATGCGCTGGCCTCCGTCGGTGTTATTATTGCCGGAACATTAATCCTTCTGTATGACTGGTATTGGACAGATACTGTACTGACGCTGATGATTGCTGGTTACGTGCTATGGCAGGGCTTTAGCATGCTACCTAAAACCATTCACTTGTTAATGGAGGGCGCACCAGAAGGAGTTTCCATCACTGATATAATCAATGTCATGGAGCAAGTGGACGACGTTGTGAGTGTTCACCACGTACATGTCTGGGAAATTGCCGAACATTCAACTGCATTGGAAGCTCACGTTGTCATCAAGAAGGCTAGCCTGCCCGAAATTGAACGAGTGAAGACTGATTTAAAACGTGTACTTCATGAGCGATTCAAAGTCAGCCACTCGACACTTGAAATGGAGCTAGACGGCAGTGTTTGTATCGACACCAGGCAGGCCGACAGTCATCGCAGCGAAGCATAAGCCTGCTTTGCGCTCACCGCTGTTGCTAGACAGTTATCTCGATATCAACGGAGTGAACTTGCGACATCACTCGTTGGCGCTATGTCTTCGACCAGAGACATGCTAGCGGCATGTGGCCAAAGCAGCTCGTCACGAGGAGATCAGGCTAGGTCGTGGCACCTTCGGCAGGCTGCCGCGACGAGCAAGCCCCGCCAGTCGCTACCGCCGCGGACGCTCAGAGCCAGCGGCGGACTCGTGCGCGGTAGCGAGCGAATGATTCGCCGAACAGCGCTTCCAGCGCCGACTCTTCGGGTTCGATTTGGAAACGATTCATGTAAAGCACGAAGGCAACCACGCCCAGCAGGGTAAAAGGCGAGGCCAGGGCCAGCGCGCAGGCCGTCAGGCTGATGGCGAAGCCCAAATACATGGGGTTGCGGCTGTACTGATAGATGCCAGCCTCCACCAACACCGAAGCCTGCTGCGGCTGCAATGGATTGACAGTAGTACGTGCGCGGCGAAACGACAGTACGCCGGCGAAACACACGCCGAGCCCCAGGAACAGTACCGGCAAAGCGAAGGTCAGCCGCGCGGTCCATGCCAGTTCGATGCTCGGTAATCTGGGCCCCGACAAACCCATCAGCAGAGCGATCAGGCCAGCTACGAGCAGCGGTGGCACGCGGTTCTCCAGCGCGCTCATAGTGTCATTCCCGTGCCTTGGCCACTTCGCTGCTCACTAATCGGCGCAGCGGCTCCGGGCCGAACTCGCTGAGCGCTCGACCATTGACAAAAAAGGTCGGGGTGCCACGAATCCCAACGGCCTTGACGTCCTGCATGTCCGTTTCAAGCACGGCGTTGACGCTAGGCGTATGCATGTCCTGGCGGGCCTGCTCCAAGTTCAAACCGACGCGCTCGGCAGCAGCCCATGCCTGCGTGACTTTGGGGTCGTCGTGCCAACCGGGCTGGGCCTCCAGCACGGCCTCCAGCACTTTTTCATGAAGATTTTGCTTACGCGCCGCCTCCAGCATCCGTGATACCTCTTCGGAGCCCTGATGGAATAGCACATAGCGCAGCACCAAACGCACATCTTCCGGGTTCTCGGCGAGTATCTGCTTCACATAGGGATGGAATGCGCGGCATGCTTCGCAGGAAGGATCGAAGAATTCGACGATGGTCACTGGAGCCTGCGCCGGACCAAATACTGGTGAGTGGAAGCGAACCAGTTGGCCGCCGTTCTGTTTGGGTTGTGTCCCGGTCTCTTGGGCGGTCGAACCGGGAGCCTGGGCCTGTTGAGGCGACTGCGACGGGGAATAGAAGAATGCGGCGGCAGCAAACACGGCCAGGACCACGACACTGGTGATCAAGACCACGGAACGGCGATTCATGGGGTGGTTCTCCGACGGATAATAATGAGCAGGATGGCAATAATGATAAAAGCAAACAAGGCGAGTGCCGGCAGTGGCACGACGCCAAAGAGGGTCATCCCGGCGCCTGAGCAGGATGGACCGGTGGCCGTGCAGGGCTGGATCGGCTGTGGAATCAGCCCTGCATAGAGCAGCGTATGAACAAATGCCAGCGCCGCACCGATAACGGTCAGCGGTAGGGCATAACGCCAGACTGTGAAATCCGAGCGGTAGCAGGCGATGGCCAGGATCACCGTCAGCGGAAACATGAAGGCTCGCTGGAACCAGCACAGCACGCAGGGTGCCTGGCCCATCACCTCGCCAATGAACAGCGCGGACAAGGTCGATATCAGTGCGACCAGCCAGGTTAGCAGCAGGAGATTCCAGGTCATGCCTGAAGGTTGAGGATTCATCTCGGTTAGCTCCTGGCGGTGAAGAACACTTGCGTCAGACCCGCCATCCGGTTTTTTCGAAACACCATGCTTCCTCTTGTCGGCAATACTTGTTAGGAGCTTTGTAGACCTTCGCCCACCGCCACAAAGCGAAAAGCAACCAGGCAGCCCGCTGCGCAACCAGCCTCAACGCTGGGTTAAATCCGATGCCAGTGCGAGAATGTCGCCCTTGCGCAACAAGGGAAGATATCAGATGTCGCGGGACTGGCTGGAAGAACACCAGATAGCATTTTATTTCGCGGCGGTGGTGGCCGCTGCCATTGCAGGCCTGAGCTCTGCGCAATTCACCGGTGTGGCGGCCATGGCCATCACACCGGCGATTGCCGTGCTGATGTATGCCATGTTTCTGCAGATTCCTTTTTTGGAGCTGCGAGAAGCTTTTGCCAACCGCCGCTTCGTCGGTGCCTTGTTGCTGGCCAACTTCCTGTTGGTTCCATTAATGGTGTGGTTGGTGACGTGGCCGCTCTCATCGAACCAGGCCTTGTTGGTCGGCGCGCTGCTTGTCCTGCTGACGCCTTGTATCGATTACGTGGTGGTCTTCACCCACCTGGGCAAAGGGGACTCTCGTCTGGTGCTCGCGGCGACGCCATTGCTGCTGTTGCTCCAGCTTCTGCTGCTACCCCTCTACTTGCAGCTAATCCTTGGTTCCCAAGCAGGCACAGTGATCGAGCTGTGGCCCTTCGCAGAAGCCTTTCTGTTACTGATAGTCCTACCCTTGGTAGCGGCTGTGCTCACCGAATCTGGCGGGCGCCGATCTCTGCTGGTTCGCGCATGGAGCGCAGGTTGGGCCTGGCTGCCAGTACCTGCAATGGCCCTGGTTCTAATCGTGGTGGTGGGTTCGCAGATCGAGGCCGTCGTGTACCAACTCGACATCCTGGCGCCGTTGCTTCCGGTATACGGAGCGTTTCTACTACTCGCTCCCGCCCTCGGCGTACTCAGCTCCTGGCTATTTGGCTTGGAGGCATCTGCCGCACGGGCTGTGGCCTTTAGCTCAGGCACTCGCAACTCGCTTGTAGTGCTTCCCCTGGCCCTAGCGCTCCCGGAGTCCATTCGCGCGCTGGCCGCGGCGGCTGTGATCACTCAGACACTCGTAGAACTGATTGGTGAATTGATCTACTTACGGGCGATTCCAGCCATCGTCAGGAACAGGTGAGCCTGAGCGAAATCGGCGAGAGCGCTCATGCCTCGTGCTGTGGAGCAAGATTGATCAACGGCGCAATGATGAGCTGAGCAGTGCGAGCCCAGGAAACCAGCGCCTCAAGATCCGTCTGCAGAGATTCGGCTTCTGCCCAGATACAAGCACTCTCGGCAGGCACCGTAAGAGCGATGCTCTCAACCATCGTCAGAGCCATCGCATGCAATCTCAGCAGCTCGTCGCGAATGGCGGTGGTTCCACCCAGTTCCAACAAGCAGGCGTCCAATCGATCAACCAGCCGGAGCAGTTGAGAGGTGTCGAAGCCGTCGCGCAGGTTTTCCAACGCCACCGCATCGACTTCGCCGTACGGTGTAACGCGAAAGGATGCGGGAGGAACATTGATCATGTAGTTTTCTCGGTATCTAGCTGGCGAGGTGTGATCACCCGCAGCGAGCCGGCAGCTTGTTGGAACACCGAGTCCTTGATCCAGGGCTCCGGTGGCCGGTTGAGCTTGAGGCTGAACTCGCCGAAGCGCTTGACGTTGCTGGTTAGATAGGGACTGAGGAACGACACGTCCTCATCGGTGAACTGCCAGCCCTCGCGGGCCAGCTTCTGCAGGATGCGCATCATGTCCACAGTGTTCTGCAGGATCACGGACGAGGCCACCATGTCGTTGTAGCGCAGCCGCTTCTGCTGCTCATCCGGATCGTTTTCGGCAATCACATCACCGCCGAAGGACAACCACTTGGAGAATCCGTTGTAGGACTCGATCTTGTTGGTGTTCGCGGTGACTTCCTGGCGCAACTCGCGGCTGCCGATCCAGTTGAGCAGGAAGATCGTGCGGATCACGCTGCCCAGTGCCTGGGCCGCATGGTAGAGCTTGTTGCGCCGACTATAGGAGCCGAGTTTTCGCAGCAGCATAGGCGAGGAGATTTTGCCGTCCAATCCAGCCATCAGCTGTTCTATCTCAGCCGTCTCAACGTCACTCACAAGCTACGCGTCTCTGTTTGGAAAATGGGGGTGCTGTCGATCCGGTTGGTCAGGCTTTCAATGCCAGGATTCGGCGCGCACCGTTGAGTACGATGAGGCCAACTACCGTACCAATCACCAAATCTGGATAGGAAGAGCCTGTCCACGCAACCAGAGCTCCTGCGGCGATAACGCCAATATTCGCGAGCACATCGTTGGCCGAAAAAATCCAACTCGCTTTCATGTGTGCACCGCCTTCGCGATGGCCATATATCATCAAGAGACAGCTGACGTTTGCGACGAGGGCAACTAAGCCAATTCCCATCATCAGCATCGACGCAGGTTCGCTGCCATAGATGAACCGTCTAGCCACCTCTACAAGTACCCCAAGGGCCAACACGATCTGGAAAAAACCCGCCAGGTGCGCAGCGCGAACCTGCAGCTGCGCAGCCCGACCGACCGCAAAGAGAGCCAGACCATAGACGGCAGCATCAGCAAACATGTCCAGCGAGTCGGCGATCAGACCCGTCGACTGAGCAATCAAGCCTACGCCCAACTCGATGACAAACATCGTGGCATTGATACCGAGCAGGATTTTGAGCGTGCCAGCCTCCTTGGAAGCAGTCAGCTCTTCACTGGCGCTATTGGCCGAAGCTGCTTCCTGGCTGGCCGGTTGAGTGCCGAGCAATGTTGCCCCCAAACCAAGTGATTCCAGCTTGGTCGCGATCTGGTCAACCGGACCGTCATGGAAAGCGCGTACCTGTCTGCTGCTCAGATCAAAGGACAGCGAATTGAGTTCAGAAAAGCCATTGAGCGCGAGCCGAATCATTCGCTCTTCTGACGGGCAATCCATTTTGGGCACAGAAAAACTGCTGACCCAAGTCCCTTCATTCGAAGGCGCGGCTGCCGCTTCAGTGCTTACCGGCTCAGGGCCACAGCCACAGGATTTATCACAAGAAGTCATGACTCGCCTCTCCTATAGGACTTGATTCTACCGATTAAAAACCATGTAGTGGCTATAGGGTCAAGCCTGGATATACTGGCTTTTTTACCAAGGGACAGACCATGCGCATCGGTCAACTTGCACAGCAGACAGGAGTGGACACTCAGACGATTCGTTTTTATGAACGTCAGGGACTGCTTCCACCGCCCGAACGCGAGGACAATGGCTATCGAACCTATAAAGCAGGCCATGCGGACAAACTGCTGTTCATTCGCCGATGCCGCTCTTTTGGCATGTCACTGGAAGAAATTGGTGTTTTGCAGAGCTATCAGGAACAGCCGCAGCAACCCTGCGTTGCGGTCAATGAGCTCCTTGATAGACATATCGCACAGGTAAGGGCTCAGATCGCATCCTTACATGCTCTCGAAAACCAGCTGGTGACGTTGCGAGGTTGCTGCGATAACGAACGACAAAGTCTGGACTGCGGGATACTTTCGGGCCTGCTGGGGGGCGACAAACCTCTTTCGTAATCCGGCATAAAGTCATTTTTGCGTCGTCTTGAATCGCCCATAGCGCTTGACCCTATAGCAGCTATAGGGTGTTCACTCGGGCATCTACTGCGTAAGTGAGATCCAGATGAATACCGCTCTCAGCATTGCCATTGATGAGGCCTTCTTCCAGGCTAGGAAAGCACTTAATGAAGAGGCGCCAACCGAGGCTTTCTCCTGGCTGGAGCGAGCCCACATATTGAGCCAGCGAATGCCTATTCTTCATGCTCAGAGCCATTGGCTGATGCTGAGGGCCGGCTGGCAGTTGCGCGACTTACGAAAGGTGCTCAGCCAAGTACCGCGAATCATGGCGGCCCTGCTGTTCTCGAAGATCTGGGTGCCGCTCGGAAACAGCGGGCGCGCCAGGGTCAGTGCTTTTGCGCCGATGCCTATTTCACCGGAGCTGCAGCGACTTCTCCAAGGAGAAATGCAATGAGGTCGTCTCCTAGATCACCTCTTGTTGCTCCTGGGTTCTGGTGGATGCTATCGCTAGCCATTGCCTCGGCCGACCTAGCGTTGAAAAGCGCAATTACGGGTTCGCTCCCGGTCGGCACCGTGATTCCTCTCACCCCGTTCTTCAACCTGGTTCACTTCTGGAATACCGGTGCAGCGTTCAGCTTCCTGGCTGACGCGGGTGGTTGGCAGCGTTACTTCTTCATTGTCATAGCTTTGGTCGTTTCGATCGTGCTGGCTCTGATATTGCGTAAACGCAGAGCCAAAAGCGAAGCCCTAGGCTATAGCCTTATCTTGGGCGGGGCAGTTGGGAATCTGATTGATCGCGCATTTCGAGGCCATGTAATCGACTACCTGGATTTTTACTGGCTGTCCTGGCATTGGCCTGCGTTTAACCTGGCGGATATTGCTATCGTCGGTGGCGCCGCCATGTTGATCCTGAGCAGTTTGCTAAGCCCAAATGCGGAAGCCGGCCGAGTCAACGAATGAAAGGCTCGCTCTCAACGGATACCGTACGCTGGGCAGGCCAGGCCTGGATAGGGCCCGGCATCGGCATCTTTCATGGCCGTGCCGGCCACCAGGAGTGGCACCACCATCAGGCGCATCAGATTTCAGTGGGCCTCGATTCACCTGTATCGGTTGAAACCCCGTTGGGCATTCAAACAGGGGCTGCCATCTTCATCGCCGCGGGCCTGAAACACCGGATCAGTGCTGGTCGAGTGCTGTCGATCTATCTGGATGCACTATCCGATGAAGCCCCAACTATGCGGGGTACCGAAGAAGCAAGGGTAGTCGTGATCGCCCCGGCGGACGTAGTAGCGATTATCGATATGCTGCGCGAGACAGGACATACCGCTCTCCAGGTTAGGACGGGGGTGCGCCAGGCACTGCGGCTACCCGATCCACCGATTCCAGATCCTCGCTTGACAAAGGTGATTGAAGCGCTGCATAGAGGCCAAATGAGGCGCGAAGAAATGGCCGCGTTGGTGCATTTATCCCTTACACGGTTTTCCCATTGGTTCGTGGAACAGACAGGCTTGCCGCTGCGCAGCTATGCGAAATGGTTACGTCTCACACAAGCCCTACAGCACCTAGCCAAAGGGGGTCTACTCACTGAAGCGGCCCATGAGGCGGGCTTTTCTGACTCGGCACATTTCTCCCGGACATTCCGGGCACTGCTGGGCATCGATCCTTCCTCCGCCCTGGCTGAAGTCGATCTTCAGGGGTCGTAGCTCTTTCGTTCAAGCCGAAAGCGGACCTTCCCACATACAGTCATGGCTCCCTACTCAGGAGCTGAGCGATGTCTATTCCCTTGCGATTCGCCATACGGTGGCTGAGCTATCCACTTGTGTTTGGCGGCTGTGCCTCCTTCATGATTTGGGCGCTGTATGCAGGTATACCGTATTGGCCCACCACACCCATAGTCGCCGCGGCGGGGCTGCTACTCATTGCTGGCTTGGAGCGCATCCAGCCTTTTCGGCGAGCCTGGCTGGAAGATCATCAGGACACCCTGACGGATCTGCTGCACATGCTGGTGAACCTGTCTGTCATTCAATTTACTGCAGAATTTCTGGCTAAGTTAGGCGATGCGGTACCGGCTTCGGTTCGGCTCTTTCCGATCGAGAGCCCATTGTGGCTGCAATTGCTACTAGTCGCCGCCGTGCTCGACTTGAGCCTGTATGTGATGCACCGCATCAGCCACCGGGTGCATTGGCTGTGGCGCTTTCACATGATCCATCACAGCGCTGAGCGGCTCTACTGGATGAACGGAGAACGTCGACATCCTCTGCATGCGGCGTTGATGGCCGGGCCGGGGCTGGTGGTTTTGCTCATATCTGGAGCTCCGTCTGCCGTAGTCGCAACGTGGTTTGGGATCCTAACCGTCCATCTGGCCTTTCAGCATTCGAACCTGGACTACAGCGTGGGTTGGCTGCGGCATGTGCTAGGGGTTGCTGAGGTCCATCGTTGGCACCATAAGCGCGACTTCGAAGACGCCCAGGTCAACTTCGGTGAGTTTTCAACCGTGTGGGATCGGCTATTCGGAACCTTCTATGACAGTGCCGGGAAGCTGGGCAAAGCTGAGGTTGGGCTGCATGAAAAGGACTACCCCAGAAATTATTTCGGGCAATTTATTGATCCTCTTCGTCCAACATCTGCTTACCCGGCCGGTCACAATTCTTTAGAACAGGATGAAAGCCGCAATACGTAGCTAGAACGGGTGGAGTCTCAACGGGAGTACAAGCGATGCCAAACATACCGCGTGACACCGGATTGGACAGTACTTGGGCCTTCTTGCGAGATCCCTACCGATTTATCTTTGCGCGCAGTCAGTTTCATCAATCGCCGGTGTTTCAAACTCGCTTGATGTTACAGAAAACTCTGTGCCTAACAGGTGCCGAAGCTGCTCGCTTGATTTGCGACCCTGACCGATTCGTTCGCCAGAACGCTGCGCCCAAGCGACTGCAAAAAACCTTATTCGGACAAGACGGTGTCCAAGGTTTGGACGGTGATGCGCATCGTCACCGAAAGGCCCTCTTCATGGGAGTGCTCACACCCGCGAACGTGCAGGAACTAGCAGAGTTGAGCGAGGTTCGTTGGAGGGAGTATGCGCGAACTTGGCGTCCCGGTGAGTCAATCGTCCTCTACGAGATTGCTCGCGAAATTCTATGCCGCACCGTATGCGACTGGGCCGGTGCTCCAATCGCTGAAAGAGATGTTCAACAATGGACTCAAGATCTTGCAGCTCTCTATGAGCACGCCGGCGCGATCGGTCTGCAGCACTGGCAGGCACGGAAGGCACGTCGCCGATTGGAGCAATGGGCGGCAGAACTTGTCGAGTCCACTCGCGCCGCTCCCCCTACACCCGAGCAATCGCCTCTCGAACGCATCGCCCATTACAAGGACCAGCACGGACAGCCGTTGGATCTACATACCGCATCAGTGGAACTACTAAATCTGCTGCGGCCGACGGTAGCCGTCTCTGTATTCATAACCTTTGCAGCGCTAGCGCTGCACAAGCACCCGTTCTGTCTGAGAAACCTGCAGTCGGGAGATGAAAGAGATATAGGTTGCTTTGTGCAGGAAGTGCGGCGTTTCTACCCCTTCTTCCCAGCGATCAGCGCTCGCGTGAAAGAAGATTTTCTATGGGAAGGATTTGCCTTTGGCAGGGGCACCTTAGTCCTGCTGGACTTATACGGAACCAATCACGATTCCCAGCTCTGGGAGGAGGCAGATCGTTTCAAGCCTGAGCGCTTTCGATCCAACTCTCCGTCGCCATACTGCTTCATCCCACAAGGACCAGGCGACCCGCATGTTAACCATCGCTGTCCAGGTGAAGGCGTCGCCGTCGCATTGATGAGCGTTGCTGTTCGCTTCCTGGCTCGCTCGCTCCAATATGAGGTTCCCGAACAGGATCTATCAATCACCTGGGACCGATTGCCGGCACTGCCCCGAAGCCACTTCGTCATGCGGAATGCGCGAATCACAATGTAAGTTTGGTGTTTAACGAAGCGAGTCTCGCCCATCTCAAGATATGAACGGTGGGGCATGGCGTTGAGCTGCCCAGCGCAACCACGGCAATCGGGGAATACTCAGAATAAGCTGTTCACAGTCATTCCCCAATTGAGTCATTTCCGAGGGCCGTTCTGACTTATTGTCGCTTGGTATCGTCCAGATTCAGCGCAACGGGCAGGTCAGTCGGTGCCAGACAAATGCCCTCGTCACTGCAGGCCTGCACCCGTACAATCATTTCGAGCCTGCCTGCCTTTTCCAGCACGGCGGTCTGTTTTTCGTCGGGCCGCAGCCGAATACTTGCACCGTCGTCATACACCTCTAGGGCGGTGTCACTCAGCACAATGTCACTGACCCGGCCGCGCGGGTACTGCGTCGGGATTATAAGCGCCTGGCCGTTGACTGAAGAGCTGACGACGGTGGGAATCAGGAATTCCATGGAGGCCGGATTTGCATTCACATGCCAGCCCGGTTGAATGTTCAGTGTTAAAACGAAATCACCCGTCTTTCCCGCCATTGCTGCGGCGCCTCCCGCAACAGTGAGGCGGACCTTATCAGCGGAATTTGCCAACCCTGCTCGGGTCGGCACCGGGACTTCAAGACCGGCACGTTCAGTCTGGGCAGCGTCGAGGTTGTTTCCGTTGGTGTCGATCAACATGAAGGGCGGACAGCCCTATGCCGGCGGCTATGGAATGCCTACCCCCTTCGGTGTCATCTATTCGACCAACATCACACCCGACCCGGATAGCGGAATCGGCCGCTGGTCCGAGGCGGCATTCATGCGTGCGATGCACGAAGGCGTCTCTCGCGATGGTTCGCATCTTTATCCCGCATTCCCCTACGACCACTTCACCAAGGTCGCCGACGAGGATGTGAGGGCACTCTATGCCTTCCTCATGACGCGTGAGCCGGTGAGCGCGCCGGCGCAGCGCAATACCCTGCCGTTCCCCTTCAACATCCGCGTCCTGCAAGCCGGCTGGAAGCTGCTGTTTATGGACCAGGGCCGCTATCGGCCGGTCGCCGGCAAGAGCGAAGCATGGAACCGCGGCGCCTATCTCGCCGAGGGCTTGAGCCATTGCGCCGCCTGCCACACGCCACGCAACGTGCTGGGCGCCGAGAAAGCCGCTGACGACAGCTACGCGGGCGCGATGATCGAAGGCTGGTTCGCGCCGGCACTGACGGCTGCCAATACCACACCGCTACCCTGGACCCAAGACGAGCTGTTCACCTACCTGCGCAGCGGAGCGACTGCCCTGCACGGCGTTGCCGCGGGCAAGATGTCGGACGTCGTGCACGACCTGGGCAGGCTTCCCGACGCCGATATCCAGGCAATAGCCGTCTATTTTGCCGACCTCAACGGCTCCTCCGCACTGAAGACAGGCAGCGATGAAGCGCTGGCCAAAGCGCTGGCGACCTCCGCTCTCGGCAGCCGCCTGGAACCCGACGCCGGAGCCGTCCTGTACTGGGCAGCCTGCGGGTCATGCCACTACAAAAGCGCAACGACGCCTCTCAGCGTGCGACCGGAGCTTGCCCTCAACAGTGCGCTCACCGCGGCCACCCCCGACACGTTCATCCATATCGTGATGGCTGGAATAGGTCTGGAAGAAGGCATCCCCAACGTGCTCATGCCGGCTTTCTCGCAGGCGCTGAACGATGGCGCTGGATTACTGTGCGATCCGCCATGGCAGCATTTTCTACCGGTACCAGTGTGGACAACGGATGCTCCGAAATAACGAACCCCCCAGGGTGCTGAGACAGATGACGAGGAAACCCAACAAGGAGGTCAGTTAGGATGAGCACCATCCGGATGGTCTGATTGTCTGGGTCAAAGCCCGCTTCTCGAAGCCTTTCCGGTGGCGGCATCTGATCGCTCCAGGCACCGCAGCATTTTGCTAACGCATCCACCTGGTCAGGCGGAAGGCCAATCGCCTTGCCGATATCTCTGATAGCGCCCGCAAAATGGTAGGTCGAGGCTACGCAGGTCAGCGCTGCACGCTCCCGTCCGTAGCGATTCCTGATAATTTTTTCTAGCGCTCGACGTCAGGCGCACGCGCCCTTTTTCGAAAATCCGCACTGCCTCAGGTCGACTAGCTGAAGCCAATAGAAAGGCCAGCCTCACCAGGGCCCCGGTATTCCAAAAAATCGTATGGACGGTCGGCGATCAGCAGGCCAGAGCCGGCATTGCATCGAGCATCTGGTTCGAAGGCCTTCGTTCCGGATTACTCCGGCGGTAGTAAGACCAATCGCCACGGGGTCGGGAAAAATTCCCGGCAGCACCGGGAATTTTTCCCTATCGGCGGTGCGCGGAAGCTCTCGATAATCAGTTCTGGCAGTTTGCCAGCCGACATCGGCCAGCATGGAGAGTCGCCCGCAAACCCGCCCCGGCACGATCCGCCAAACAAGAACAAGGAATGCCCATGCAATATCAGATCTGCCGCAGCTGGACGCCCCGTCGCACGCTGCTTTCGCTCGCCGTTGCCGGCTTGTTGCCTGGTTTCGCCCAGGCTGAGGAGCCACTCGAGCTCAAGAGTGATGAGGTTGTCGCCACGACTCCGCTGCCCGGCATCGATCTGCCGAAGGATCGGGTTCCGGCCAACATTCAAACCCTGGACGACGAGCGCCTGCGCAAGCTGGGAGGGCAGTCTCTGGCAGAAAAACTGCAGCGCGGTCTGCCGAGCGTCAACCTCAACGAGACCCAGGGCAACCCCTATCAGGCAGACCTGAATTACCGGGGCTTCACCGCTTCGCCGCTACTGGGCACGGCCCAAGGCCTATCGGTGTTTCTCGACGGCGTGCGCATCAATGAAGCGTTCGGCGACGTGGTGCACTGGGACCTTATTCCCCAGACCGCCATCGCTGGGGCGGCTCTGGTGCCTGGCTCCAACCCACTGTACGGCCTCAACACACTCGGCGGCGCCCTGGCGCTGGAAACCAAGCGGGGCGACACTCATCCTGGCGGCGCGGCGCAACTCTACGGCGGCTCCTTTGGCCGCTACGGTGGCTCAGTGGAGCATGGCGGCCAACATGAGGAGTTTTCCTGGTACTTGGCGGCCGAAGGGATGGATGAAGACGGCTGGCGCGACCATTCGCCGTCTGAGGTAGGCCAGCTGTTCGGCAAATTCGCCTGGACCACAGACAGCACGGACCTGGCCCTGACGCTGGCTCATGCTGACAACGATCTGATTGGTAACGGACTGATCCCCGAAAGCATGCATGAGCAGGACCGCGACGCGATTTTTACCTATCCCGACCAGACTGAGAACCGTAGCCACCTAATGGCGTTTTCCGGCAGTCACTGGCTGAGCGATAGCGACCGGCTGTCCGGCACCGTCTATTTGCGGCGCACCCGCACAGCGACCCTTAACGGTGACGGAAACGATGAGTACGAAGACGAATATGAAGAGTGGGAAGACGACGGCTTCCTGGCCGGCGAGGGTCCGGAAACCGGCGTGCTGAACCGCACCCGTACTAGCCAGCGCGCCTACGGCCTGGCCCTGCAGTGGTCCCGTCATGCCGGGGCCCACCAGTTCGCCTTTGGCCTGTCCCACGACAACACCCGCGCCAGCTTTCACCAGAGCGAGCAAGGCGGTGAGCTGACCGATAAGCGCGGCATTCTTGCCACCGAGGCCGAAGACCCAGCCAATAGCCTGTTGGGTCGCACCCGCACTTCCAGTCTCTACGCCACCGACACATGGTCGCTAACCGACGCGCTGCAGCTGACCGGCTCGCTACGCTACAACCGCACCCGGGTAGTCAACACCGATCGCATGGGAGATGACCTCAATGGCGATTTCACCTATCGCAAGCTGAACCCGGCGCTGGGGTTCGCCTGGCAGTTACAGCCCGCGGTGACCCTCTACGGAGGTTACTCCCAAGGCAATCGGGCGCCGACGCCGATCGAACTGGGTTGTGCCGATCCGGAAAATCCCTGCAGCCTGCCCAACGCCATGGCCGCCGATCCATTCCTGGAACAGGTCGTCACTCGCACCCTGGAATTTGGCGTGCGCGGCCAGCTGGCCAGCGGCACCGAATGGAACGTCACGGCCTTCCGCAGCCTTAACCACGATGATCTGCTGTTCGTCGGAACCGGTGGTAGCAAGGGTTACTTCACCAACTTCGGCCGCACAAGGCGCCAAGGTATCGAGCTGGGCCTGGCCGGCGAGCAAGGGCCGGTCGATTGGCGGGTGGATTACACCTACTTGCACGCCACGTTACAGTCCTCTGCATGCATCCTGGCCGAGAACAACAGCACCGAGGGCGAGGGCGGCTGCCCGGATGACGAGATTCACATCTCCCGTGGCGACTACCTGCCAGGGTTGCCGAAACACAACCTCAAGCTCGGCTTGGACTGGAATCTGAACGATCGGCTTCGTATCGGTACAACTGTGCTGGCGTATTCCGAGCAGTATGTGCGGGGCAATGAGAACAATCGTCATCAGTCCAACGACGAGGTCGAGGGCAGCGGCACACTGCCGGGTTATGCGGTGGTCAATCTGAGTGCCGATTACCGCTTCGCTCGTGACTGGACTCTGTTCGGTCGGGTCGACAACCTGTTCGACAAGCGCTATGCCACGAGCGGCGCCTTGGCCGAAAACCCTTTCGTAGGCGCTGGCAATGCCTTCGAAACCGACCCGGAGGAGTGGCGCCACGAGCAGTTCATCGCGCCCGGTGCGCCGCGTGCTGGCTGGTTGGGCGTACGTTACGTTTGGGATGCGTTGTAAGCGTAAAAAACGACGGCACAGGGAGGTGCGTGTCGACGATAAAATCATTGGCCGGACCTCTCAGCAGTCGCGGAGAGGTCAGCCAGATCTCGGTTCAAGCTGCAACACAACGTGCGAAAGGACATCCAGCGCCGGATAGACGTTGGGGCAGGGATGGCGAAAGGAACCCGGCAATCCTTCGTTGAGTATGCATTTCAGGCCGGACGGTCCGTCGTCCAGGCCGAGCCTCATATCACTCGATCCAGTAGCAACGCTCGCGACTGCGCATCCAATGCAAGAAATACCATCAGCGCGGCATAGGCATCGTTGGCGGCATAACGCTGCTGCGCTTCGGCCAGATTTTTGTTAGCCCAGTTGGAAGTCGACACGCTGCGTGACTTGCTTATACCGGCACCCAGTACCGCCGCCACCGCACCGCGAAGCCCGACCTGACCCTTCTTGCCGTGATATCTCAGCGCCGAACCAAGATCGACGCTGTGCCGCAATTCGATCCCCAACCGGGTGCGTAGACGGCTGCGATCGGACGCCAGACCGAATCCGACTTTCAATACTTGGTCCGTCTCCAGCACCCGCTTAGCGGCCTCGACGCAACCGGGTATTCCGATCTGAAAAAGATAGGCTTTTGTTGGCGTTGCGAACTGAATGAGGTGAGGCCCGCTGGACAGCTCGCCTACTGTGAAGGTGGGTTTGGATTCGGTATCGAACCCGATCTGTGCAAAGGTCAGGATGTCGTCGACGGCCTGGGCGAATTCCTCGGGCGTCGACGGCGTGACGATACGGTCGAGGGCGAGACCGTCGAAGCGGGGCAGGCGCTCGAGGTCGGTCAACTGGGGAATGCGGATATCGATAGGGCCTCCACTTCAAGCCGCTGAATCGTCGCCCATGGGAACGGGCGCGCACCTGCCATTAAAGCGCATGGCGCGCTGGTTCGATGCACCCGTCGTATTACTTCTCCCAGTCCACTGGGCAATCGAAGCAACCGTCCATATTGCTGCCTTGAAAGGTTGCATAGTGTCGGCGTGCGACAGTCAGGGTCGCGTTGCCGAGATTGGCATCGTTGAGCTTGCCTTCCTGCAAATTAGCGTCGGTCAGATTCGCATGGTCGAGGTCGGCCTTGCTTAGCCAGGTCATTTCCAGGTTGGCGGCGGTGAGGTTGGCACCATGCAACTTCGCACCGCTCAAACGAGCGAATTCGAGATTGGCCGCAGTCAGGTTGGCCCCATTGAATCGCGCGGCCTGCGCGAACAGTCCCCAACCCTGAATGGCCACCAATTGCGCATCGGTGAAGTTCGCCAGACGCAGGTTGGCTTGTTGAAGACTGGCGCGGGTGAGGGTGGCGCCGGTCAAGTTGGCCTTCTCCAGATTGGCCAGGTCGAGATTGGCATGCCTCAGGTTGGCCCCGGTGAGATCGGCGCCGGTCAGATCCATCTTGCGCATGTCCTGGTTGCTCAGGTCGGCGCCGCGAAGATCGGCGTTGGCACATTTGCTTTCTGGCTGGATGACACAGCCATTGATGGTGGGCGGCTGGTCGTCAGCGTGCAGCGGCGCGCTGAGGATCACTGCGATGGGCAGCAGATAGCGGGATATGTTCATGGCGGTTCCCATGTTCGATAGGTGAAGAAAGAGCAGCCGGCTCAGGCGAGGACCGTCAGGCCAGGAGAGCGCCAACTCTGTAGGCCAATCCAGTTCATGTCCCGCCAGCTGTTCCGTGTGCGGCTGTGCTCGCTCATCGAGCACAGCCGGCGTCTTATCGTTTGGCGGTCTGGTTTTCCCAACTAGGGATTCGAAACGCCCAGAACGAGCCGCCTTGAGCAACCGGCTTGGTCAGCACAGCCATGTCGCCGCCCCACAGCGGCACAGCGCCGCCGTAGCCAACGGTCACGCCAATGAACTGCTCGCCGTCCTGTTCCCAGGTGATCGGCGGCGCGATGATTCCGCTACCGGTCTGGAATTTCCAGAGCTCCTCGCCGGTTTTCGCGTTGAAGGCCTTCAGGTAGCCATCACCTGTACCGGTGAACACTAGGTTGCCCTTGGTGGCGAGGACGCCGGCCCAGAGCGGCAGCGGTTCCTTGTGCTCCCAGGCGACCTTGCCGGTGGTGGGGTCCATGGCACGCAGAATCCCGACGTGATCGTCATACATGCGCTTGATGCGGAAGCCTTGGCCGAGGTAAGCGTTGCCTTTCTTGTAGCTGACCTCCTCGGTCCAGTAGTCCTCTTTCCAATGGTTGGCGGGAACGTAGAACAGGCCAGTATCCTGGCTGTAAGCCATGGGGTTCCAGTTCTTGCCGCCGAGGAAGGGCGGTGAGACTTCCACTGATTTGCCGTGCGCCTCGCCGGGCTCAGGCTTCGGCGGGCGCTGGCCCTCGTTCTCCACCGGCCGCCCGGTCTTCAGGTCGATGTGGCTGGCCCAGGTGATGTTGTCGACGAAGGGGAAGGCGTTCTGCAGTTTGCCGTCCTCGCGGTTGACCACATAGAAAAAGCCGTTGCGGTCGGCGTGGGCCGTGGCTTTGACGGTCTTGCCATCTTTGTTCTTGTAATCGAACAGGACCAGCTCATTGTTGCCGGAGAAGTCCCAGGCATCGTTCGGTGTGTGCTGGTAGAACCACTTCACTTCGCCAGTGGTGGCGTCGACGCCAACCTGCCCAGAGGTATAGAGGCTGTCGTAATCCTTCGGATCTCCGCCATCGGCGGTGCGTGCCCAGCCGTTCCAGGGCGCCGGATTGCCCGCGCCGACGATGATGGTATTGGTTTCGGCGTCGAAGCTCGCGCTCTGCCACGGAGCGCCGCCGCCCTGGCTCCAGGCTTCCTTCTTGCCGGTGGGTGAGTTCGGGTCATCCGGCCAGGAGGGCGCCTTGATGTCGCCGGTCGGCGTGCTCTCCTTGCCGTTCAGTCGGCCAACGTGACCTTCGACGAAGGGCCGCATCCAGACTTCTTCACCCGTGTCCGGATCGCGTGCGAACAACTTGCCGACAACGCCGAATTCATCGCCGGAGCTGCCGTGGATTAGCAAAACCTTCCCGCTCTTCTGATCCTTGATCAGGGTGGGCGCGCCGGTCATCGTGTAACCCGCGCCGTGCTCGCCGAATTTCTTCTTCCAGACGACCTTGCCGGTGTCCTTGTTCAGCGCCACCACCTGAGCGTCGAGGGTGCCGAAGTAAATCTTGTCGCCGTAGATAGCAGCGCCGCGGTTGACCACGTCGCAGCAAGGGCGTTCTGCTTTATCCCGAAGGCATGATCAAGCTCAACGAAAGTGCCGCGGCGGTACTGGCTGAAGTTGATGGGGCTCGCACCGTCGGCGCCATCGTCGCCGATCTGCAGGCGCGCTTCCCGGATGCAGAAGGGATTGAGGAAGATATCGTCGCGTTTCTGGAGGTGGCCGTTGAACGGTTCTGGATCGAGCTTCGCTAAGCCCGGCTTTGAGCCCGGTCCGCCGCTGTGGCTGCTGGCGGAGCTGACTTATCGTTGCCCGCTGCAATGCCCGTACTGCTCGAACCCGCTGGATTTCGCCCGCAGCAAGGACGAGCTGAGCACTGCCGAGTGGATCGAGGTGTTCCGACAGGCCCGCGAGATGGGCGCGGCGCAACTGGGCTTTTCCGGCGGTGAGCCGCTGGTCCGGCAAGATCTGGCCGAGCTGATCAAAGCGGCGCGAGACCTCGGCTATTACACCAATCTGATCACCTCGGGCATCGGCCTGACCGAAGAGAAGATCGCTTCGTTCGCCGACGCCGGGCTCGACCACATCCAGATCAGCTTTCAGGCCGCCGATGAGGAGGTGAACAACCTGCTCGCCGGCTCGAAGAAGGCTTTCGCGCAGAAGCTCGCCATGGCACGAGCGGTAAAAGCGCATGGCTATCCGATGGTGCTGAACTTCGTTACCCACCGGCACAACATCGACAACATCGAGCGCATCATCCAGCTGTGTCTGGAATTGGAAGCCGACTTCGTGGAGCTCGCCATCTGTCAGTTCTATGGCTGGGCCGAACTCAATCGCGCCGGGCTGCTACCAAGCAAGGATCAGTTGGTGCGTGCCGAGCGCATCACCAACCAGTGGCGCGACAAACTCGCCGCCGAAAACCATCCCTGCAAGCTGATCTTCGTCACGCCCGATTATTACGAAGAGCGTCCCAAGGGCTGCATGAACGGCTGGGGCAACCTGTTTCTCGACATCACACCGGACGGCACAGCGCTACCTTGTCACAGCGCGCGTCAACTGCCGATCAGCTTCCCTAACGTTCGCGAGCAGAGCATCGAGCAGATCTGGAAGCATTCTTTTGGCTTCAACAAGTTTCGCGGTTTCGATTGGATGCCCGAGCCTTGCCAATCCTGCGGCGAGAAGGAAAAGGACTTCGGCGGCTGCCGCTGCCAGGCTTTCATGCTCACTGGCGATGCGGCCAATGCCGATCCGGTGTGCAGCAAGTCTGCGCACCACGACAAGATTCTTGCCGCCCGCACCGAGGCCGAAGAAGCGCCACGCGGGCTTGATGAGCTGACCTTTCGTAACGAGAAGGCATCGAAGCTGATCCTCAGGGTATAAGGTCATCGATCGACGCCTAACCGACTGGAACCGTTTGGATGACCAAGACCGCAATCCCCTATGGCTTCTGGCCCAGCGACTGGACTGCCGAAGATGCCGCCTCTGCAAGTTGTGACTTTGCCGAGCTTCGCGCTGGCCATGGGGGCGTGTTCTGGGTTCAGTACGATCCGGCCGATGTGCGTTCCACGTTGTGGTATTGGCACGCTCGCGGCTTGCGTAGCCTCACGCCGCCCGGGTTCTCGCTTCGCAGCCGTGTATACGAATACGGCGGCGGTGCCTTCTGCCTGACCGACGCCGGGGTTGCGTTCGTCAACGAGCAGGATCAGCAAATCTACCTGCAGGGCCTATCTACGGACGCAGCGACGCCGCCCATCGCGCTGACCGATGACGACGCTTGCCGGTACGGTGATCTGCAGTTCGACACGCGCCAGCGGGCCATTCTCGCCGTGGAAGAAACCGCCGAAGAAGCTCGCTCAGAGCATCGTCTGGTCAGCGTTTCGCTGGTTGATGGCAGCCGAAGCGTACTTATCGAGGGGAGCGACTTTTACTCGTCACCGACCTTGGATGCGACAGGCCAACGTCTTGCCTGGATCGAGTGGCAACGCCCCGAACAACCTTGGACGTCCACCAGCCTCTGGATTGCCGAACGTACCGAAAATGATCGCTGGGGAGCGCCGCGGTGCCTGGCCGGCGCAGCGGGAAATGAGTCGCTGCAACAGCCGCGCTTCGCTCCGGATGGCGCCTTGTATTGCCTGACTGACCGCGAAGGCTGGTGGCAGCCTTGGAGAATGCAGGACGACAGCCTTGTTCCGGTAACCGGCGCGGCTGCGGCTGGGTGTGATCATGCCCCGGCGCCCTGGCAGCTGGGAACGGTGAGCTATCTACCCTCGGCGGACGGCGCTTTGCTGTTGACACGCATAATGGATGGCTACGGACTGTTGTTCGAACAAGACAGCCAAGGTAATGAACGCCAGCTGGCGATGGAATTCAGCCGTTGCCGCCAACTTGCTGCCGGCGAGCGACACTTTTTGTTGCCGCTGACCGAAAACTGACCCAGTAGAGGCTGTTCTGCCGACTGAAAACTGACCCAGGTGTTCAACTGCTTCTGCTCAATTTTTGAGCAGGAGAACACAGGGTGATCAGTATGGAAATGATGGGCAAAATCCGCCGGATGTATTTCCGCGACAAGCTGTCGCTGCATGAGATAGCCAAGCGCACCGGGTTGGCGCGCAACACGATTCG
>NZ_JAPPVG010000042.1:0-22094 GCF_028680365.1 Pseudomonas sp. MIL19 | reverse complement strand
ACCTGAACCGCCGTATACGGAACCGTACGTACGGTGGTGTGAGAGGACGGCAGATGTGAATCTGCCTCCTACTCGATCCTGAAAATCGCTAAGGTATTGTTTTATAGGCTGTTCAAATCCAATCAGGCATGCTAAAACCGTTCTATCTAGTGATCTAGCCGCTTGAAAAAGAAGGGAAAACCATGACCAAGTCGGAGTTGATCGAGCGCATCGTCACCCATCAGGGGCAGCTCTCATCAAAAGATGTCGAGTTAGCGATTAAGACCATGCTTGAACAAATGTCGCAGGCCTTGTCGACCGGCGATCGTATCGAGATTCGCGGCTTTGGCAGCTTTTCCTTGCACTATCGGGCACCGCGGGTAGGGCGTAATCCCAAGACGGGGGATTCCGTGAGTTTGGACGGCAAGTTTGTGCCGCATTTCAAGCCGGGTAAAGAGCTGCGTGATCGGGTGAATGAGGACGAATAACCCATCCTAAGCCGTCAGGGTGCAGCTTTGTTGCATTTCAATGCCGTCAAGCGGCACCTTCTGCTATTCGAGACTGGCATCAGGTTTCAGTCATGGCATAATGCAGACGCTTTGAGCAGGCGGCACTCGCTAGGTAATCTGGTATAGCTATTTACCGTTTAATCATGGATGTACTTTCCCCGAGTTAATGGATTAGCCGATGGACTTCCCTTATATCCTTAATAATTGCGCTACCTCAGGTAATACGGGTTCCCGTCGTAAACTGCTTATAGATGCAGCCAACAGTTTTTTGGCTGGTTGCGGGTTACTCCAAGATGCAGAAACCTCCTCGAAAGGGACGTTTGGTCTAAGTCGACTGACCATCGACTTTTCCCTACTAGATGTCAGTGGGCTCGTTGCTACCCATGAGCATATCGACCACGCCAGGTCCCCTAGCTTCAAAGAGCTGATCATCCGCCGCAATCCACAGGATTTACATGGCGAGGGAGGGAGTGGGCGCGGTGTAGCCATGACAGTTCAGTCTGACTCTAAAGTCGTGAACTCAAAGGTAGGCAAAAAGCAGTCCAAGCTAGACTGGACCATCCTTGACTCAATCCCCTCAGGTTGTCGCCTCACTCAGGTATATCGGGAGCTTGATTGCTTCTGGGGTTCCGAAGTTCCTTCGCCTTTCAAAAGCTGGTGCAACCCTTTAGCGGTTCTTAATTTGATTGCAGTCGATTATCATCGCTCACACCAGACAACGCTCAACCGATTAGCTCAAACCGCCCAGTTTGCTATCGTCATGGCCGGTAACGGCATGTGTTTCAGGGTCGTATCATCAACTACCTCAAGGCCATGCTGGGGCATGAGCATATGAAGTACTATCTTGGGGGTATCAGGCTGAAGGCATCACAGCTCGGCAGATTACCGGTTTATACACAAAGCCGATTATGTGGGGCGGTTGCAGGAGCTGAGTGCAACACGGTTATTGAATTGAAGCTGGAGCATCATGCCGCATAGCGATGGCTGCTTGCATCACCTCACCCATGACCTCGATAGGACATTTGAAGTCGAAGCGCTTACGCGGACGCATGTTCAGTTGCAACGCTATGGCATCCAATTGTTCTTGGCTGTGTACCGACAGGTCTGCGCCCTTGGGCAGGTACTGACGGATCAGACCGTTGATGTTTTCGTTGCTGCCGCGCTGCCAAGGGCTGTGCGGGTCGCAGAAGTAGATCGCGATGCCGGTTTTCTGGGTGATCTCGGCGTGTCGCGCCATCTCCCGGCCCTGGTCGTAGGTCATGCTCTTGCGCATCGCCAGTGGCATGCCGTTGAGCGCTGCACTGAAGCCCTCCATCGCCGAGGTTGCCGTCGCGTCATTCATCTTCACCAGCATCAGGTAGCCACTGGTGCGCTCCACCAACGTGCCTACAGACGAGGCGTTAGCCTTACCCTTGATCAGGTCGCCTTCCCAATGCCCCGGCATCAGGCGGCCTTCGATCTCCGGCGGGCGCACATGAATGCTGACCATCTCAGGGATCTGGCCGCGCCGATCCACGCCGCCAGAACGCGGTCTACGCGTCGTCTTGCTTTGGCGCAAGCAGATGATCAGCTCCTTACGCAGCTCGCCGACCGGCAAGGCATAGATCGCGTTATAGATTGTCTCGCGACAGACGTAGGCATCTCTAAGGCTGGGAATGTTCATGCGGCGCAGCTTGCCGGCAATCTGCTCGGGAGACAAACGCTCACGCAGCATATGGGCCACCAACTCGAAGCGCTCGCTACCCGGCAACAGCTTTCGCATCGGTCGACAAACCTGGCGGCGGGCCTGCATCTGCTGCTGGGCTACGCGGGCCGAGTAGCCACCGCAAGCATCTCGATTGCGGCGCAGCTCCCGGCTGATGGTCGAAGGGGATCGGGTGATCAAGCAGGCAATCCTACGCAGGCTGAAGCCTTGGGCATGACCGATTTGAATGGTGGCGCGCTCTTCAACGCTGAGTTCGGAATAAGACATAGGGGCAGCACCGTACCGAAAAGGTCAGGTGTTGCACTCAGACTTTGCCGCCGCCTGGGAATACACGAGCAGCGCTATGCCATTCGGGCTCAAATTCATATCATGGACGGCTATTCGGGTCATGCATATGAAAAAGGACTGCCTGGATTTTTTACCAGAATGCGCCAATGGTCACATGAGATTCGTATCGCACATGAAGATAAAGGGGCAAAGTCCCGACCTGGCCGCGTCGTAAGTCTGATTTACCGCGCAAGAACTAAAGAAGTTAATGTAATTATCCCCGAACAATTAAGCGCAATAAGGCAGCCGTTAAATGAGTGAGTTGCATTCAAAAGCCCCTCAATCCTTGCCATCACCAAACAGCGATGAGATTGATCTCCTCGAACTGTGCCATGGGCTTTGGCAGCAAAAGTGGCTCGTCGCGGCCGCAACGATGCTCGGCACTGTGCTGGCAGCTGCGGTAGCTTTTACAACAACCCCCGTATATGAGGCGAGCGCGAGTATATTGCCACCCCAGCAAAGCAGTATTTCAAACTTAAACTTAGGGCTGTCCGAGGCAGGGATTAATTCATTTGATGTGTTGGGTGTTTACACATTAGTTAAGCGTGGTGCGCTATCTGATGAGTTAAGGCGCGAGGTTTTCGAGAGGCTTTACCTGCCTAGTTTGAGTGCGGAAGATAAAAAAACAAACCGCCAAACGCTTTGGGCTGATTTCAATAAAATTTTTAACGTAAAGCAATCGTCTGATAAAAACAGGCCGGAACTCTATCTGCTATCGATTCAGGGGGAAGATGCGGCGTTGAGTGCCAGTTGGGTCAACGAAATCATGCAGATGGTAGAGGTTAAGACCAAGGCCCAAATGCACGCCAATGTGGAAGCTGAAGTTACTGTTAAATTGAATGCTGTAAAACAAACTATATCCGTACTTCAGGCAGCCGCTCAAAAAAATAGAGAAGATCGTATTGTTCGCTTGCGTGAGGCGTTGCAAGTGGCAGAGGCTGTTGGGTTGGAATCCCCTCGGGTAACTGCAGGCAAAACCTCAACAGATGGCGAGCTTGCTGAGTTTGTTGATGGCAATCTGATGTACATGCGCGGTGCAAAAGCCATTCGTGCTGAATTAGATGTGCTGGAATCTCGTAAAAATGACGATCCGTTCATTACTGAACTATCGGCACTTCGAAATCAAATTAACTTTCTTGAGCGCGTAAAATTTGAACCTGCTGATGCTGCAGTGTTTGTCGTTGATAGCGTGGCAGAGACTCCAGATAAGCCTATTAAACCTAAAAAGGCTCT
The DNA here is from genome assembly GCF_028680365.1 of Pseudomonas sp. MIL19. NCBI lineage: Bacteria > Pseudomonadati > Pseudomonadota > Gammaproteobacteria > Pseudomonadales > Pseudomonadaceae > Pseudomonas > Pseudomonas sp. MIL19. The sequence continues at coordinate 18,341 of NZ_JAPPVG010000042.1, read as the reverse complement.
TATTCTAGTGTTAGGTGTTTTACTGGGTGGGATGCTGGGTATTTTTGCCGCGCTTATTCGCCTGATGCTTGTAAAGCGTACAGTCAAGGTCTGATATTTGTGTTTCCTTGGTGTGGTTACTTCAGCAGCGCCTTAGTTGAGTCTATGCCTAGAATTGATTGATTGAGTGAGTTAGGTTTATAAAATGAAAATTCTTGTCACTGGCGGTGCCGGCTTTATCGGTTCTGCGGTTATTCGCCACATCATCGACAGCACCGCTGATAGCGTGGTCAATCTCGACAAGCTCACCTATGCCGGCAACCTAGAGTCCCTGCTCGACGTCAGCGACAGTGAGCGGTATGCCTTCGAGCAAGTCGACATCTGCGACAGCATGGCACTTCAGAGAGTGTTCCAAGAGCATCAACCAGATGCCGTGATGCACCTAGCTGCTGAGTCTCACGTAGACCGCTCCATCGATGGCCCTGCCACATTTATTGAAACCAATATCGTTGGTACTTACACGCTACTCGAGGCCACGCGTCAGTATTGGCAAGGGCTGGAAACAGCTCGTAAAGCAGCCTTCCGCTTTCATCACATTTCCACCGATGAAGTCTATGGCGATCTGGAAGACCCAGAAGCGCTGTTCACCGAAACCACCCCCTACGCTCCCAGTTCACCCTACTCTGCGAGTAAGGCCAGCTCAGACCATTTGGTGCGTGCGTGGAGTCGTACCTACGGGCTGCCGATGCTGATTACCAACTGCTCAAATAACTATGGCCCGTACCACTTCCCGGAAAAACTCATTCCGCTGATCATTCTTAACGCCCTTGAAGGCAAACCGCTGCCGGTCTATGGCAAAGGCAATCAAGTGCGCGACTGGCTGTATGTTGAAGATCATGCTCGTGCCCTATACAAGGTTGTGACCGAAGGCGTAGTGGGGGAGACCTACAACATTGGTGGCCACAATGAAAAACAGAACATCGAAGTAGTCCACGCCCTTTGCGAGCTGCTCGATGAACTCCGGCCGATGCAAACACCAGTAGGAGCGAGCTTGCTCGCGATCAACGATTTAGCTGACGCCCAGATCAAGCATCAGCCAATGCGCTCTTACAAAGAACTCATCACCCATGTCCAAGACCGCCCCGGCCATGACCTGCGTTACGCCATCGACGCCAGCAAGATCCAGCGCGAACTGAATTGGACGCCTGTCGAAACCTTCGAGTCGGGGATTCGCAAGACGGTTGAGTGGTATTTGGGCCATGCCGATTGGGTCGAGCGCGTAAAAAGTGGCGCTTACCAGCTGTGGTTGGACAAGAATTATGCCCGGCGTAACGACAAGCCATGAAAGTCCTTCTATTCGGCAAGAACGGTCAGGTCGGTTGGGAGCTACAGCGTGCCCTAGCCCCCTTGGGCGAATTGGTAGTGCTTGATCGTCGGGGCGAGAACGGCCTGTGTGGTGATCTGATTGATCTCGATGGTTTGCGTAAAACCATCCGCCGCCTGCAACCGGACGTTATCGTTAACGCCGCCGCCTATACCGCAGTCGACAAGGCCGAAAACGAACCAGAGTTGGCGTGGCTAGTCAATGCGCTGGCGCCACAAGTCATGGCCGAAGAGATGTGTGCGTTGAATGGATGGCTGGTGCACTACTCCACTGACTATGTATTCGATGGCAGTGGTACTGCACCATGGTCCGAAACGGATCGACCGGCCCCGCTCAATCAATACGGGCAAAGCAAGCTACAAGGTGAACAGAGCATTGTGCAGAGTGGTTGTCGGCATTTAATTTTCCGTACCAGTTGGGTTTATGGCGCGCGTGGCAACAACTTTGCCAAGACCATGCTACGCCTGGCCGCGGAACGTGAGCAACTGAGTGTGATTGACGACCAGGTAGGTGCCCCCACAGGCGCGGATTTACTCGCTGATGTAACCAGTCATGCGCTAAAGCGAGCCATGAGTCAGCCACAACTAAGCGGCCTTTATCATCTTGCCGCCGCTGGTAAAACCTCATGGTGTGGTTACGCCCGCTATGTGATTGAGCAGGCTCGCAGTATGGGCGCAGTACTCACAGTGCAAAACATCGAGCCGATATTGACCACGGCTTACCCCACCCCGGCCAAGCGCCCACACAATTCAAGATTAGATACCCGCAAGGTGAGCCAAAGGTTCAACCTGCAATTGCCGGATTGGCAACATGGCGTATCACGCATGCTCAAGGAGATTTAATCCATGCCCATCACTAATCGTAAAGGCATCATCCTCGCAGGTGGTTCCGGTAGCCGTTTGCATCCCATTACCCTTGGTGTGTCCAAGCAACTGCTGCCAATCTACGACAAACCGATGGTTTATTATCCGCTTTCGGTGTTGATGCTGACCGGCATTCGCGAAGTACTGATCATCTCCACCCCGGAAGACCTGCCAAACTTTCGCAAGTTGTTGGGTGACGGTAGCCAGTTTGGTATCCAGCTTAGCTATGCCGAGCAGCCTTCACCGGACGGGCTAGCCCAAGCTTTTATTATCGGCGAAGAGTTTATTGGTAATGACAACTGCTGTCTGATCCTTGGCGATAATATTTTTTACGGCCAGAATTTCTCCACCAACCTTAATGCGGCTGCTGCTCGAAATGACGGCGCGACAGTGTTTGGTTATCACGTAGCTGATCCTGAGCGCTTTGGTGTGGTGGAGTTTGACGCCAGCGGCCGCGCTATCAGTATCGAAGAGAAGCCTACCAAGCCAAAATCAAGCTATGCCGTTACGGGTCTGTATTTCTACGATAATCGTGTGGTTGATATTGCCAAGGGCATTAAGCCTTCGCCCCGTGGTGAGCTGGAAATCACCGACGTCAATCGTGTTTATTTGGAGGATCAAAGCCTCAATGTAGAAATGCTTGGCCGAGGCTTTGCTTGGCTGGATACAGGCACGCACGAGTCACTGCTCGAAGCCAGCCACTTCGTGCATACAATTGAAAAGCGCCAAGGCCTTAAGGTTGCCTGCCTGGAAGAGATAGCCTTCCATAATGGTTGGTTGACCAGTGAGCAGGTGATGCAACAGGCTGAACGCTTAAAGAAAACTGGTTATGGTGAGTATTTGTTTGGTTTGCTTAACGAGGTGTCAGCGTGAAGCTTATACAAACCGCTATTCCAGACGTCGTCATTATCGAGCCACAGGTATTTGAAGATGATCGTGGCTGGTTTATGGAAAGTTTTAATGAACCGCACTTTCATCTGGAACTTAAAAAAATCGGTTTGCCAGTGCCTGAGGGGTTTGTACAGGACAACCATTCTTGTTCGGAGCGTGGAGTGTTACGTGGATTACATTATCAACTTCCACCCTACGCGCAGGGAAAGCTAGTTAGGGTGATTCAGGGAGCTGCGTATGATGTCGTGGTGGATATTCGTAAAGGCTCCGCTACTTTTGGTAATTGGATAGGTGTGGAGTTGAGCGCGCACAACAAAAAAATGTTGTGGATTCCTGAAGGCTTCGCTCATGGATTCGTCGCGCTGGAAGAAAATACCCATTTTCTATATAAGACAACGGATGTTTATGATAAGAGGAGTGAGCGGAGCCTCAAATGGGATGATCCAGAGGTTGGAATCAAGTGGCCAGACCTGCAAAATATTTTGATAAGCGATAAAGATCGACAAGCTCCTTTGCTGAATCAGGCAGAGCTGCCAAACATGAGGGAGCAGTTATCCGAAGTTCGTTTAACCAGCCTGAAGGTTATTGGCGATCAGCGCGGCAGCTTGGTCTCACTTGAGCAAGGTAACGAAATACCTTTTGATATCAAACGAGCATATTATATTTTTGCTACCCAGGCAGACGTTGCTCGCGGCTTTCATGCGCATAAAAATCTTCAGCAATATGCCATTTGTGTCGCCGGGCAATGCACCATGCTTGTTAACGACGGGGAAAAGATAGAAAGCTATATTTTGGACTCTCCGGATAAAGGGTTGCTGATAAGAGGTTTGATCTGGCGCGAAATGCATGATTTTAGTGAGGATTGTGTGCTGTTGGTATTTGCCAGCGAACATTATTTAGAGTCGGATTACATCCGAAGCTATGAAAATTTCCTTGAGGTGGTTAAAAGTGCAAAAGAATAAAAAGCTCGTGATTGTCGGCGCCGGAGAATTTGCGATGATCGCTTATGAGTATTTTATGTATGACTCAGCTTATGATGTAGTTGGATTCGCTGTGGAACAGGAGTACTTGGAGGCGGACAGCCTCTATGATAAACCTATTGTGGCTTTTGAAGCGTTAACAAATAATTTTTCGGTTGCGGATCACGACGTGTTTGTGGCTATCCCGGCTTCCCAGCTTAACCGATTGAGAACCCGTTTATACCAGGCTGTTAAAAAAATGGGTTACAAGTGTGCAACTTATATCAGTTCGAAAGCATTTGTTTGGCGCAATGCAAAGATGGGTGAGAATTGTTTTATTTTTGAAAACAACACCATTCAGCCATTTGTCGAGATCGGCAACAATGTGATCCTCTGGAGCGGCAATCACATCGGACACAGAACTGTAATTGAAGATAATTGTTTCTTGTCATCCCATGTCGTCGTGTCGGGTTATTGTCGGATTGGCCAGTCATGTTTTCTAGGTGTGAACTCAACTTTTAATGATAAGGTTTCGGTTGCACGTGATTGTATAGTTGCATCAGGGGCCTTGGTGTCAAAAGATTTGATCGAGCCGGAAAAAATTTATTACGGTGCACCGGCGAAAGAGATGCCAAAGAAAAGTGCTTTCAGTGTGAAGCTATGAGGCTTGTACTATGAAATGGGAAAAGTTAGGTCATGTGTTTTCCCAAGATGGGAAAGTCGATTGGAGAATGAAGTCAGCTTTGACTCCGACGCCTTATCTATTGAATGGCAGTACGATACGAGTATATGCAGGCTTCCGGGATGCAGAAGGTATCAGCAGGATAGGCTATGTTGATGTCGACTCCAAGGATCCGACGATAGTCAAGAAAGTATCAGCCAATCCTGTTCTAGATCGAGGGCGGGACGGCTGTTTTGATGATAATGGAGTGATACTCGGCGATGTCATTAAGTATGGTGAAAAGTTACGCATGTATTACGTGGGCTTTCAGTTAGTCAAGCGCGCGAAATTCCTAGCTTTTACTGGCATTGCTGAAAGTACAGACGGTGGAGAGCGGTTTATTCGGCTGAGTGAGTCTCCAGTGATGGACAGGCGCAGCGGCGCAAATACCATTTGTGCAATACATACAGCCATCTACGAAGATCATATTTGGAAGGTCTGGTATGCCGCTGGAGATGACTGGGAAATCATAAACGGCACGCCGTATCCAAAATATAATATATGGTACACCGAATCAGTTGATGGGGTGCGCTTTGATGGTGAGAGTCATTTTTGCGTAGATGTTGAAGGTGATGAATATAGGATTGGCCGCCCTTCGGTATATAAAGTAGTAAATGGCTACCTTATGTTCTATACCAAGGGCGGCACGACAGGAGAAGATTATTTCCCTGGTGTGGCATATTCAGCTGATGGGAAAGTGTGGGTACGTCGCGATGCAGAATTTGGTATGAAACTTTCCTCAGATGGTTTCGACTCTATCCACCTCTGTTATCCTCGATTGGTCGAAGTTAAAGATCGATTTTTTTGCTTTTATAATGGTAATAACATGGGGGCTGAAGGCTTCGGTGTGGCGGAACTTCTAGAATGGTAGTCGCTAAGGTATACGATACTTCGAAAAAGCTCGAGTGGAACACGTTCGTAGATGGTTGTAAAACCCCCCTCTTTTTTTTCAAGCGCGATTTCGTTGAATACCATGCAAGTCGGTTCACCGATTACTCGTTGATGTTTTTTGAGGATGAGGTGCTCGTAGCAATACTGCCTGCCTCCAAGCATGAAAAAATGCTAGTCAGTCATGGAGGTTTGACCTATGGCGGTGTGCTGCTGTCAAGCAAAGTACGCTCTGAAACCATAGCCGAAGTTTTTTTCTGTTTAGCAGAAACCGCACGAAAATATGGTTTTGAAACAATTATTTATAAGTCCATTCCCTATATATTCCATAAGCAAGGTTCGCAAGATGACTTATATTTCATTTTCAACCAGCTGAACGGTCGAGTTGTTAGGCGAGATTTGTCCAGCGTGATTTACCTGAATGACCGTATAAAACTGTCGAAAGGTAGAAAATGGCTTATTGCACGCGCAAAAAAACTGGATTTGGTTGTCAGCGACTCGACGGACTGGGCTTTGTTTCATGGATTATTGAGTTCAGTGCTTGATAAGCATGGTGCTGCACCAACCCACTCGGTTTCCGAACTTGAGCAGTTGTATGCTCTGTTTCCAAAAAATATCAAACTTAAAGTAGTCGGGTCTAATGAGGGGCTCTTAGCGGCTGTACTTTTGTTTAAATTTGATGGGGTGGTGCACACTCAGTATCTTGCTACCAGTGAACAAGGTAAAGAATGCGGAGCATTGGACTACTTGCTTGAAACATTGATACAGGACAGCCTCGCCGAGGGATATACCTATTTCAGTTTTGGAATCTCCACTGAGGAGCAAGGTAAATATTTGAACCAAGGTTTGGCCGCACAAAAAGAAAGTTTTGGTGCGCGTGGCATAGCAATCGATTTTTATGAGATTACTTTGAATGATTGATTTTCTCGACCTGAAAGCCGTTAATCAAAATTATGCCCAGGCTTTAAAAGATGCCTGTGCGCGTGTAATTGACTCGGGTTGGTATATTGGAGGGCAAGAGGTTTCGAGCTTTGAGCGGGAATTCGCAACTTACTGTGGCAGTAAGCATTGCATCGGCGTCGCAAACGGTCTTGATGCACTTATCCTGACGCTTCGCGCTTGGAAAGAGCTCGGAAAACTTAAAGACGGCGACGAAGTGATCGTCCCTGCGAATACGTATATAGCAAGTGTTCTCGCCATAACTGAAAATAATTTAGTTCCGGTTTTGGTCGAGCCTGATGTTGATACTTTCAATATCAGCGTCTCTGGAATTAGAGAAGCTATAACAGATAGAACGCGAGTTATCCTACCTGTGCATCTTTACGGTTGCCTCGCCGACATGCCCGCAATCGTTGATCTTGCAGCCCAGTATGGCCTGCTTGTTCTTGAGGACTCCGCTCAAGCTCATGGTGCGTCTTTGATGGGGCGAAAAGCCGGGAGCTGGGGCGATGCGTCCGGCTTTAGCTTCTATCCAGGAAAAAACCTGGGAGCGCTTGGAGACGCAGGCGCGATTACAACCAACGACGATGAGCTGGCTAAAGTCGTTCGGGCTCTTGGGAATTATGGAAGTTACAAAAAGTACGAGAATTTCTATCAAGGCTTGAATAGTCGTCTGGACGAAATTCAGGCAGCTATGTTGCGAGTGAAACTGCAACATCTCGATATTGAAATATCAATGCGCCAGCGATCAGCTTTTCAGTATCGAGTTGGTATAAATAACGAGTTGCTAATACTCCCTAAAGTGGATAGTGAAGCGCAGCATGTCTGGCATCTATTTGTTATTCGATGCGAAAAACGTGATGCTCTACAACGTTATCTCAGTGAGTCAGGGGTTCAAACACTGATCCACTATCCAATTCCACCGCACAAACAGCGGGCCTACCAGGGACTCTTTGAGTCTGAGTATCCCTTGACTGAAAAGCTGCATGAGCAAGTTCTTAGTTTGCCTATCAGTGGGATGGATGATCAAGAGTCGGTAGTGGAAGTGATAAAGCAGCTAAACAAATTTCCCGGATGAATTATGCAATAAGTAATATGCTTTATAATTTCAAGCCGATTATAGATTATTGAATAGACAGAACTAATTGAACATCCTCAAAACTGGTGCGTTGACGGCCGTAGCAACTTTTTTCAAGTTGTTGTCGGGCTTTATAGTTATAAAGTTGGTAGCAGTTCTGGCCGGCCCAGAAGGTGTTGCTCAGTTAGGTCAGTTCATGAGTTTGACCGCATTATTAGTCGTATTTGCCGGAGGAGGGATCGGCCCTGGAGTAGTTAAATATATAGCTGAATACAGCGGTGATCTGGATAAGCTGCAAGCACTTTTAAGATCGGCGATGAGCTTTACATTGGCAGCATCTTTGGTTATGTGTATTGGCGTGCTGCTCTTTAGTAAAGAAATTACCTTATGGCTACTAGATGATATTCAATATCGGGGTTTGATCGTCGTACTGGCGTTTGCACAGATATTTGTGGCGCTGCATAATCTGTTTGTCGCTGTCATCAATGGCACGATGGATGTAAAGCGGCTAGCAGCCGTCCATGTATGTGGTGCTGTTATTGGTGTACTCGCGCCATGCATACTGGGATATTACTTTAAGTTATATGGTGTGCTGTTAGCTTATGTATTGTCTCAGGCAGCTTTGGTAGCAATTAGTTTTATTTTTTACAAGCGTAGCCATTATTTTAAGTGGTCATATTTCAAGCTGGATATTGACAAGATTTATTATCGGAATCTTGCGCGATTCTCGCTTATGACGCTGACCTCTGCACTGTTAGCCCCCGTGATCCAGATTACGGTGCGCAACGTACTGGCTAATAAATTTTCCTGGGAACAGGTCGGTTACTGGCAAGCAGTAAGTAAAGTGTCTGAAGCCTATTTGCTGTTTATTACAATGGCAATCAGTGTTTATTATTTGCCGAAGCTGTCAGCAATTACTGATAAGGTAAGTTTAAATCGAGAAATAATGGGCGGCTACAAGGTCCTGCTGCCTGTTGTGATTTGCGCTTCAATGGTGATCTACATGCTGCGCGACGTGATTACATTACTTCTTTTTTCAGAAGAGTTCTATGCTGCGCGTTATCTCTATGCTCCTCAGCTGTTGGGTGATGTAATTAAAATTGCTTCATTCGTGCTTTCGTATGTGATGATTGCAAAAGCCATGATGCGAACTTTTTTATTGTCGGAGCTTTGTTTCGGTGCAATGTATGTGGGTTGGGTAGTTGTTCTGACCGACGCTTACGGTCTTGTCGGCGCTATGTATGCTTTTGTTGTGAATTATTTTCTGTATTTTATTTTCACCATGGCAGTGACCAAGATATATTTGAGGGGTTTGAAGTGAAGAAAGTAAGTGTAATGCTGCCAACATACAACTGTGAGGAATTTATTGTTGAATGTTTGGAGTCAATCCTTGGTCAGAATTATGACAACATTGAAATCGTTATTTGTGATGATGCTTCGACAGATGCTACCGCCGTTATCCTTCAAGATTTTAAATCACGCTACCCGACCAAAATAAATCTTTGCATCAATGAAACCAATCTTGGCATTACACTTAACTGCAATAAAGCATTGGCGTCCTGTACGGGAGATTATGTAAGTTTTTTTGCCGGTGATGATGTGATGTTGCCAGGAAAAATATCCGAGCAGGTACGGATGTTGGACGCTGATGACGAAGCTTCGTTTTGCTACCACCGCGTGGAGATATTCGATAACGAAGATGGCACTACGTTGAGTATAACCGAGCCAAAAAGAACAATTTTTTCGTTTTTCGACATCATTGAAAAGGGTGGTTTACCTGGTGCTAACTCTGTTCTCGCAAAAAGACATCTGATTCCTAATGAAGGTTATAACATTAAAATTCCCGCTGTTTCGGATTGGCTTTTTTTTATAGAGTTAGCGTTGCGTGGAAAAATTATTTTTTCTACAAATATTTTATCGAAATACCGCAAACACCCTGATGGTTGCAGTGCCAAAGCCGATTTTCTGATAACGGAGACATTAGAAACGGTTGAGCTGATTTCACGCCGGTTTCGGCAACATCCCAAAATCGTAAGCTCATGTAGAAAAGCCAAGGTTCGATATTTGCTAGGTTCAATCGCTAGATTGATCAAAGTAAATGACTCGGAACATTTAGCCCGGGTCAATGAGGAACATGTGCGTTATGCGAGCATTGTTCTTTATGCAGCGGTATGGATATATGTGAAGAGTGGTTTGCCAAAACTCCGTGTAGGTGAAAAGATTTTCCATGTAATTAAATATACTAAATCTAAACTTGAAAATGGCGTGGGTAAGTAGAGTGAGAATACTAGTCAATCCGAACTCTGCATTCATAGTGATATGGTTGTCGCTAATATTCCTCTTCTCGTTGGAGATTCTTCAAATAAATGTGGCGTACTCTTGGAGTGCCATTACCGTCATCTGTATAAATATAATACTTGCTGGGCTTATGTTGGTTCTGTCTTTAGGTCGAAGAAAAAGATTAGACATCAGTGCAGTTCGTTCTGCTTTGTATGATAAAAGATTTGTAATAAAGCGTTATGTATACCTAATGTTTGGGGTTTATGCGGTTATTTCTGTTTTTGATGTTATATATTCGGGAGGGGTCCCTCTCTATTGGAAACTTTCAGGCGATTCCCGTCAGTACGTTGACTTCGGTATTCCTACTTTGCATGGAATCGCCAACAGTATAATATATTTTCTTTCTGCGCTTTGCGTATTGCTGGCTTATTTGAAGATAGCGCGATCTCCTTGGTTGTTATTGATGATTTTTATCTGGCAGTTTTTGATATTGAGCCGGGGCACCATTATGGTAATGGTTGTTCAGATGTTATCGGTCTACTTAATTATGTCCAGGCCGGCGCTGAAGCGAACGCTTATTCTGGTGGCTTTTGTATTTGCTACGATTATTTTCTTTGGTGTTGCTGGAGATATTAGGCAAGGACAAAATCCATACTACGGGCTGCTAAATGATGAGTGGTATAGCTTCTTTGAGGCTATACCATCTGGCTTTCTCTGGATATATGTCTATTTGGTTTCAGGATTCAATAATTTTTTGTTTAATGCTGAGCTGATTGAACCATCCTATTTTCCAGTCTATACGTTTGCCAAGCTAGTACCGTCAGTCGTGTATAACATGCTGGGTATTGAGAAGGCGGTTGATTCTTTTCAGTTTGTCAATGCGGGTTTAAATGTTTCCACTATATATTCAGGGTTTTATTCGGATTTTGGTTTGTTTGCCTTTTTTCCTGTGTTCATCATTCAAGCCATAGCGTCTGTAGCCTATGGCCGGGCGCAAGGGGGCAGCATATACGATCTGTTGGCTTTCTCGGTATGTTATCAAGCGGTCGTATTCTCCCCTTTTATCGACACGTTCTTCTATTTGCCGTTTATATTTCAATTTTTTATCATTTGGCATTTTAAAAGGGTCGTGACTAAATGCTAGATTCCAAATATTCCCTGCCTGATATTTTCCGTCTAGCATGGTCGGTCATGGTTACTAAAATATTTTTTAGACCTGCGCGTATAATCAGACAGCCCACTCGGATTAGAGGCTTCTCTAATATGCATATTGGACAAGGGTTTACTACCGGTCAGTACTGCCGAATTGAGGCTGGAAACTCTAGAAAATCTGGTGTGAAAACCTTAAGTATTGGTAAGAACGTACAAATCAATGATTCGTGCCACATTGCTGCACTCGACTCCATCACTATTGGCGATAACGTGTTGATTGCCAGTCAGGTCTATATTTCTGATCATGATCATGGCGGCGTTAGCAAGTTAGAATTAGAGGTGTTACCAAAGGATCGCCCGCTAATTTTTTCGCCCGTTATCATTGATGATAATGTGTGGATTGGAGAAAAAGTTATAATACTGAAAGGTGTACGAATCGGTAGAGGCGCTGTAATCGGTGCCGGTGCAGTTGTGACACGTGATGTGCCAGCCTACTCGGTGGCTGTTGGCATTCCCGCACGCGTTATTAAAATTTGTACTTAGAACTCTTTAATTGGTATGTTTGATCTGCCTGGCTTGCTTTTATGGGTCTGTACTCAGGAGCTATATCTGCCGGTTTATTGGGAAAAGCCCCCGATTGTAAACACCATTGCTATTATTGATTACCCAACACCTGCAAAGCGCCAGTCTTGGTCGATAATGGATTGTAGAGTACTACACTAGCTTCTTTGTGCTGTCACGCCATACAGCCGTGTTGAAACTGCTGAAGTGTTAAAAATTCTGGATGATTATGACTACCAATAACGATCCCAAGGTTGCTGTTTTACTCGCGGCCTATAACGGCATGCAATGGATTGAGGCGCAAGTAAACAGCATTCTCATCCAGCAAGGCGTTAACGTCACCTTATTTGTTAGTGTGGACTTGTCTACCGATGGGACAGATCAGTGGGGACGTGAGCTGGCAAATAAATATAGTAATGTGGTTATGCTGCCCTATGGTGATCGCTTTGGTGGGGCTGGGCCTAATTTTTTTCGTTTGGTTCGGGATGTTGATTTTTCCGAGTTTGATGTTGTTTCTTTTGCCGATCAAGATGATATCTGGTTTGCCGACAAACTGCAGCGTGCTTGTGCTTTGCTGCAAGCTGGTCATTGTGATGTTTACTCGTCCAACGTAACGGCATTTTGGCCAAGTGGTATAAGAATTCTGATAGATAAAGCACAATCGCAAAAGCAGTTTGATCATTTTTTTGAAGCTGCTGGTCCCGGTTGCACCTACGTTTTTAATCAGGATTCTGCTTTAGCGTTTAAGCGTTTCCTATTAAAGCATGACCATCGTATTGAGGCGGTTTCGCTGCATGACTGGTTGGCTTACGCATTTTGCCGGAATCATGGATGTAAGTGGTTTATAGACCCCCAGCCTTCCATGCTGTATCGGCAGCATGATGGTAATCAGGTTGGAACCAATGTTGGCTTTAAAGCATTTAGAAATCGTATTGATATGATTAGTAAGCATTGGTACCGGAATCAGGTTAATTTAATTTTAGATATGGTTGCACCTGAAAAGGCAGACGATTTTAATAAATACCTTTTCCGTATCCTTAACTTTTATGCGCTGCGCAGGCGGCCGCGTGATGCCTTTTTTTTGCTCGCTATGTTTACATTGGGAGTTTATTAAGTGCCCAGTCAGAAAGTTATATTGTTGACAGGTTCTACTGGCTTTGTCGGTTCTGCTTTTTTGGATTCATTTCAGAAGATTTCTGAATATTGTCTTCTGTCGGTTGTCCGTACGACTCGGGACTTAGATTCAGCTCAGACTGAATCTGTAGTTGTTGGCAGCATCAATGGTTCTACCGATTATTCTGCGGCTGTTACGGGTGTGGATATAGTGGTTCATGCCGCTGCGCGTGCGCACATTATGCACGACGATCTGGCTGACCCACTGGCTGAATACCGCAAGGTCAATGTCGACGGCACCTTGAACTTGGCGCGGCAGGCAGTTGCAGCAGGTGTACGTCGCTTTATCTTTATCAGCTCGATCAAGGTGAATGGCGAGGGTACTACGGCGAACCAGCCGTACAAGGCCGATGATGATTCGGCTCCGCTCGATCCATATGGGGTCTCTAAAATGGAGGCTGAACAGGGATTGCGGGCGCTTGCAGCCAAAACCGGGATGGAGGTGGTGATTATCCGTCCGGTGTTGGTCTACGGGCCGGGGGTGAAAGCCAACTTTCTGAGCATGATGAGCTGGTTGCATAAGGATGTGCCGTTGCCATTTGGTGCTATCCATAACCGCCGTAGCCTAGTTGCCCTGGATAACCTGGTTGATTTGATCGTGACCTGTATCGAGCATCCCGCCGCCGCCAACCAGACCTTTCTGGTCAGCGATGGCGAAGATGTTTCTACCACCGAGTTGTTGCGCAGAATGGGCGTAGCCTTGGGTAAGCCGGCCCGGCTGCTGCCGGTGCCTAGCTGGGTGCTCGAAGCGGGGGCAGCGATGTTGGGTAAGCAAGCACTTGCCCAACGGCTTTGCGGCTCTCTGCAAGTCGACATCAGCAAAACCCGTGAACTACTTAACTGGACCCCGCCGGTTAGCGTCGATGAGGCGCTGCGTAAAACGGCCAAGCATTTTCTGGAACAGCACGCTAAATGAGTATCTGGTGGTTTTTGCCGGTGGTTGCCGGTGTTGCGCTTTTTTTGACTGGCGCACTGCGTCGTTATGCCTTGGCTCGCAGCCTTATGGACATTCCAAATGCGCGCAGTTCGCACTCGGTGCCGACGCCGCGCGGTGGTGGGGTGGCTATGGTGGTGAGTTTTTTTTTGGCCTTGCCGTTGCTGGCGGGTATGGATTTGATCGCGTGGTCGTTGGCTTGGGCATTGTTGGGAGCAGGCGCGGGTATTGCCGTGTTGGGCTTTCTCGATGATCACGGGCATATCGCCGCGCGCTGGCGTTTGCTTGGGCATTTCGCCGCTGCCATTTGGGCGCTGTTCTGGCTGGGTGGTCTGCCGCCATTGGTGATGTTCGGTTTCAACGCTGATCTGAGCTGGTTTGGCCATGCGCTGGCGGCGGTGTATCTGGTGTGGTTGCTTAACCTCTATAACTTCATGGACGGCATTGATGGCATTGCCAGCGTAGAGGCCATTTGTGTGTGTTTGGGTGGTGCGTTGCTGTATGGATTGTTGGGCTTCGCGGACTCAAGCCAACCTATGGAATTTGTTGTGCCTTTACTTTTGGCTGCGGCTGTTGCAGGTTTTCTGTTCTGGAATTTTCCGCCGGCACGGATCTTTATGGGCGATGCGGGCAGTGGCTTTCTCGGCATCACTCTGGGCGTGCTGTCTCTGCAGGCGACCTGGGTAGCGCCGCAATTGTTGTGGAGTTGGTTGATTTTACTTGGGGTGTTTATCGTCGATGCGACCTTCACCTTGCTACGCCGCTTGCTGCGGGGCGATAAGGTGTATGAGGCCCATCGCAGCCATGCCTACCAGTACGCTTCGCGTCAGTATGGTCGTCATTTACCGGTCACGCTTGTTGTCGGCGGTATCAACATCCTGTGGCTGCTACCCATTGCGCTTTGGGTGGGGCTGGGCGGCATAGACGGTTTGTTGGGGGTGTTGATTGCCTATGTGCCGTTACTGGCGCTAGCGGTTAAATACCATGCAGGTGAGTTGGAGCAGCGGCCGTGAACGAGCGGACATTACTTATCATCGGTGCGGGCGGCCACGGTAAAGCTGTTGCAGAAGCGGCACTGCTCAGTGGGGAGTGGCAGCGAATCGCCTTTGTCGATGACCGCTGGCCGGAGCTGCGCGAAACCTTTGGCTGGCCGGTTGTGGCTGATGTGGCGGGCTTGGTTGTGCTGGAGGTGCAGGCAGCAGGCGCTATTGCCGCAGTGGGTAATAACGCCGTGCGTGAACAGTGCGTCAAGGCCATTCATGCAGCTGGGTTGCCGCTGGTATCGGTGGTGCATCCTCGTTCCTGCGTGAGTGCTGCTGCTGTTATAGGCGCAGGTACGGCGATTATGGCGCTGGCGATGGTGGGCGTTGACGCGGTGATTGGTGAGGGCGCTATCGTCAATGCCAATGCCACCGTCGATCACGATGCCAGCCTGGGTGCGTTCGCTCACCTTGGCGTTGGTGTTCAGTTGGCTGGTGGCGTGAATATTGGCGCGCGCGCTTGGCTGCAGGCAGGGTGTAGCGCTGGGTATCAGGTGGTGGTTAGCGAAGGGGTGGTGTGTGCGCCTGGTTCGGTATTGTAGGCAGAAGGGGTGGTTGCTGGTTAGGTTGTGTGATGTTGTTGGTTTTGATCGTGGTGTGATTTTTTGATTTAGGGCGGACGTTGTGCGCTGCGCGGGCATGGCCCGCTCCTAAGTGGGGTGGTTTTTGGCTATTTATCAAAAATCAGATTTTTCCCGTTGGAGGGGCTCCGCTGTTTTTAAGCTCTCAGGATTGAGGTGTTTGTTGTGTTAAGACTTGCCGAAAAGTTGCGCAGTCGTCTGGTTAGTTTGCCACGACGCCAAAAGCGACTGATTCAGGTGGCCATGGACGTGGTGCTTGTCTGGAGTGCGCTGTGGTTGGCGTTTGTGGTGCGCTTGGGTGATAGCAAGTCTATCGAACCCCTCGGCGGGCATGCCTGGTTGTTCGCGTTGGCGCCGGTTATCACGATTCCGCTATTTGTTCGTTTTGGTATGTACCGTGCGGTTATGCGTTATTTCGGCAACGATGCGCTGCTGGCTATCGGTAAGGCCGTAACACTTTCTGCGCTATTGCTGGCACTTGCCGTTTATTGGCATCAGGAGGCGCCCAAGCTAATCCCGCGCTCAATGGTGTTCAATTATTGGTGGCTGAGTTTGGTAATGGTCGGTGGGTTGCGCCTGATGATGCGCCAGTATTTTATGGGGGATTGGTTCTCTGCCAGCCAGCCGAGCAAAATCCAAGGCCGTGAAAGTGGTTTGCCGAAAGTGGCGATTTATGGCGCGGGCGCAGCAGGTAACCAGTTGGTGGCTGCTTTGCGTCTTGGGCGTGCCATGCGCCCAGTGGCCTTTATCGATGACGATTCAGGTATCGCCAATCGCAGCATTGCCGGGCTGCGGGTTTACACCTCCAAGCACATCCAGCAGATGATCAATGAAACAGGTGCTGATGAGATTCTCTTGGCTATGCCTTCAGCCTCGCGTGGGCGGCGGCGGCAGATTCTTGAGGAGCTAGAGCGTTTTCCACTTCACGTGCGCAGCATTCCCGGCTTTATGGACTTGGCCAGTGGGCGAGTTAAGGTTGAGGATGTTCAAGAAGTGGATATCGCCGACTTGCTAGGGCGCGATTCCGTTCCTCCGCAGCAGGTGTTGTTTGAACGCTGCATTCGCGGGCAGGTGGTGGCTGTCACTGGCGCTGGCGGCTCGATTGGCGCTGAGTTGTGCCGGCAGATAATGCTTAACCAACCTGCAACGCTGCTGCTGTTCGAGCACAGCGAGTACAACCTGTACAGCATTCACAGCGAGTTGGAGGCGCGGATCAAGCGTGAGTCGTTGTCACTTCGCTTGGTGCCGATTTTGGGCTCGATTCGCAATGCAGATAAGCTACGCGATGTGATGCAAACCTGGAAGGTGGACACCGTCTATCATGCTGCTGCCTATAAGCATGTACCGATGGTGGAGCACAACATTGCCGAAGGTGTGCTGAATAATTTGGTTGGGACGCTTAATACTGCGCAGGCGGCTATCAGGGCAGGGGTAAACAACTTTGTGCTGATCTCAACCGATAAAGCCGTGCGCCCCACCAATGTTATGGGCAGTACCAAGCGCCTGGCCGAGATGGTATTGCAGGCACTTAGCCGTGAAGCAGCGCCTGTGTTGTTTGAGGATGAAAAGGCGCTGCGCCAATTAAACAAGACGCGCTTTACCATGGTGCGTTTTGGCAATGTATTGGGCTCATCGGGCTCGGTAATCCCTCTGTTCCACGAGCAGATTCGTAAGGGCGGGCCGGTTACGGTCACTCATCCCAATATCACCCGCTACTTTATGACCATCCCGGAAGCGGCACAGTTGGTCATCCAGGCGGGAGCCATGGGGGAGGGCGGTGATGTATTCGTGCTGGACATGGGTGAGCCGGTCAAAATTGCCGATTTGGCGGAAAAGATGATTCATCTCAGTGGCTTGAGTGTTCGCTCTAAGAAGAGTCCGCAGGGTGATATTGCCATCGAGTTTTCTGGCTTACGCCCTGGCGAGAAGCTGTACGAAGAGTTGCTGATTGGCGATAACGTCAGTCAGACTGAGCACCCAATGATCATGCGGGCTAATGAAGAACACCTGCCCTGGGAGGCGTTCAAAGTGCGTTTAGCCGAGTTGCTCGGTGCCGTTGAGCGCGATGACTACGATCGGGTACGCCAGCTATTACGCGAGACGGTGAGTGGTTACAAACCAGAAGGTGAAATTGTAGACTGGATTTATCAGCAGCGCCGAATAGAGCCATAAGTAGGGCTAAGCCAGAGATTTACTTTGTAGGAGCTGCCTCGGCCGCGATCAATGGCTGATACACCCTTGATCTTGAAGATGGCAGCAGCCCTTAAGTTCGCGGGCAAGCCCGCTCCATATAGAGTTATGTGCCTGTTCATGCAGCACGTGGATGCTTTTTGAACGCGTCATGAGCCGCAAAGTAAACAATTTTTGGCAGGGTAGTTTGACAGTGGCGTAACAACGTCTAGTTTTGAGAAAGCATGAAGCTGGATTGCCATGCGCTTCTATAAAACTAACGAAAGGATGCACACGATGCTTAACGCTAAACTCTCTTCTCTGTTGTTTGCCTTGTTAGCTTCTTTCTCACTGATGGTGTCAGCGGCGGAGGTGCCTAGCTCATCTAGCGCTGAAGCACCGAGTGCTGAAGTTGCTCCAGTCACCAAAGTCAATCTGAATACTGCCGATGCGGCCACCCTGCAACGAGAGTTGCTGGGGATTGGTGAAGTTAAAGCGCTGGCGATTGTTGCTTATCGTGATGAGCATGGTGACTTTGCTTCGGTGGATGAGTTACTGGAAGTTAAAGGGATTGGCGAAGCAACACTGGAGAAAAATCGCGATAAGTTGAGTATTAACTGACGGAAAAAAGTTGTTGCGAAAAACGAAGCCGGTTATCTACCGGCTTTTTTATGGTGCGCCAGGCATGGCGCGTAGCGCCGTGACTGGCGCTGTCGGGTTCACTGTGGTGGTGAGCCTGGCGACTTGGA
>NZ_JAPPVG010000041.1:0-23655 GCF_028680365.1 Pseudomonas sp. MIL19 | reverse complement strand
AATGAGTGTCCGGATCAGCGTGGAATCACTGTCCGGATGTGCGTGGAATGGGTGTCCGAGTCAGCGTGGAATCCGCAGATCCCTTGAATCCTCGTGAAGGCACTTGCATGACGGGTTACCTAACCAGTTACTACCTCCACAACATGGAGTACGAGAACTCGTTCTTCGAAAACTCCGTCAGTGTTGTGCATCGCTTGGACATGAACATCAATACCTCGCGGGGCTATCCCGCATTCCTTCTGGATATCATCCCATCCGGCGCAGCATTTCGTTCGCTGAAGAAGCGCTTCGCGAACCGAAAGCCTGATGACATCGCCATCGATCTGTTCCTCCTGGAGCGGTGTACGCCATCGCCAATTGGGCACATGCGGATCAAGCAATCGATTCCCTTCCTTGATGAAAGGGAACCCATGGGCTTCACCCGCAAGGAGGTGGCAGAGCGCAACACCGATTTCCTGGAATATGCCTACGAGCAAGGTGCTGCTATCGGTGGCGCGACGGGGGCTGGCGGTGAAGCACCTAAGCTGTTGCTGGCGGAAAATCAAAACGGCCTGATGTTCGCCGAGGCCACGCTACCCGTTGAGCAGACTAAGCGGCACTGGTTCGTGAAATTCCCAAGAAACCGAGCAGCGGCTATCGACAAGGACATCCTGAGAGCCGAGTACCAGTATTACTGCGCAATCACCGAGATCGGTATGAACACTATCTCGACTGAAGGATTGGAGCTGATTGATGATGGTGAGCACAAACCCAGCCTATGGATGCCCCGCTTTGATCGCGAGGTAACTGTGCAGGGCATCCTTCGCTACCCGGTAGAGTCGATTTACTCTGTATGTGGCGTTACTGAGAACGGCGCATACCTGGGTCATGAGTTCGTGCTTGGCCGTCTTGGTGAAATTTGGACGATGGCAGGACAGAGTGAAGAGCTGTTTGACTTGGCCGTCGAGTACATCTCTAGGGATCTACTGAACCGCATCCTGGGCAACTCGGATAATCATGGACGAAACATCTCTATCACTCGCGATAACGGCAAGCTGAAGCTAGCGCCTATCTACGATTTAGCTCCAATGGTTCTCGACCCTGACGGAATTTCCAGGGTGTTAAAATGGGGGCATGAGCGGGCTGGAGCGCCGGACTGGAGGCAGGCATGCCACTCCTTGGCGGACGAGGCATCCGGTGATGTGTATTTCGATGCTCTGCGCAGCAAGGCTCAGAGCTTTCGCGCTCTACCCGATCTACTCGTGAACCTGCCGGACAGCGTTCGTAACGCGAAGAGCATTCCGCTCAATAATCTGGATACTCGCCTGAAGGAATGGGGGTTGATATGAAAGAGATGACCCTTGAAGAGCGCAAGGCCTACATTCAAACAGTGGCCGATGAGGTTGCCCAGGGGAAGCTGACGCTCGGCGGTGCCGTTAAGCGCCTACGTGAAAACCTTCTGGGCGTGAACCAAGAGCGGTTCGCCACAGCTTGCAAAATTTCGAAGCGGGCTCTATCTCAGTTGGAGGTCGATAGCGGCAATCCGACTCTCGCGACCCTGGAAGCCGTATTCAAGAAATTCGGCCTTAAGATCAGCCTAGCTCACCTAAATCCAGTAGATATAAACGCCGCAGCCGCCCAGAAAAGCAAGGCTGGCTTTGGCATTCGCAACGTTGTCCATGCACAGCCATCTATCCCTTCACCAGGCAAGCCGATTTAGCCTCTGGCAACATTGTCCTAGGTATTAAAGCGCTCCGTCAGGCCATGGAGGTCTGACGCGGTTTTCTCTAACTCCTGCCCCCTGTCACTAGCCTTGGAAGCATTCTCCAGGCTCTCATCAGCAGCCTCAGCAATGTGGTTGATCTGTCGTGAAATATCTTCAGCAACGTGAGCTTGTTCTTCGGCTGCCGCAGCCATTTGCTGGCTCATGGCACTTATGCGCTCCATGGCTGACTTTATTCCTTCAAGGGCTTGCTGTGTTTCACTGACACGTTGGACGCCTTGCTCAGCATCCTCATTACCTTTGCGGGCTATCTCTACTGCGTTTATTGCGCTATTGCGCAAGGTGGTAATGATCTTCTGGATCGACTCAGTGGACTCCCTTGTTTTTTGTGCCAAGGAGCGTACTTCGTCAGCAACAACAGCAAAACCACGACCTTGCTCGCCGGCCCGTGCCGCCTCAATTGCAGCGTTTAGTGCGAGTAGATTAGTTTGATCAGCGATTGATTGGATCAAACTCGCTGCGGTATTGATGTAGTCCGTTTCGGTTGCAAGACTTTCGACTGCACTAGTGACCTGATCCACTGTTACGGATAAGGCTTCAATAACTTTTAGCGTTGTGTCAGCGACCTCACTCCCTTGTGCCACCAGACTAGAGGCGCTCTGTGCTTCCTCAGCTGTGAGCTGGATATTGGCGGCTACCTCGTTAATCGAGGCGGTCATTTCTGTCATGGCTGTTGCTGCCATATCGGCTTCAGCACGTTGCTCAGCCAACGCATGCTTGGTCTTACTGGCAAGCGTTTGGGCATCCGCAGCACCCTGACTAGTCTGCTCGGCATAATCTCCCAAGCGTGTCAGTACGGTTCGAATTCGTGCTGCTTCACTGATTAAAACCATACGCAGCTTGGCTGTAACGCCCTTATCTGTAGTGAATACTTTGGCGGCCAGTTCACTGTCGAAAGCCTCCGGCACCTCACCCAGCGCAGCGTTAACGCGATTCTGCAAGCGTCTTACTGCTACAAGGCCCGCAGCTAGAGCACTAAAAAATGGAACGCTGGCCATCCAAAAGCTTGCGCCCACTGCGATTATTAGAGCCGCACCGGCAAGGCCTATGGCAATAGGGGCAAAAAGTTGCCCAAGCAATGACCTAAAATGGTCTGCGGATGGTGAGCTGAGCTTGCCTTCGTTGATGCTGCCGTACAGTGCGCTTGCTCTGTTGACGCGCTCCAGGCTCGGTTTCGTTCGAACCGATTCGTACCCGATCAACTTACCATTCTCATTGATCGGCGTAACGTAGGCTTCAACCCAGTAGTGATCACCATTTTTGCAGCGGTTCTTCACTATCCCCATCCAGCATTTTCCGGCCTTGAGGCATTGCCACATGTGCTCATAGACAGAGGGTGGCATGTCTGGGTGCCTGACGATGTTATGTGGGCTGCCAATAAGTTCTGCCCTGGTAAAGCCACTTACTGCCTCAAACTCATCATTACAGTAGAGGATTTTTCCCGATGCATCTGTTGCTGAAATGAGTCGTTGCGACTGATCAAAGCTTCGCTCGCGGCCAGTTAGGGGGAGGTTTTTACGCATTTTCCATATACCCTCTTTATAGTGGCGTAATGATATCATCTGTGTGGTGCAGCCACTGGCCTGCGTCGGAATGCGGTGTGGCCCCTCCTTTAATATTCGGCTGCACCTTTCAAATAATGAGGCCGTATCCAAGCATTAACGCAAATGTAGACGTCGGCCCAGAAGCCAACAGGCACATATTCTTGCGTGCTAACTCAGCCGGCTTCATACCGGCATGGCTTTCGCGTCCTCTACCAATTGCGGAAGCAGGTGTGTAGAAAAGCAGATTCTAGGTCAATACAGATTTTTATGGCTGGAGCCATGAATGAACGGAAGGCTCATGAGCTAGCCTGGCAAAGCTTTAGGTGAGCTACCTTTACCTACAATTGCGAGTCAGTGTGCGCTGTCAAATTGATACCGCTACGCTTCTAAATCAACGGTTTACCTCGCTCTACGCAGTGGAAGATTGAATGTTTATAGACCTTATCGAGAACATAACCCTGCTGATCGCACTGTGCTGGCTGCATGGGATGACCATGCGGTACCTGGACGGGTATGAGCGGCTAGGTAAAGTCTGCGCGGGGCTATTATTCGGCGCAGTTTGTATTGCTGGGATGAAAATCCCGTTGGTGCTGACTGATGGGATAATTTTCGATGGCCGCACGGTAGTGCTGAGTATGGCCGCGTTCTTCGGTGGGCCACTAGTTGGCGCGATTGCAGGTGGTATGGCGGGTTTATTTCGCCTTTGGCTGGGAGGTATAGGTGTTGTCCCTGGGCTGCTCAATATATTGATGCCGGTGTTAATGGGTCTGACATTTAGTCACATACATCGGCGGGGATGGGTGCCCTTTAATATTGGCTCACTGCTGGTATTCGGAGTTGTGCTTCAAGGCTTGCAGGTATTGAATCTGGCGCTACTGCCAGTCGACCATTTCTCCTTGTTCCTTGAACATGCACTGCTACCTTTGGTTGCCGTGCTGATACCCGCAACGCTGCTCCTAGGTCTGTTGTTGAGAGATGTTCAGCTACAGAGGCAAGCCCGGGAGGCTTTGCGTCAGAGCGAGGCATATTTGCGTGCGATTACTGAAGCAGTGCCTGATTTATCACTGGTGCTCGATGAGGATGGGCGCTACCTGAAGATCAAGACACCAGACAATGACCTGCTTTTTACTAGAGCGTCAGAGTTACTTGGCAAGCGTCTGCAAGATGTATTGCCGACAAGCCAGGCAGATTTATTCCTGAAATTTATTAGCCGCACTCTGGCCAGTAACAGTCCACAAACCATCGAGTATGGTATGCAAACCCAGGTTGGCCATCGCACCTTCGAAGCGCGTGCGCGTCGCTTAGATACGCCTATTCAGGGCCGTCGAGCAGTGGTGCTTATGGCACGGGATATAACTGATCGGATTGCTTATGATCTTGATCGAAGGGTTGCTGCTATTGCCTTCGAGTCTCAGCAAGGCATGATAATCACCGATGCCCAAACCAGGATTATCAAAGTCAATAAAGCGTTCTCGCGTATCACCGGTTATACCGAGACTGACGTTATAGGACAGCCAACCCGCATGCTTGGCTCTGGCCATCAAGGCCCTGAGTTCTACCAAGATCTATGGAAAACGCTCACTGAAAACGGCTTCTGGGAGGGTGAGATCTGGAATCGCCGCAAAAACAATGAAGTGTTCCCTGAGTGGCTAACAATTAGCGCCGTAAGGAATGATCAGGGCTTGGTCATTAACTACGTGGCTTCCCTCACCGACATCACTGAGCGCAAAAGTGCCGAGCAGAAAATTCAGCATCTGGCCTTCTATGATCCACTGACTAATTTGCCCAATAGGCGCTTGCTGCGTGACCGTCTCCAACAGGCGATGGCCTTGTGCGGCCGGAAAGGCATGTATGGCGCACTAATTTTTCTTGATCTGGATGACTTCAAAAACGTCAACGACCTTTATGGTCACCAAGTTGGCGACGAGTTGCTATGCCAGGTGGCTAAGCGCCTTACTGAAACGCTTCGAGAACAGGATACCGTGGCACGTCTTGGTGGTGATGAGTTTGTGATCCTGTTGGAGGGTTTGGAGTCCTGTGCCGAGGAGGCAGGCACTCAGGTTGAGCACATAGGCATCAAGTTATTAAAAGCGTTGCGAGAGCCTTACTTAGTCAGCGGGCATCGGTTCAATAATAGTGCCAGCTTGGGTATTGTAATGTTCAATGATGCTCAGCACTCGGTAGATGAGTTGATGCAGCATGCGGACTTATCCATGTACAGCTCAAAAGCCATGGGCAAGAACGCACTCAGTTTCTACGACCCGCAGATGCAGGCTGTGGTGAGCAAGCGCCTGCAACTCGAAGAAGATATTCGTCGCGGCCTAGCCGAAGAAGAGTTTGTCATTTACTTGCAGCCACAGGCTGGGGTGAATGGACACCTCGAAGGTGCAGAGGCCCTTGTGCGATGGCAGCATCCCCAGCGTGGCGTTTTGGGGCCCGGCGTATTCATCGAGATCGCTGAACGCAGCGACCTTATTGAGGTGATGGATCTTGCAACCCTGCGCCAGGGCTGCAAGCTTCTTGCCCGTTGGGCAAACCAGCCGCAGCGAGCGGCCTTGAGCTTGTCAGTTAACATTAGCTCCAGACTGCTCTACAGGGATGATTTTATCGATCTGATTAAGCATTTGTTGGATGAAACCCACGCCAACCCACTGCGCCTAAAGCTCGAAATAACTGAGTCACTGTTGCTCACTGACAAGGACAAGGCGGTTATGCGCATGCAGTCACTCCGTGAGATGGGTATTCGGTTTTCCATCGACGATTTCGGCACCGGTTATTCCTCTATGGCTTATCTGCAACAGTTGCCGCTCGATCAGTTGAAGATCGACCAGTCCTTTGTGCGTGACTTGCCCGAGAATACAAGCGGTCTAGCTATAGTCCGCGCAATCTTGGCTATGGCGCATAGTCTTAATCTCGAAGTCATTGCTGAGGGCGTAGAGACCTTGGCTCAGCGTGATGCCCTAAGCGATAGCGGATGTAAGCACTTTCAAGGGTACCTGTTTGGCAAGCCGGTTGCTGTGGCGGCCTTCGAGGCCATGCCTCTCTCAGCTCTTGAGGTCAGAACTTAATTATCTGCCACAACATTCCTTCAATCCCTAATCAAACTAGCCTAAAGCACCGAGATAGGGCTGAGGGCGCTGGTGGGACGCTCGAATGCCCTGGCCGCAGAGAAAAATCAGTGTCTTTTCCTTTGAGCCCTACTATCTGCCAATAATTAAACGGTTCAGAAGAAGTATTTCATGATCAATTTTGAACAGATGGCCTTGATTCTTGAGGCCTTGCCTGACCCCGCTTTTATCCTGTCCCGCAGTGGAAAATACGTTGCGGTGTTCGGTGGCCGTGATGCGCGCTATTACCACGATGGTACCGGCCTTATCGGTCAATATATTGCAGATTTGATCAAGCCTGATAAGGCAAACTGGTTTCTTGAACAGATTGCCAGGGCACTGGAGTCTAGGAAACTGCTAATCGAGGAATACGAACTGAGCAACAGGGATGTAAGAGGTCTACTCGATGAAGGCCCTAAGGAACCGATCTGGTTTGAAGGGCGCATACAAGCCTTGAGTTTTTTAGTGGACGATGAGGAAGTAGTGCTCTGGGTAGCGAGTAATATTTCACACCGACACAACCTAGAGATGAGGCTGAGGGAGCTAAGCGATACCGATCAGCTAACGGGCCTTTTTAACCGGAGAAAACTCGAGCATGAACTGACGCGTCACTTCGAATCATCGGTACGGTATTCAGTACCGACTTCCATAATTTTGTTTGATCTGGACAACCTAAAAAAAGTCAATGACACCAAGGGGCATCATGTAGGGGATGAGATGATTCAGGTTGTGGCCAACATTTGTCGTTCAGCACTCCGGACAACTGACTTCGCATGCCGCTTGGGTGGTGATGAGTTTGTGGTTGCTCTGCCCAATACTGGGTGTGAGCAGGCAATACCGTTCGCCAACCGTTTACATGATCGCTTCAGAAAAGAGCTAAGCCGGTTTTCAGTGGAAGGAACTATAGTCACAGTGAGCATTGGTGTGACAACTATGGTGCCGGAAGATCGTTCTTACGAAGACACACTCCAACGAGCGGATCGTGCCCTGTATAAGGCCAAAAGAATGGGTAAAGACAGGATTGTTTCGGCCTGACGTAATGGTGTCTGCGAGGTTGAATCGCCTTTGTGTTGGCGCTTATGGAAATCATGCCGCATATCCGTGACTCTTTGCATCACCTCGCCCATGAATGTCTCAGGACACTTCAAGTCGAAGCGCTTATCCGTTTTGGTCTGCAAGAGAAAATGACTGAATTCACCCACGATGCCTTGCACAGCGGATAGCTAAAGGCTGGTGCGCATGGTTCGGCTTGACGTGGCAGGTGGAACGGGGGGAAGGCCTAGGTGATAGCCTGCGCCTATGCCGCGACCATCATGGTCGGACACGTTAAGGCCCAAGGCGACAGACACCAAAGCGGTGACGGTTCGCTACTACGAGCAACTGGGCCTACTACCCTCGGCAGGGCGCACGCCTTCGGGCTATCGCGTTTATACGCATAGCGAGCGCGACCGCCTACTGTTTATCCGCCGAGCCCGTTCACTGGGTTTCACGCTGGATGATGTGCGCGAACTGCTGGGATTTGCCGATCAGCGCGATGCTTCCTGCGCTGCGGTGGATGCCAAAGTGGGTGAACAACTGCATCAGGTACGGACACGCATCCGTGACCTCGTGGCTCTGGAGGCCGAACTGGAAAAACTGATCGCCTGCTGCCAAGGCGGCGTGATTGAGCAATGCCGAATAATCGATGCGCTGTCTTGTCACTAAGTTGGCAAAAAGCGCTGCGGGACTTTCTCAACAAAAGTGGTCGACAGCAGCTCTGGACGATAATGGATGCAAGCCCCTGCGCCTGATGACGCAGGGGCTTTTGCCTTAGATAACTCGTTTGACGCTCAGGTACTCGCCCTTGGTCTTGAGCGTGATGGTCACGTTGCTGTTGCTGCGGTTGCGCCAGAACCAACCGTGGGTGCCGTCGAAGATGGCGGTGAACTCGCCTTTATCACTCTTGATCTGCTTACCCTTGCTGTAGCTGTGGTAGTAGCCCTTGGGGCCGTTGTAGGGCTCGCCGTGAGTATCGTGGTTGACCGGAACACCATTGGTTGTCCACTCGTAGCTGACAGTGGCCTTGTCCAGCATCTCCAGCTTGATTTCACTGGCCTCGCCCGGCTTCAGCGTGACGGTCACCTCATCGGACTTCAGGGCGGGCTGAGGTTCTGCTACTGGCTCTGCAACAGGTACTGCTGCAACGGGCTCTTGAACTACAAGCTGAACAGGCGCAGGAGTTTGAACGACTGGAGCCGCAGCTGGCTGAACTGCCGCATCCGCTGCCGCTTCTTCGGCCAGGGTTTTCTTCATTTCGCCCATCTGGGTCAGACCGAGAACGCGACCAACACCCGTGGGATCAATGGCGTATTCGGACGGCATCACCACGGTGACCAGCAAGGCAGCGGCAACAGCTACGGCGATCAGAGTGGAGCGCAGCAATTGGCGGCTGGTAGGCAATTCGCTTTGGGTCGGAAGCTTGGTGTTGAACATGCTGAGAATTCCTTACTGAGAGACAATCAGGCCGGTGAGCTGGTAACCCATCAAGAGGAAACCGGCGCTCATCATGGCGACGTTGGCGGTGTAGGCATGACGCCAGAAGCTGGCGGTGCGTCGCCAGTAGCCCATGACAATCAAAATGGCGCTCAGGGCCAGGAGCTGGCCAATTTCGACGCCGACGTTGAAGGCAATCAGGTTAGGGATTAGGCCGTCTGCCGAGATCTCGTATTCCTGAATCTTGGTCGCCAGACCAAAGCCATGCAGCAAGCCGAATATCAGCGTGGCCCTTTTGGTATTGGGCTGATAGCCGAACCAGCGTTGGAACGCGCCTAGGTTATCCAGCGCCTTGTACACCACCGAGAAACCGATGATGGCGTCGATCACATAGGAGCTGATGCTGATTTCCGCCAGTACGCCCAGCAGCAGCGTCACGGTGTGGCCCACGGCGAACAGCGTGACGTAGAGCCCCACATCCTTCAGACGGTAGAGAAAGAAGATCACCCCGAAGAGAAACAGCAAGTGGTCGTAGCCGGTGATCATATGCTTTGCGCCCATGTAGATGAACGGCAGCACCATCACCCCAGAGCTTTCTTGGATAAAGCCCTTGTCGCCTTCGGCGACAGCGTGGGCCAGTGCGTCAGGCATGCCGAGAAACAGCAATGCCGTGAACAGCAGCAACAGTAGTAACGAGCGATTCGGGCGCACGACAGATGCGTCCATTACGCCCATAAATAGCGAATGCATGGTTGAGTCCTAATTTAAAGGGGTCTTGGGCCGCAAAGCGGCCTATTTCAGAGCACGAATGTGGCGCGCGGTGGCCGCTCGATCAGGAAGATCGGGCTTGGAGGAATGGAGTAACGAGAGGCTGCTATTGGCTGCGTCCGCTCTGGCTGCGTGCTGATGCTGAGCAGCGTGGTCAGGTGCGGTGTTTCGTGCAGATGATCGGCTGTCAGCGGCGAGTGACAGTGATCCCCGTATGCAGCACAGGCCAGTGCCTCGTCATCATGGTTGTGCGAATGAATTGTGTCGCCACCTTCCCAAGTCTGCTGACTCGCCCCCATAAACAGCGCAGAGGTATGCCCGACCCAGGCCATCAAGATGGCGAGAGTAAGGGCAAAAATCACCTGGGTGCTGATGGGTTTGCTGAGCATGTCGTGGTTCTTTGAATGCCTAAGCGGTCGGCTTTTCTGGAGAGGCGGTCGGTTTGACCATATCCCCCCCAGGGGGATAGCATGCGAGCGTAATTCATCGACGCATGAGACTCAAGGCATGAGCGATCACGAACACGGCCACCAGCACCAAAGTCATGGCGACATCATCAAAAGGTTGAAGCGCGCGGAGGGTCATCTGCGCGGCATCGTGACCATGATCGAAGACAGTCGGGCCTGCGTTGACATCGCTCAGCAGCTGCATGCTGTGGAAAAAGCCGTTTGCCAGGCCAAGCGTGTGCTTATCCAAGACCATATCGACCACTGTCTGGAACACACGGTCGAAGCACTTGCGATAGGTGAGCGCGTCTCACTCGAAGATTTCAAGCAAATCACCAAGTACCTCTAGGCCTCTCCCCATGTCGAGCTTCGCTGAACTGCTGCAACAGGGGGCCTCGCAGGCCTGGTTGTATTTCCCCAGCGCCATCCTGCTGGGTGCCTTGCATGGCTTGGAACCGGGGCATTCGAAAACCATGATGGCAGCGTTTATCGTGGCCATTCGTGGCACGGTGAAACAGGCCATTCTGCTGGGTCTTGCCGCAACGCTCTCGCACACCGCCGTGGTTTGGCTAGTGGCCATGGCCGGCATGTACCTGGGTCAAGGCCTGGATGCCGAAACCACCGAGCCGTATTTCCAGCTCGCGTCCGCCGCCATCATCATCACCATCGCCGTGTGGATGCTGTGGCGCACCTGGCGGGGTGAGCAGATGTGGCGTTTCGAGGAGGGTGATGAGCATCAGCACGAGCATCACCACCACGATGAAACCCACCGCATCGATACCGGCCACGGGCGTATCGAGCTGACGATCTTCGAGGAAGGAGTCCCTCCACGCTGGCGAATGAAGGTCTTGAGTGGCCATGCCTGGCCTGCTGCCGAAGTGAGCTTGCTGACGACTCGCCCAGATGGACTGGCCCAGACGTATAGCTTCGTAGACCAGGGTGGCTACCTGGAGTCAGTGGACGAGATTCCCGAGCATCATGAATATACTGCGCGGCTGAGCCTGGGGCATACCGGTCATTCCCACGACTATGACTTGGAGTTCCGCGAGCACAGCCATGGTCATGACCATGCTCACACTGAACTGGACGGGCTGGAGCTGTCGCTGGAGGGCTACCAAGACGCCCATGAGCGCGCGCATGCCAACGACATCCGCAAGCGCTTTAGCAACCGTAATGTCAGCACTGGCCAGATCATCATGTTCGGCCTTACGGGCGGGCTGATTCCCTGCCCAGCCGCGATTACCGTGCTGCTGCTCTGCCTGCAAGTGAAGGAAGTCGCGCTGGGTGCCGTGCTGGTGTTGTGCTTTAGCATTGGTCTGGCCATCACCCTGGTTACCGTGGGCGCTGCCGCCGCTATCGGCGCTCGCCAGGCGTCCAATCGCTGGCCCTGGCTTGGCGCTGTGGCGCGGCGCGCCCCTTACCTGTCCAGCCTATTGATTATCGGCGTGGGGATTTACGTGGGTGCCCATGGCTGGATCGGCCTGAACGCCTAGCCTGATGTGGGATTTATCCGCTTATTTCGGCCTGTTCCTCGCTGCCTTAGGTGCTGCCACGCTGCTGCCCATGCAGTCGGAGGCGGTACTGGTTGGGTTGCTGCTGACCGACCACTATGTGGCCTGGGCACTGCTAGCGGTGGCCACCACAGGCAATGTGCTGGGCGCGGCGCTGAACTGGCTGCTGGGTCGCTCTATCGAGCACTACCGGCACAAACGCTGGTTTCCTGTCAGTGAAGACAAACTGGAAAAGGCCCAGCAGGCTTATCACCGCTTCGGTCGCTGGTCGCTGCTGCTCAGCTGGGTGCCGATCATTGGTGATCCACTCACCGTGGTGGCGGGCGTCCTGCGCGAGCCCTTGTGGAGCTTTCTGTTGATCGTGACGCTGGCCAAGGCCACCCGCTATCTGGTGCTGGCTGCCGTAACGCTGGGGTGGCTCGGGTGAGCGAGCAGGTGCGCGACGCCAACCTGGATCTGATCAAGTGGCTGGCGATGCTGACTATGCTGCTGGATCACCTACGCTACCTCTGGCCTGAAACCCAATGGCTGTTCATCGTGGGTCGTTTGGCGTTCCCGCTGTTCTGCCTGGGGATTGCAGCCAATGTCGCACGTTCTCGATCCGGGGAGTTGTACACTGATGACAACGTTCGCTACCTGGGCTGGATGGCTGTGTTTTCGGTGATTTCAGAGCTGCCCTATCGCCTGCTTTCCAGCGACAGCAGCACGCTCAATGTAATGCCCTCGCTGATGCTGGGCCTGCTTATCGCCTGGGGTGCGCATCACCGTGGACGCGACGGTTTTGTCCTGGCTCTGGCCGGCGTAGCCGTGTCTGTGCTGCTTCAAGAACGCCTGATGTATGGGGTTTTCGGCGCTCTGCTGCCGGCAGCATTGCTACTGGCTATTCAGCGTCCCGGCCCTGTGTGGCTATTACCCGCCGTACTTTGCCTGCTGGCCAACAGCCGCAACCGTTGGATCGCGGAGTGGGAATTGCAGCCCTATACCTTGCTGATCGTGGTCACTGCGTTTGCCGCTCCCTTACTTGGGCTATGGCTGCTGCATCGACCGGGCCACTTCAGGATCTGGCCCGTCAAGCGCTGGGGCTATTGGTTCTACCCTGGGCATCTGACCGCACTGCACGTGATTCGCTCGCTCGGCTAAGAATCCGTCAGTAGCGGCTGGTCGCTGCTTCGCATCTGCGACGGCTAGTTAATGGCTGCTTTTGGCCGACTCCTGCCGGTATCTGTATTCCTCTGAGTGCCTCTCGCAGAATAATGGTTGGCTAGGTGGCTGTAACGGGGGTAAGGCCCTGATGATAGGCTGGGTCTATTCCGTGCAGTCGTGGCCGTAGACGGTTTGGCCGTTGTGGAGGATGAGGTAAGACGCCTCCTTAGGGATCGACAGATGCTTTTTGCCCCGCGTATTTTGGGGGCAAAACTGGGGGCAAAATCCAGGCCGCTGCAAACCGTCCAAAACCAGCAGGTGCCGGATTCGTTGGGCTGTAGAGGTGCCTGTGGCGGTGTGGGCGTGCAGTAGACAGCGTTCAAATCCCTATCTTCCCGCCATACAAAAAAGCCCCGCCGCTCAATGAGCTGCGGGGCTTTTTCTTGCCCATTAGAAAGTAAAACTGCCCAAGCAGCCTGGCTAAGCAGGCCACACTACTGTAGCGCACCACTTAAACCCCACAGTCACGATGAGCTGAAACACAGCTAACCATTCGCAAGCCATGACCCAAAGACAGCGAGTTACAGCCGACCCCGCTCAGTCAGCGCACCACGTTACCTCAAGGTAACGCGGTACAGCCAGACTCGGGAGAATGGATCAGGCGTTCAAAACCACCTTCTCGTGAATCGCACAGCTTTAACTAGGCGCCTGATGGGTATAAACCAACTTGATACCCCTCAAACACAACCGACTATGCAGTCAGTCGCGTCAGTGCTTCGCGGTATTTATCCGCAGTCTTTTGAGCGATGTCCGCAGGCACTGCAGGGGCTGGCGGCTCTTTATTCCAGCCAGTGGATTCCAGCCAGTCACGCACAAACTGCTTATCAAAGCTCGGTGGATTCTTGCCTTCTTCATAACTGTCAGCCGGCCAGAAGCGGCTGGAGTCAGGGGTCAGGGCCTCATCCATGAGAGTCAGCGTGCCATTTTCGTCTAAACCAAACTCGAACTTGGTATCAGCAATAATGATGCCGCGCGTGGCTGCGTATTCGACTGCAGCGCTGTACAGGGCAATGGAGGTGTCACGCACTTTTGCGGCTAGCTCTGCACCGATGATCGCTTCGCACTGAGCGAAGGAAATGTTCTCATCGTGATCGCCCACAGCAGCTTTGGTAGAAGGGGTAAAGATCGGCTGAGGGAGTTTAGCTGCCTCCTTAAGCCCTGCGGGTAATTGGATACCGCAGACGGTGCCGCTCTTCTGGTACTCCTTCCAACCAGAACCAACGATATAGCCACGCACAATGGCTTCTACAGCAACGGGTTTGAGGCGTTTTGCCACCACAGCACGACCTTCTACCAGCGGCAACTCTGCGGCTGATACAACATCTTCAACCTTGTCGCCGGTGAAATGGTTGGGCACCAGGGCCGCCAACTTGTCGAACCAGAAATTGGAGATGGACGTTAGAATCTTGCCCTTTTCCGGAATCGGCTCATTGAGAATCACGTCGAATGCAGAAAGACGGTCAGTGGCGACCATCAACATGCGTTTGTCGTCGATTTCGTAAAGATCACGGACTTTGCCGGAGTAGATTTTCTTCAGGCTCAGGGTGGTGGCTGTGCTCATGTCGGAATTTCCGTCTTTAGTAAACAAAACAGGCGAAACCCGCCGGGTTTCGCCTATTGATAATGCCGGTGCAGCAGTTGCCTGCTGTCAGCCAAGGTTTTCCTGAATCAGGTCAAGCACCTTACGCGCCACATCGCTCGGAGCAATGGTGTTGAGGTCTTTTTCTACGGAGACCTGCACGCTATCGCCTACGGCTGTCAGGCGAACCTGATAGCGCTCGGCACGGGCGTCAATTTCTTCCTTGCTGGGCGCACTGCCGAACACCTTACCGAAGAAGCCTGGCTGCTCATCTGGCTTCTGCGCACGCTCAGCCAGGTTGATGTAGTACACACCCAGACTGCGGTTGATATCGTCGATACGCACATCAGCCATTTCCAGAGAGCGACCAACACCCGACCAAGCACGGTCAAAATCAGCGCCCAGGCTTAGTACCGGGTTGCCATTGCCATCTTCCGACAGGCTGACACGATTTGGGGCGTCATAATCGCGCGCAGCCAACAGGGAGACCGACCCGCCCTGCTCGGCGCTACGCGCCAAACTTACGAGCATCTCATCGAGCAGCGCAGCATCGAGACCTGGATTGCTGCTGCGATTTGTGAAGGCAACATCTGCCGTGCTGCCAGCTGGACGCTCGGCACTGACCACGAAGACTTCACTGGTGTTGCGCTGTACGCCGGGCTCAATGCGAACGCGGATACGGGTTTCAGCATCTGGAGAAACACCGCTACTCATGCGACGTGCCATAGCATCAGGCAAGGCATCAACAGGCTGCCAAGCGGTGCTGAACTCACCGGTTTGCGGACGTTCTTCAGCAATCTGGAAGCCGTTATCAGTAAAGAACTGACGCGCCACTGGCCAAACCTCAGCCGGCACACGCTGCGCAACTACCCAGCGCGAGTCGCCGCTCTTTTGCAGGCTGAATTCACTGGCATCGCCTGCCACTGTCAGTGACTGCGGGCGCGGCACGGTGAACTCGCCTTTATCCGTAGTAGTGGCTACCTGCTGCGGTACGGGCAGCAGTGGATCAATACGCTTAGCGTCAACATTTGACGGGATTTGCATGGTGGCCGTTTGGCGGGCGTCGAGGTAGTCACTACCGCGGTCACGGAAATAACCGTTTTCGCCATAGATCCAACCACAGCCACTAGTACCAGTAATAATCAGGGCCAGTGCAGAGAGTCCGGTGAGTCGCTTCATGCGTCGTAATTCCTCAATTAAACCAATACGCCGGACTGGCGCATGGCCTGACGCAGCGGTTCATGACAACGCGGACTGAGCCAGGTCAGTGGCAGACGGATACCGTCCGGCATCAGACCCATTTCATGCAGAGCCCACTTCACCGGGATCGGGTTGGATTCGATAAACAACGACTTATGCAGCGGCATCAAGCGGTCGTTAATAGCGCGGGCAATAGCCGCTTCACCGCGCATGGCAGCAGCGCACAGGTCGCTCATCGCGCGCGGAGCAACGTTGGCAGTAACGGAAATATTGCCCTTGCCACCCATCAGCATCAGCTCAACAGCGGTGGGATCGTCACCGGAGTAAACGAGGAAGTCCTTACTAACACGCTCCAGTACTTCTTGAGCACGCTGCAGATCACCGGTGGCTTCCTTGATGCCGATGATGTTATCGATCTTGGACAGACGCTCGACTGTCTCTGGCAGCATGTCGCAGACCGTACGGCCCGGCACGTTGTAGAGAATCTGCGGGATGGCGACCGACTCGGCAATATGGCGGAAGTGCAGATACAAGCCTTCCTGGGTCGGCTTGTTGTAATACGGCGTGACTAATAGGCAGGCATCAGCACCAACCTCTTTAGCCGCACGGGTCAGTTCGACCGACTCACGGGTGGAGTTGCCACCGGTGCCGGCGATCACCGGAATACGGCCAGCGACTTGATCGACCACGCGACGGATCACTTCAATGTGCTCGCCCACGTCAAGCGTGCAGGACTCACCCGTAGTGCCGACCGCGACGATGGCGTTGGTGCCCTCCTGCAGGTGGAAATCCACCAGTTTGCTCAGGCTGTCCCAATCAAGACCACCCTGCGCATCCATGGGCGTAACCAGTGCCACCATACTGCCCGCAATCATGCAACTGCTCCTGCCGGAAAAAGTGAGCCGTAATGGTACTGGGGCCACCTGCCTTGCACAAGGCGAACTACTGTGGCCACGCACATACAATTAATATCGTTCAGGTAGCACATTCCTCAGCCGCCTAGCCCACTGGCATTCCTTTAAGCGGTGCTTTTCGCTACCCTTCGTGCTTTGATCAGCCCTGCACACGCAGACTGATCGTTCTATTGTTTAGGAAGGCTGCATGTCCACCCCCCCAGTTCGCGAACAATTCCTGCTTATCAGCGCCCTCGGCCCCAACGCCATGGAGCTGACCAATGTGCTCTGCCGTACCAGCCACGAAAATCGTTGCGCCGTGGTCAGCACTCGCCTTAGCCGGCATGGTGATTACAGCGCACTGGTGCTCCAGATATCCGGCAGCTGGGATGCCCTCGCTCGCCTTGAGTCCAGCCTGCCAGCACTGGCGAAGAAACACAGCTTCACGGTCAACGTGATTCGCAGCGCCGCGTCGGAAACCCGCCCGCAAGCACTGCCTTATGTCGCTTACGTCAGCTCGGCTTATCGCCCGGATATCCTCAACGAGCTGTGCCAGTTCTTTCTCGACCACCACGTTGAGCTGGAGAACCTGACCTGCGACACCTACCAAGCACCGCAGACCGGCGGCACCATGCTCAACGCCACCCTGACCGTAACCCTGCCCGCGGGTACGCAGATCAGCTGGTTGCGCGATCAATTCCTCGATTTCGCCGACGCCTTGAACCTGGACGCACTGATAGAACCCTGGCGCCCACAAACCCCGTAAGGAGCACGTTATGGCCGTAGCAATTGACACACCAGTTGCCGACTTCCAGGCGCAGGCCACCAGTGGCCAAACCATTGAGCTGTCCGCACTCAAGGGCCAGCAGGTAGTGATCTATTTCTACCCAAAAGACAGCACGCCTGGCTGCACCACCGAAGGCCAGGGCTTTCGTGATCACTACCCGGCGTTTCAGGCAGCCAACACCATGGTATTAGGTGTATCCCGCGACGGGATGAAGTCCCACGAGAACTTTAAGAGCAAACAGCAGTTTCCTTTCGAGCTGATCTCCGACAAGGATGAAGCTATTTGCCAGCTATTCGATGTAATAAAGCTGAAGAAGCTCTACGGCAAGGAATACCTCGGCGTAGACCGCAGCACTTTTCTGATCGACAAAGACGGCGTGCTGCGCCAGGAATGGCGAGGCGTCAAAGTACCTGGGCACGTCGATGCCGTTCTGGCCGCCGCCCAGGCCTTGAATAAAGCCTAAGCAGCACACGCAATAAAAAGCCGGTCCATTGACCGGCTTTTTATTGCCCGCAGACTAGGGCGTGACCTACTCGCTGCGCGGCCAAGCGTCGATCACCGCCTTGAACAGTGTGGCCAATGGAATGGCAAAGAACACCCCCCAGAAGCCCCACATGCCGCCAAACAGCAACACCGCGCAAATGATGGCGACCGGGTGCAGGTTGACCGCCTCGGAGAACAGCAGCGGCACCAGAACATTGCCATCCAGTGCCTGAATGATGCCGTAGACCACCATCAGGTAAATGAACTGGTCACCAAAGCCCCACTGAAACAACCCAATCAGCGCCACCGGCACCGTCACGACTACCGCGCCGATGTACGGCACCACCACTGACAAACCGACAAATAATGCCAGCAACGCCGCGTAGTTAAGCCCCAAGTAAGCGAACGCCACATAGGTGACCACGCCACAGATGATGATCTCGATGACCTTGCCACGGATGTAGTTGGCAATCTGCTTGTTCATCTCCTGCGCAACCAGGGTGATAAGCGATCGCTCACGCGGTAAATAGCCGCGAAACCATGCCCCAATCAGCTCGCGATCCTTTAGGAAAAAGAACACCAGGATCGGTACTAGCACCAGATAGATCATGATGCTGACCAGCATCGGCAGGCTGGACAGGGAAAACGATAATGCCCACTGGCCGAACTTGCCCGCCTCGCCGCGCACGCCCTCAATCAGCTGCAGCACCTGCGCATCAGTGATCAGCGTCGGGTAGCGCTCCGGCAATAATAGAAACAGCGACTGCCATTCACCGAGCATGCGCGGCAGCTCATTGAACAACGTACTGAGTTGCTGCCAAAGCAGCGGCATCAAGACCAGCATAAACAGAGCCAGCATGCTCATGAACAAGGCGAATACCAGCCACACCGCCGCCACCTGCGGCAGATGCAAACGCTCAAACGCGTTGACCAATCCCTGCATCAAAAACGCCAGCACCAGACCGGTCAATACCGGTGCAAGCATGCCGCCCAGCGTCAGAATGGCAGCAAAGCCGACGATCAGCAGCAATGCCAACACCACCGCCTGCTCATCAGAGAAATAGCGATGCAACCAATCCTGAAACACCTTGAGCATTGTGACTCCTTACCTGGGGGACACCCTATGTGTGCCGCCTCATAATCAAAACTTACTGCAACCGTGCTAGGCCTTACGCAACCAATAGCGATAAACGCCGCCATCAACCTCTTCACGCAATAAACCATGCCCCGCTAGGCTGGCGAAGGCACGGAAGTCGCGCTGCGAGCCAGCATCAGTGGCCTCAACCATCAGCACCTGGCCACTGACGAGGCGATTGAGTTCCAGCTTGGCCTTGAGTAAAGGCAGCGGACAATTGAGCCCACAAGCGTCCAGTTGCGCGTCGAAGTCTTCGGCGCGCCATTGCATATCAGTCATTTATCTACTCCGAGAGGGCCGCAAGGATAACCAAGACCGCACAACCCTGGCCAGCACCGCTGCCAGACAGCTACAGTAACGGCTTTGTACGACACGAGCTTTGTGCATGAGCCTTCTGCGCCCGACCTTATTGACGCTCGCCTGCCTGCTGACAACCCCCGGCATGGCCAACAATCTGCCCTCCCTTGGCGATGCCAGCTCGGCTATCGTCTCACCGCAGCAAGAGCATCAGCTAGGTCGCGCCTGGCTGAGCCTGGTACGCGGCCAGGTCAGCCAACTGGATGACCCGCAACTCAAGGACTTCGTCGAGACCAGCGTGTATCGATTGAGCGAAACTAGCCAATTGCAAGATCGGCGCCTGGAGTTCGTCCTGCTCAACAGCCCGCAGATCAACGCCTTTGCGGCTCCCGGTGGAATTGTCGGGGTCAATGGCGGCTTGTTCTTATATGCCCAGACCGAAGCCGAATACGCCTCAGTCATGGCCCACGAACTGGCGCACTTGTCGCAGCGCCACTTCGCGCGAGGCCTTGAGGCTCAGCAACGCATGCAGATCCCGGTGATGGCCGGACTGCTGGCCGGGATTGTCGCTGCCGCCGCGGGTGCCGGCGACCTGGGCATCGCGGCAATCGCCACGACCCAGGCGGCGGCGCTTCAAGAGCAGCGGCGCTTCTCCCGCCAGAACGAACAGGAGGCCGACCGCATCGGCCTGGTCAACCTGGAGAAAGCCGGCTTCGACCCCCGCGCTATGCCCAGCATGTTCGAGCGCTTAATGCGCCAGTATCGCTACGACCGCAAGCCGCCGGAGTTCCTCCTGACCCACCCGGTGTCAGAATCACGCATTGCCGATACCCGCAACCGCGCCGAGCAGTACACCGCCACAGGCGCCACCGACAGCGTGCGCTACCAGCTGATGCGCGCGCGCGTGCAGTTGATCTACGAAGAAACACCGGGAATCGCTGCCAAGCGCTTTCGCAGCATGCTGGATGAAAACCCGAACATGGAGGCCGCTCGCTACGGCTTGGCGATTGCGCAATTGAAAAGCGGCCAATACAAACAGGCGCGCGAATCCCTGCAACCGCTGCTTAAAATCTCGCCCAACGATGTGACCTACAACCTGGCACAGGTTGAGCTGGACATGGCAAGCAACCGCCTTGCTGACGCACAAAGCCGAATCACCCGGTTACTGACCCTCTACCCGAGTAACTACCCCGTCAATCAGGCGCATATCGATCTGCTGATGAAACAGGTACGCACCCAAGAGGCGGAGCGCGCCCTGGATGAGATGCTGAAAAGTCGCGGTAAAGATCCTGACGTGTGGTACCAAGTCGCAGAAGTACGCGGCCTAAGCGGCAACACCATCGGCCTGCACCAAGCGCGCGGGGAGTTTTTCGCCTTAGTCGGCGACTACAAACAGGCACTGGAACAACTCGACTTCGCCAAGCGCCGCGCCAGTAACAACTTCCAATTGGCATCACGTATCGATGCCAGGCAACGTGAGCTGATAGAAGAGCAGCGCATCATCGAACAGATGCTGCGCTAGACAGAAAAAGCCCGACGAATACCGGGCTTTTTTATACTGGCTGTTTAAGCATTGCCGCTTAATTTGAGCCGCGCGGCCTGGGTAAAGTCCAGCATACGTTTGAGCGGCTTGATCGCTTTAGGGATCAGCGCCGGGTCGACGAATATCTCGTTGCTGCCCTCACGCAAGCACGCCAGGGTGCGTTGCAGGGTATTCATCGCCATCCACGGGCAATGTGCACAGCTGCGACAAGCTGCACCGTTACCAGCAGTCGGCGCGGCCACAAATTCCTTGTCGGGGCACAGCTGCTGCATCTTGTAGAAGATGCCAGCGTCGGTGGCGACGATAAAGGTCTTGTTCGGCAAAGCTTGTGCGGCGGCAATCAACTGACTGGTGGAGCCCACCGCATCGGCCAGATCAATCACGGCCGTTGGCGACTCCGGGTGAACCAGAACAGCGGCGTCCGGGTACAGCGCCTTCATGTCTTCCAGCTGCTTGGCCTTGAACTCCTCATGGACGATGCAAGCACCATCCCACAGCAGCATATCGGCGCCGGTCTTGTTCTGGATGTAACGCCCCAGATGCTGATCGGGCGCCCAGAGAATGCTCTCGCCGTTATCCATCAGGTGCTCAACAATCTCCACGGCACAACTGGAGGTCACCACCCAGTCGGCACGCGCCTTCACCGCCGCCGAGGTATTGGCATACACCACCACGGTGCGCTGCGGGTGCTGATCGCAAAACGCCGAGAACTCTTCAACCGGACAACCCAAATCAAGCGAGCAGGTCGCCTCCAACGTCGGCATCAGCACGCGCTTTTCTGGGTTGAGGATTTTCGCCGTCTCGCCCATGAATTTGACGCCAGCCACGAGCACCGTCTGCGCCGCATGCTGATTGCCGAAGCGGGCCATTTCTAGCGAGTCAGAAACACAGCCACCGGTTTCCTCAGCCAGAGCCTGCAGCACCGGATCACAGTAATAGTGCGCCACCAATACGGCGTTCTGCTTTTTTAGCTCAGCAGCGATTTCGGCACGGTAAAAAGCCTCCTGCTCGGGCGTCAGCGGCTTGGGCTGCTTAGCGTCGAGGTGAGCTTGCACCAATAGGCGTTCGGAAATCTGCGTCATGTCATCAGGCCCTGTGAAGGTCTATCAGCGCGGAACTCGAGTATACCCGTCAGTTTGCTGGCAGCGCAGGTGGGGTAATCGAGATAAAAATTACAGATAAAAAAAAGCCTGAAAATTCCTTTAATCAGAACTTTCAGGCTTTCTTGCCCTTCCGAAGAAGGAAATATGGTGGGTCGTGTGGGATTCGAACCTACGACCAATTGGTTAAAAGCCAACTGCTCTACCAACTGAGCTAACGACCCGACGCGAGGCGTATAATACTGATTTAATTCAGGAATTCAACACCTTGCAGAAAATATTTTAGAAATAACGGGTAGGGTCAACGATTCCTGCGGCGACAAAGCCAGCCGCACGCAGACGGCAACTGTCGCACTTACCACATGCACGCCCTTGCTCATCAGCCTGGTAACAGGAAACTGTCAGCGCATAGTCAACCCCAAGCCGAACACCCGCCTGGGCGATTTCAGCTTTGCTCATATTCTGCAGCGGAGCCTGAATGCGAAAACCCTGCCCCTCCACACCTGCCTTGGTAGCCAGATTGGCCATGCGCTCAAAGGACTCGATAAATTCCGGGCGACAGTCCGGATAGCCCGAGTAGTCTACGGCATTCACGCCGATGAAAATATCCCGCGCACCCAGCACCTCGGCCCACCCCAGAGCGAGGGAAAGGAACACGGTATTGCGCGCAGGCACGTAAGTCACCGGAATCCCTTCACTCAGACCTTCAGGCACATCGATGCTGGCGTCAGTTAGGGCCGAGCCACCCATACCATTGAGATTAAGACCGATCACCTTGTGCTCGACTACTCCCAGCTGCCGAGCCACCTGCTCAGCCGCCTGCAATTCGGAGCGGTGGCGCTGGCCGTAATCGAAACTCATGGTGTAACAGCTGTAGCCATCGGCCTTGGCCAGCGCCACCACGGTGGCCGAGTCCAGGCCGCCAGACAGCAGGATTACCGCTTTCTTCTCGCTCATATCAATGTCCCGGCTCATCATTCCAGAGAATCTTGTGTAACTGCATCTGCAAGCGCACAGGCAAGTTGTCGGCAATGATCCACTCAGCCAACGCACGCGCCTCCAACTCATGATGACTCGGCGACATCAGCACCTCGCTCACACGCTCAGCCAGGCGGTACTGGATCAACTTACTCACCGCCCAGTCATAGTCCTCACGCGAGCAGATAACGAACTTGACCTGATCATTGGGCGTTAGAAGGTCGATATTCTCGTAGCGGTTACGCGCCACCTCAGCCGACCCTGGGGTTTTCAGGTCGAGGACCTTACTCACCCGCGAATCAACCGCCGACACATCGAGTGCACCACTGGTCTCCAGCGACACCTCAAAGCCGGCATCACACAGACGCTTGAGCAGCGCAATGCAGTTGGGTTGCGCCAATGGCTCGCCACCCGTCACACAGATATAGCGCGGCTTGTAGCCGGCGACCTGCTCGACAATGGCATCCAGCGACATCATTTCGCCGCCACTGAAGGCATAGGCGGTGTCGCAGTATTGGCAACGTAAAGGACAGCCGGTCAGGCGAACGAACACAGTCGGCAAGCCGGCGGTGCGCGTCTCGCCCTGCAGCGAGTAGAAAATCTCGGTAATGCGCAGGGTATCTTGCATATCAGCCACGGGCGTAACAGCTAAACAGGCTGTCCGCCTCCGTT
The DNA here is from genome assembly GCF_028680365.1 of Pseudomonas sp. MIL19. Classification (NCBI taxonomy): domain Bacteria; kingdom Pseudomonadati; phylum Pseudomonadota; class Gammaproteobacteria; order Pseudomonadales; family Pseudomonadaceae; genus Pseudomonas; species Pseudomonas sp. MIL19. The sequence continues at coordinate 175 of NZ_JAPPVG010000041.1, read as the reverse complement.
GCGGGAAAGGGGCGCGGATTGTATATGAAAAAAATTCCAGGAGAAATTTTTAACGACGCGCAGCAACGGCTCGGAGGGTGGTCGCCAGGTTTACAGGCATCGGGTAGGAGGCGGCCTCACGGCCGCCGTCCTCCCACACCACCGTGCGTACGGTTCCGTACACGGCGGTTCAGGC
>NZ_JAPPVG010000040.1:0-25806 GCF_028680365.1 Pseudomonas sp. MIL19 | reverse complement strand
CTCCCCATGTGAGAGTAGGTCATCGTCAAGCACCTACACCAAAACCCCCGATCAGGAAACTGGTCGGGGGTTTTACTTTGCGCACAGAAAATTAAGCCACGCGGCTAAGCCTTGATAGGCAACCAAACTGTGCGTAGCTTTGGTGCTTTAACGCACCTTTATCAGAGTCATTTTCATGGCCGATCCGGCATCCTCTGAAATACTTTCCGGGCTTGAGCTTAATCAGCTTATTGCCTGCCATGAGTGCGATCTGTTGCTGCGCAGGCCCCAGGCTTGCGCTGGTGAGCGAGTTGAGTGCCCACGCTGTGGGTGTGAGTTGTTCACCCAGCGTACTCAGGTTATACGCCGCAGCATGGCATTGGTGATTGCGGCTTTACTGTTATATATCCCAGCTAATTTTCTGCCGATTATGCAACTCAACTTGTTGGGACAGGCTTCGAATGACACGGTTTGGAGCGGTGTTCTCGGCCTATATAACAACAGTATGCAAAGCGTTGCGGTGGTGGTGTTCCTCTGCAGTATGGCCGTACCGCTGCTCAAGCTACTCTGTCAGTTTGCGGTGCTGTTGAGCATCCGCCTGGATATCGGGCGCAGCTATGGTTTATTGCTCTATCGCATTTATCACCATATGCGCGAGTGGGGCATGCTCGAGGTTTACCTGATGGGTATTCTGGTGGCCATTGTGAAGCTGGTCGATCTTGCAGAGCTGAGCATTGGTCTCGGGCTAATGTGTTTTGTGGCGTTATTACTGGTTCAGGTCTGGCTTGAGGTGACCATGTCGCCGCATCAAATCTGGGACGCTCTATCAGGGGAGGATGAGCATGCGGGCGATTGATGCCGGTTTACTGACTTGCCACGAATGCCATCAGCTCAACCCCATACAGACTGAGCAAGGCAAACAGTTTTGCTCGCGTTGTGGTGGGCTCGTGCATGCGCGCCAACCCAATAGTTTGACGCGTACCTGGGCTTTGCTGCTGACAGCCGCGGTGCTGTATATCCCGGCTAATCTGCTGCCCATCATGACGGTCAACTCACTAGGCAAGGGGCAGTCAGATACGATCATGTCGGGTGTTATCGAATTGGTGAACTACGGCATGCTGCCCATTGCTGCGGTGGTCTTTGTCGCCAGCATTCTGGTGCCTACCTTCAAGTTGGTTGGGATCGCTTTGCTGCTGTATTCGGTGCAGCGGCATCAACCGATGTCGCCACGCCAGCGGGTGTTGATGTACCGCTTTATCGAGTGGATTGGACGTTGGTCGATGCTGGATATCTTCGTCATCGCGATTCTGGTGGCGCTTGTCAATTTTGGCAGCTTAGCCAGTATTGTCCCTGGCTATGGGGCTATGGCTTTTGCCAGTGTGGTGGTGCTGACCATGTTGGCTGCTTTAACTTTTGACCCTCGCTTGATATGGGACAACACGGATTCGGATGACGACCATGAATGACTTGCCGTTGGCTAAGACACGCCCCGCTTCAAACTGGTCGGCTATTTGGGTATTGCCGCTCATTGCTCTGCTGATTGGCGGCTGGCTGGGGTGGCGCGCCTATAACGAAGCCGGTATCGAGATCGAGGTGATGTTCGACAGTGGTGATGGCATTCAGCCGGGCAAAACTGAGGTGATCTTCAAGGGCATGCCGATTGGTAAGGTCACGGCTTTGCAGTTGGAGGACAGCGGCGAGCAGCGTGGTGTGCGTGCGACCCTTGAAATGGACAAACGCGTTGAGCAGCACCTGCGTACCAATACCCGTTTCTGGTTGGTTAAACCGAGCGTTTCGTTGGCCGGTATCACCGGGCTGGAAACTCTGGTTTCGGGTAACTACATCACTGCCAGCCCCGGTGATGGTGAGCCTACGCGCGAATTCACTGCGCTGAGCGAGCCGCCTCCACTGGCTGACACAGTTCCGGGTTTGCACCTAACCCTCAAGGCCGACCGGCTTGGCTCGTTGAATAGGGACAGCCCGGTTTTCTACAAACAGATTCAGGTGGGGCGAGTAAAGAGTTATGCCCTGGTTGAAGACCAGAACCTTATCGAGGTGAAAATTTTCATCCAGCCAGAGTTTGCGCCTCTGGTGCGTAAACATACGCGCTTCTGGAATGCCAGCGGTGTATCCATCGACGCTGGCCTCTCAGGCATAAAAGTGCGCACGGAGTCGCTGGCAAGCATTGTTGCCGGGGGGATTGCTTTCGCCACTCCCGAGCATCGTAAGGACAGTCCGGCGACTGACCCAAGCCTGCCATTTCGTCTCTATGAAGATTTCGACAGTGCCCAGGCTGGCATTCGCGTATCGCTGAAACTGCATGAGTTTGATGGTCTGGAGCCGGGGCGTACGCCTGTTATGTACAAGGGCATTCAGGTCGGTCACCTGAAGACCTTTAAGGTTGATGATGACCTCAGTGGCGCTCAGGTTGAGTTGATGCTCGACCCGCGCACTGAAGATTATCTGGTCGAAGGTACTGACTTCTGGATGGTTAAACCGTCCATATCCCTGGCGGGTATTACCGGGCTCGAAGCGCTCGTCAAAGGCAATTACATTGCAATTCGCCCGGGTGAGCAGGGCGCAGCGCCGCAGCGTGACTTTGTCGCCAGAGCCAAGGCGCCGCCCCTTGATCTGGCATCTCCTGGCTTGCATTTGGTGCTGTTTAGCGACGTGCGCGGTTCTTTGGAGGTCGGGAGCCCGATCTTGTTCAAGCAACTTAAAGTCGGCTCAGTGCAGAGTTACCAACTGTCACGGAATAACAAGCAAGTGGCGTTTGGCGTGCACATTGAGCCTGAGTATGCGCACCTGGTTAACAGCAGCACGCGTTTCTGGAATGCCAGCGGTATTACCCTGAAAGGTGGGCTGTCCGGTGTCGAGGTTAAGAGTGAGTCGTTGCAGACGTTGCTGGCAGGCGGTATTGCGTTTGAAACACCCAATCCCCAGGCCGCGAAAAGTGGTAAGCGGGTACAGCGTTTCACCCTGTACAGCAGCCAGGACAGTGCCCTGGAGAAAGGTGTCGCACTGACCATACGCGTCCCCCGTGGTGACGGCCTGAGTGAGGGCACGGCGATTCGTTACAAGGGACTTGATGTGGGTAAGGTCGAGCGCATTGAGCTGACGGATGATTTGCAGGCGGTAATTTTGCATGCACGTGTGACCCAGGCCACTAAACAGATTGCCCGTGCAGGCACCCAGTTTTGGGTGGTCAAGCCGGAGGTCAGTCTGACCCGTGCGGCTAATCTGGAGACCCTGGTCAGCGGGCAATACTTAGAGGTGCGTCCCGCGAATAAAGCCGGTGCGGTACAAACCAGCTTCACTGCGGCTGAGTCTGCTCCGACGCAGAATGCCCGTGAGCAGGGGTTACGTTTGGTGCTGAGTGCAGCGCGTCGGGGCTCGATCAAACCGGGTGTGGTGGTCAGCTACCGTGAAGTGCCGGTGGGCAAAGTGACCCATTTCGAGCTGGGCCCGACATCGGATCGGGTGCTGATCCATATTTTGATCGAGCCACGTTATGCGCCGTTGGTGCGCAGCGCGAGCCGCTTCTGGAACGCCAGCGGCATTGGTGTGGATGCTGGGTTGTTTAGCGGTGTAAAAGTGCGTACTGAGTCGCTGGAGGCTTTGCTGGAAGGCGGTATTGCCTTCGCCTCGCCGGATAACCCGCAGATGGGTGGCCCGGCGCGGCCTGGGCAGACCTTTGCCCTGCACGATGAGGTGAACGAGGAGTGGTTACGCTGGGCGCCGAAGATAGCGCTGGGGCAATAAACCACAAGGGCCGCAATAGCGGCCCTTGTGGTTTTTGAGTGTCCTGACGTGCATCCGCTTGTTGGGTTACGCGGCGTCAGGCGTCTTCGTTACATCGACGAAGCGCGCCTGCGCCGCTCACCCACCCTAGGCGTTAGGCCGGTTCGGCTGTTGCGTTTGTCGGCTCGACGTTAGCCTTGTCGCTGTCGCGGCGCTGAATATATTTCCAATCCGCTTCGTCGATATAGATGCCATTCGGCCCGCTGCCACCCTCCAGGTCGATGGCCACGTGGGCTGAGACCTGCGGCTTAACCGAAGCCAGGATCGGCACAAAGCCCAGTTGCAGGCTGGTCTCGATCAACGCCTGTTGGTTCTTCTCGTCGATATCCGCCGCCTCGTCCAGGTAGTAGGGCAAGCGCACCTTACCGGCCTGGTCGCGGTCCATCAGGTGCAGCAACAGGTACATGTTGGTCAGCGCCTTAATGGTCATGGTAGTGCCGTTGGACGCGGCACCATCGATGTCGGTGTGAATCACCGGCTGGCCATGCACCTTGGTGATTTCGAAGGCCAGTTCGAACAGGTCCTTCAAACCCAACTGGTTATGGTTGGCGGCCACCAGGCGTGAGAGGTAGTCCTTGGCTTCTTCGTTCTTGCTGTCCTGATCGCTGCTTTGCTGCAGGTCGAACACCGAGAGGGTTTCGCCTTCTTCGTACTGACCGGCGCTGTGGATGATCTGGTCGATATGCTTAAGTGCATCCTTGTTCGGCGCGAGGACGATGCGGAAGCTTTCAAGGTTGGAGACCTGACGCTTGTTGATCTCGCGGTTGAACAGCGCCAGCTGGTGCTCCAGGTTGTCGTAGTCGCTGCGGATATTGCGCAGGGTGCGGGCGATATCGGTAACCGCGGCGCGGCGCGCTTTAGCTAAGGTGATGGCTTCGTCCTGGCGGTGGGCATAAGCGTTGACCAGCAGGTGCAGGCGGCGCTCGACATCATCTTCGCTGTCGAACTTGGCCACGCCCTTGAGGCGCACTTGCGCGTACAGCGCCTCGATCTGGCCGTCCACACGTTGCAGGCCTTGCCAGGCGTCTTGGTAGTCATTGAGCAGCGGCAGCAGGTTGTCCAGGCTGTCGTCCACCGGGTCGGTAAACGGTGTGCCGAAGGGCAGGTCGGCCGGCAGCAGTTGGCGGCGGCGCAGGGCGTCTTCCAAGGTGCGTTCCTTGGCTTCCAGGTCGGCGAGTTGGCGGCCGACCAGTTGCAGCTTGGCGGAGAGCTGCTGTACGCGCTCGGTAAAGGCATCCGAGGTGCGTTTGAGCTCGTCCTGGGCGGCCTCCAGTTGTGCCAGTTGCTCAAGTTTCTGTGGTTCTTCAACGGCCAGAGTCTGGCTTTTGCGGAAGTCTTCCAACGCTTTCTGGGCGTCCAGCACCGCTTGGTAAAACTGTTCGGCCTGGGCCTTGCTTGCGGCGCGGTCGGCAGCGACGGCCTGCTGGGTTTTCAGCTGTTTGTATTCGCGGTCGAGGCGGTCTTTCTGATCGCGCAGGGCGGCACGGTCGGCCAGCGCTTGTAGGGCCGGTGGTTCGATAGACGACAGGTCGATGCTCAGGCCCGGCACCTCGAAGTGCTCGCCTTTAAAACCGTCGAGAATGGCTTCCAGGGATTTCACCCAGGCGTCACCCTCGGCAACCTGAATACCTTTTTCACCCAACGGCAGGCTGAACAGTTGGCCATTGAACAGGCGCATCAGACGGTCAACGTCCTGCTGGCTGAACTCTTCACGCAGGCGTGAGTAGCTGTTGTTGTCGGCGTGCTCGAGTTGCTGCTTGACCGATTTCAGGCGTTTTTCCAGATCACGCAAGCGCTCGTCCAGGTCCTCGGCGGAGAACTGCCGCGACTGCGCCAAGGCACCGGCGAGTTCGTCGTGGGCATCCTTGGCAACCAGCAACTGTTCTTCCAGCACCTTAGCGTCGGTGACCAGGGCGAAGCGGTTTTTCAGCACCGATAGCTCGCCGAGCCAGCGTTGGATTTCGCTGATTTCGCGCTCCATGCGCATCAGCTCCTGGGTGCCGCCGCGTTGTTCCTGCTGTAGGCCGTCCTGCTCGCCACGGTAATGCTCGGCCTGGATCACAAGCTCTTCGCGGCGTGCGCCGGCGTAGTCCTGCCAGGTGCCGAGCAGCGAGTCGAGCAGTGGCGAGATGCGGTGCAGTTTGCCGCGCAGCAGTTCGCGTTGGTTGACGCCGGCAGCCAGGGCTTCGATCAGCGGGCCGGCAGTGACCAACGCTTGATAGTCCTGTTCCATGCGGCGCACGTCGCGGAAGGCTTCTTCGGTGGCCGCAATGTAGTCGACGCTGCCCGAGCGCAGGCTGTGCTCGAAGGCATCGAGGAACAGCTGCTTGAGCTTGGCGGCGGTGATCTCGCGCATATGCAGCAGGTTGATAAACAGTGCGCGGAAGGTCTTCAGGCTTTGTTCACTGGTGGAACGTAGAGGGATCAAGGTCAGGTCCAGCGGAATCGAGGTATGCCCGCCAACCAGCAGGCGGCGCAGTTCATCAGGCTTGAGTTCGTAGGCCTTGATACCTTCGCGCTCAAGGTTGTTGAACAGCTCGCGCTGGCGCAGGCAGGTTCCGTTCTTCTGGTAGTGCTCAAGCTCCAGAGTGCCCTGATAAGCGAAGAACTGGTGACCGAAACCGCCGCCGGGGCCGCGCCCGGCCACGCCGATCACATGCGGGCCGTGGGGCAGGGCGACTTCGACGAGGATGTAGCTGGTGTCGCTGGCGAAGTAGAACTTGCGCGACTGTTCCAGGCTGTACTTGCCGAAGCTCATGTCTGACATGCGCGCCAGAATCGGGAATTGCAGGGCGTTGATCGAGGCGGATTTACCGAGGTTGTTGGCGCCGTACACCGACAACGGGTGCTCCAGCGGGAACAGGCCGAGGCTGTAGCCGGCGGTATTCAATAGGGCGAAGCGGCGGATGCCGTAGCGTTCCTGGCTCATGCGCGGGTCTCCTGGGCGTCACGTTCTTCGGCCATAGCACGGGCCAGGGCGTCTTCTTCGGACTCATCGGCCGGGTCTTCGGCGAGGCTGATGATCTCGTCCTCGGCCTCATCGTCGAGCAGCACGGGCGTCGGTAGCGGCAGGCTGCTGTGCAGGGTGGCGGCCAGGTCGCGGTCTTGCTGCACACTCAGGCACACATCAAGGAAGCGGTGCATGGGCGCGAGGAAGCGGTAGATGCCGTTGTCTTCGCTGGCAAAGCCGAGCTGAGTCAGGCGGCGCATGATTTTTTCTTCCAGCTCCTCAACGCTGGTGACTTCAGCCTGGAGGAACAGGTCGCGGTATTTTTCCAGCAGTGCCGGCAATTCATCGCGGCCTAGGCTGCCGCCGTCGAGTACGGCCAGCGGGTCGCGGCCTTGGTCAGCCAGATGTTCCACCAGGATGAAGGTGAACAGTGCCAGACGCTGGGCGGTCTTGTTGACCTGCGCGCCCATCTGCTCGGGCACGAAGTAATAGAAGCCACGGCTGTCGCAGGTCAGCTCATAGCCCAGGGCTTTGAACAGGGCGCGGTAGGCATCCTGCTGGCCGGCCAGCTGGGTGTACAGCTCTGGGTTGCTGCGGCTGATGTGGTAACCCTTGAACAGCTCGCGGAAGATCGGCGCAAGCTGGGTCAGTTCTTTCAGGTCGATATTCATGCGCGTTGCTCATGGGAGGTCGTAGGGCGGATGGCCGCCCCGTGGAAAACTGCGAAGCGTTTTCCACCTGGGAGTTCGGGGTGGTCAATGGTGGACAAGCAGAGCGTTGTCCACCCTACGCAGGGCTTAAGCATCGGGGCGACCCACTAGAGCAAAGGAGCTCAGGCTGACCTGATGCTCACGGGTGAGGTAGTCGCGGCGCTCAAGGCGCTCACGCTGGAAGCGGCTGTCGCGCGAGAGGCGCGAGAACCAGTAGAGCAGTTCGTCGGTCGCGCCTTCGGGTTCCTGCTCCAGTAGCCAGATCATCAGGTCCGGCAGCGGCAGGGCTTGCTCGCAGCGTTCGATCATTTCCCGTGCAGTGCGCGGTGCGCGCGGGGCTTCGCCCTTGCGACTGCTGTGCGCTTTGGGGAATTGCGCCGGCTTGGGCTCGAAGCGGGCCAGGGCGTAGACGTAAGCTTCAACCTGCGAGGCGGTGCCGAGAAAGGTGCTTTGCGGACGACTGAACAGCGGCAAGGACGCCTGCGGTACGGCGTCCAGACCCTTTTTACGGATTGCTGCCAGTGCCAGCGCCGCGCCACGGGTTACGGCGTTGTGCCGGCGCGCTTCTTCACGCAGTGGCAGCAGCAGTTCACGGGCGCGGCGCAGGGTTAGCTGGGCGGTGGTCTGCATTTCCAGAATGCGAGCGTGAGTACGCAGCAGCAGGTCATCATCCACCAGTTGGCCGAGGCGCTGCTGTTCGCCGAGCAGGCGCAGCAGAACGTGCTCGACGCGGTACACGCCTTGCTCAAAGGCACCGTCGGCGGCCACCAGCTGGATCATCGGTTCGACGTATTCGTCCCAGGTGGCCAGCACCTCGGCGTAACGCTGGCGCAGCGGAATCTGCCGGTCGCTGGTCTTGGCTCGCTCGGCCACGGCGACCAGGGCTTGCTCGTCATTGGCCAGCTTCTTTAATACATCGCGTACGCGCATGTCGAGCAGGCGCAGTTGGCGGGCCAAATCGGGTGCGTCGCGGACTTCAAAGGCGTCTTTGATATAACCGGCCAGGCGCTCCAGGTGGCGCAGGTAAGCTTCGATCTCCAGGCACAGGCCTAGGCGATGCTCGCGGCGCAGGTAGGCGAGGAAGTCGTGGATCTGCGCGTTTAGCTCGAAGCGATTCGGGCTTTTGGCCACCGGCACCAGGATATCCAGGCGGATCCATTGGTCGAGCAGGGCGGTGACATCGGTTGGCGTGCCTTCAGGCAGCTGGGTACTGAGCTGCAGGCGCAGTTCCACCAAGCTCAGGGTGCCGGTATCGAAGCGCTCACAGAGCGGCTCGAGTAACGTCCAGTGTTCAGCAAGGGCGCGCAGTACGCGCTTGGGATCAATCATCGGGGCATCCGCTGCGTGGGCTTGGCGCGAAAAAGTGGCGATTGTACTGCATGCCATGGCCAAGTCTTGAGTGTCAGTTATCGGCTGCGCCCTAGCCGTTTGTCATGTCGCTGTCATCGCCCGCCGGCACCCTGTTTGCCGTGTGGGCGCCGCTGCATGGTCGGCGGGGATTATCGGCATGTGCCAATAGTGGACAGGTAATCGACGAAATACCCCCCTTGCTCTTTCGATATGCGCCGGTTGTCGGCACAATTCGCCCCCACTTTTTGGGGAGGGGTCAGCACTGCTGATTGCCTGCCTGCCGACCTTGCATAGGCACCGAGATGATCACGACACCTTACTACCTCATCGACAAGCAAAAGCTGCTGGGTAATCTGGAAAAGATCGCCTATGTCCGTGAGCATTCAGGCGCCAAGGCGCTACTCGCGCTTAAGTGCTTCGCCACTTGGTCGGTGTTCGACCTGATGCAGCAGTACATGGACGGCACCACCTCGTCGTCGCTGTACGAGCTCAAGCTCGGTCGGCAGAAGTTCGCCGGTGAAACTCACGCTTACAGCGTGGCCTGGGCAGATGATGAAATCCCCGAGATGCTCGCCAATTGCGACAAGATCATCTTCAACTCCATCGGTCAGCTAGAGCGCTTTGCTGACGCCTCCGCCGGCAAGGTGCGTGGCCTGCGCGTCAACCCGCAGGTGAGCAGTTCTGATTACCTGCTGGCCGACCCGGCCCGGCCATTTAGCCGTCTTGGCGAATGGGACCCGGAAAAGATCGCCACGGTGATGGATAAGATCAGCGGCTTTATGTTCCACAACAACTGTGAGAACGGCAGTTTCGAACTGTTTGACCAGATGCTGACCACCATCGAGGAGCGCTTCGGTCACCTGCTGCAGCAGGTTGAGTGGGTCAGCCTCGGCGGCGGTATTCACTTCACCGGCGACGACTATCCGCTGGATCAGTTCTGTGCGCGGCTCAAGGCCTTCTCCGAGCGCTTCGGCGTGCAGGTGTATCTGGAGCCGGGCGAAGCAGCCATCACCCTGAGTTCCTCGCTGGAAGTCACGGTGCTCGACACCCTCTACAACGGCAAGCATCTGGCCGTAGTCGACAGCTCCATCGAAGCGCACATGCTCGATCTGTTGATCTACCGGCTCAACGCCAAGATGGAGCCCTGCAACGGCGAGTACACCTACATGGTGTGCGGCAAGTCGTGCCTGGCGGGCGACATTTTCGGTGAGTACCAATTCGATCGTCCGCTGACCATCGGCGATCGTCTGTCGTTTATCGACGCAGCGGGTTACACCATGGTTAAGAAAAACTGGTTTAACGGCCTGAAAATGCCGTCCATCGTGGTGAAGCAACTCGACGGCAGCGTCGAAGTGGTTCGCGAGTTTGGCTTTGATGATTATCTGTCCAGCCTATCTTGAGGCGCTCTGCGTGTTCACAAACCTGTGGGCAGGTTCTGCTAGCTAACACTTGAAGGAGAAATAAAGAAATTGAAAAAGAACGTTCTTATCATTGGTGCAGGAGGTGTCGCCAAGGTGGTGGCCCACAAGTGCGCGCAGCACAACGACGAACTCGGTCGGATTGCTATCGCGTCGCGCAACATCTCCAAATGCCAGGCCATCATCGACAGCGTAAAGGCTAAAGGCAGCTTGAAGCAGCCAGCCGAAATCCAGGCCTATGCCCTGAATGCGCTGGATATCGAAGCAACCAAAGCACTGATCCGCGAAACCGAATCGCAGATCGTCATCAACGTCGGCTCGGCCTTCCTTAATATGTCGGTGCTGCGCGCCTGCATGGATACCGGCGCCGCCTACCTCGACACCGCCATTCACGAAGAACCGGGCAAGGTCTGCGAAACGCCGCCTTGGTACGGTAACTATGAGTGGAAGCACCTGGCCGAATGCCAGGATAAAGGTGTGACTGCGATCCTCGGTGTCGGTTTCGACCCAGGCGTGGTCAATGCCTATGCTGCCCTGGCGCAGCAACAGTACTTCGACAGCATCGAGTCGATCGACATCCTCGACGTCAACGCCGGTTCGCACGGCAAGTACTTCGCCACCAATTTCGATCCGGAAATCAATTTCCGTGAATTCACCGGCCAAGTCTGGAGCTGGCAGAACAGCCAGTGGACCAGCAACACAATGTTTGAAGTCAAACGCACCGACGACCTCCCAGTGGTCGGCGAGCAGAATCTGTATTTGACCGGGCATGACGAAGTGCATTCCCTGTCCAAGCACCTGAACGTACCCAATGTGCGTTTCTGGATGAGCTTCGGTGAGCACTACATCAACGTGTTTACCGTACTTAACAGCCTGGGGCTGCTGTCTGAACAGCCGGTGAAAACCGCCGAAGGCCTGGATGTGGTGCCGTTGAAACTGGTCAAGGCCGTGTTGCCGGATCCATCCTCGCTGGCGCCTGGCTACAGCGGCAAGACCTGCATTGGCGATTTGATCAAAGGCACCAAAGACGGCAAGCCGGCCGAGTTGTTTATCTACAACGTCGCCGACCACAAAGACGCCTATGTCGAGACCGACAGCCAGGGCATTTCCTACACCGCTGGCGTACCGCCGGTCGCCGCAGCACTGCTGGTCGCGCGTGGCGACTGGGATGTGGCGCGCATGGCTAACGTCGAAGAACTGCCGGCCGAGCCGTTCCTCAAGCTGCTGGACGTGATGGGCCTGCCGACCCGGATCAAGGACGCCAACGGCGACCGCCCCTGGGATCAAGCCCTCTGATTGGCTGCGCGTCGGCCCTGCTGCGTTAAAAACGGGCGGGAACGGTGGCTTGCCACCGAACGGCCTTTAGGCCGGCCCGAAGGACGAGCGAAGCGAGTAATGCTCATGTACAAAACTACACTCCGCTTTCCCGCCGTTTTTGACCAGCTGAAGGCTGTTACTACGTAGCGCCTTGTCTCGCTCTAGCTCGCTCAATCAGACCGTAGGATGGGTTGAGCGAAGCGATACCCATCAGCGCTATCCAAGCAAAACGCCCGCCATTTCGGCGGGCGTTTTGCTTTCTAAGGTGTGGGAGGGGCTTTAGCCGCGACGTGGTATCGATGCGCTCCGCGCTTCCCGCCCGCGGCGTTTCACGCGACAATCAACGCCTATCGACATGGGCCCCAGCGTCGGGCCTGTGCATCTGCGACTCCGTGAGGACACCAGCATGAGCAGCAACGACCGCGTCATTATTTTCGACACCACCCTGCGTGACGGCGAGCAAAGCCCTGGCGCATCCATGACCGGTGAGGAAAAGCTGCGCATCGCCAAGGCCCTGGAGCGCTTGCGCGTCGACGTGATCGAGGCCGGTTTCGCCATCGCCAGCCCGGGTGACTTCGCCGCGGTCAAGGCGATTGCCGAGAGCATCAAGGACAGCACCGTGTGCAGCCTGTCCCGCGCGCTGGATGCAGACATCGACCGCGCCGCCGAAGCGCTCAAGGGCGCCAACAGCGGGCGTATCCACACCTTTATCGCCACCAGCCCGATCCATATGCAGCACAAGCTGCGCATGCAGCCGGATCAGGTGGTCGAGCAGGCCGTGCATGCGATCAAGCGTGCGCGCAACCTGTGTAGTGATGTTGAGTTCTCCTGCGAAGACGCCGGTCGCTCGGAAATCGATTTCCTCTGCCGCATCATCGAGGCGGCCATCGATGCCGGCGCACGGACGATCAACATTCCCGACACGGTTGGCTATGCGATTCCGCACCAGTACGCCGAGACTATTCGCCAGTTGCTCAACCGCGTGCCCAACGCCGACAAGGCGGTGTTCTCCGTGCATTGCCACAACGATCTGGGCCTGGCAGTGGCCAATTCCCTGGCTGCCGTGGTGGCGGGTGCGCGTCAGGTCGAGTGCACCATCAATGGCTTGGGCGAGCGCGCCGGTAACGCCGCGCTGGAAGAGATCGTTATGGCGATCAAAACCCGCGAAGACCTGCTCGGCGTGCACACACGCATCGACACGCCGCACATCCTCAGCACCTCGCGCATGGTTTCTGGTATCACCGGTTTTCCGGTGCAGCCGAACAAGGCCATTGTCGGTGCCAACGCCTTCGCCCACGAGTCGGGCATTCACCAGGACGGCGTGCTCAAGCACCGCGAGACTTACGAGATCATGTCCGCGCAGTCGGTCGGCTGGCACACCAACAAGCTGTCGCTGGGCAAATTGAGCGGGCGTAACGCCTTCCGCTCGCGCCTGGATGAGCTGGGGATCGTCCTGGCAGGTGAAGCCGAGCTGAATGCCGCCTTCGCCCGTTTCAAAGACCTGGCTGACAAGAAACACGAAATTTTCGACGAAGACCTGCAGGCGCTGGTCTCCGACACCCTGGCCGAAGAAGCGCCGGAGCATTTCAAGCTGATCACCTTGGACGTGGCCAGCAGAACCGGCGAAGTGCCGCAGGCCCAGGTGGTGGTCAGCGTTGAGGGGGCCGAGCACAACGCCAGCGCTCAGGGCTCGGGGCCGGTGGATGCAATCTTCAAAGCCATTGAGTCGGTCGCCAGCTCTGACGCCAACCTGCAGCTGTATTCGGTCAACGCCATCACCCAGGGTACCGACTCGCAAGGCGAGGTAACCGTGCGCCTGGAGAAGGGCGGGCGTATCGTCAACGGCAATGGCGCCGACACCGATATTCTGGTGGCCTCGGCCAAGGCCTATATCAATGCGCTGAACCTGATGCAGGCCGGGCAAAAAGCCCACCCACAGGCGGCTGACGTTTGATTACAGAGCTGCGTCGTCGTGCCTACCTGAGCGCCATGCAGGTGGTCAGCTGGCTGCCGCGTGTGGAGCTGCCGTTTGCAGCACCCTCGCGCCCGGAGTTGCTGCAAACGCAGGCTGCGCCTGAACTTGAGCCACCCGCGCTGGCCGCGCCAGTAGAACGTCAGCGGGTGGCTGAAGCAGCACCGGCGTATGTGCCGCCGGCCGCCGAAGAGCTGGCAGTTGTGCGGGCGAAAATTGAAGTGCCACGGCCAACTGTTGTGGCGCGTCAGGCCGTAGCCCCGGTTGTTGAGGGCGAGTCCGAGAGTGCTGAGCCAAAGCCTGCCCCTGTTACGCCGCCACGTTTTGCCTTGCAACTGTTACGTGCCGGTGCCTGTGCGGTGCTGGTCGAACTGCCCACTGGCGAGCCACTACAAGGGCGTGATCCGGCTTATCTGCTGCTCAAGGATCTGCTGCGCGCCGCCGGCTTGCCGGACAGCCCGCAGTTGATTGGCGAGCCGGTGCGCTGGCCGCTGCTGGTGCGCGGGCAGATTGACCAAGGCCCAGACGCTGCGCTGGAGTTTGTGCAGAGCTTTGTCGGCGCACGCCTGGAAGAGCAGGAACCGTGCAGCTGCCTGTGGCTGGTCGGTTTGCCGGCCATTCGCTTTGCCGGTGAGGCGGATGCCGATGCATACAACCGCGAGTTGCAGGTTGAAGGGCTCGGCGCAGCCTGGGCATTGCCAGGCCTGGAGTTGCTGATGGATGAGCCCGCGCGCAAGCGTGAGCTGTGGCATGCCATGCGCCGCGTGCGCCAGCGCTGGTTGGCGGCTACGTGAATACATCTTTTCCCGGCCTGTGGGCCGCGGTTCCTAACGCTTGTCGAGTCAACCTGAATGAGTGATGCAATCAGCTTCCGCCCAATGACCGCGGCGGATATCGATGCGGTGCTGAAAATTGAATACGCCGCCTTTAGCCACCCCTGGACGCGCGGCATCTTTACCGACAGCCTGACGTCCTATAACTGCTGGGTGATGTTTGAGGGCGAGCAGCAAGTCGGCCACGGCGTGATCCAGATCATCTTGGATGAGGCGCACCTGCTCAATATCACCGTCAAGGCGGAAAGCCAGGGCCGCGGCCTTGGCCTTAAGTTGCTTGAGCACTTGATGCAGCAAGCCCAGGCGCAGGGTGCCAATGACTGTTTCCTTGAAGTGCGCGCGAGCAATCAGGCGGCTTATCGCCTCTACGAACGCTACGGGTTTAACGAAGTCGGTAGACGTCGTGATTACTACCCGGCCGTCGGTGGTCGTGAAGATGCCTTGGTGATGGTGTGCCCGCTGTTCGACTAGCGCCGCATCACCCTTGAAGTCTCGATTTTGGGAGGGGCTTTAGCCGCGAATGGCGTTGAACGGTTTAGCCTATCGCGCCCCTCGCGCCAGGCGCTGACACAATTGGCTAACGCGCGCGGCGTGATCCGCCGCTGACCTGACGCAGGGCTTGTCGCATACTGAAGCGCGGCCCTCAGCGGCCGCTGTGCCCGGCCCACTGCCTAAGGATTTGTCATGCGCTTGTCTGCTGCGTTGCTCGCGGTGTCTTGTCTATTTGCCGCCGCTCAGGCCTCCAGCGTCGAGCGCAGTTTTACCATCCTGCACACCAACGATTGGCAGTCGCGCCTGCTCGGCTTCGGCCCGAACAACGAATATTCCCCCGCCACTATCGGTGATGACGATACCGTAGGCGGCGTCGCGCGTCTGGCTACCTTGCTGGAGCAGCGCCGCGCCGCGGCCGGCGAGCAACCGGTGCTGCTACTCGACGGTGGCGACTTCAGCATGGGCACGCTGTTTCATACCGTGACCCGCGAAACCGGCGGCGAGCTGCGCCTGATGACCGAACTGGGTTACGACGCCGCGACCTTGGGCAACCACGAGTTCGATTTTCGCCCAGCCGGCTTGGCTGCGATGATCAGCGCGGCGTACAAGATCAAGGGCGATGCGCTGCTGCCTTTGCTGTCGAGCAACCTTGGCTTTGATCCTGCGCGCACGGAAGACGACAGCCTACAGGCGCACGTTGAAGCTGGGCTCATTGCGCCGTACAAGTTGATCGACAAGGGCGGCATCCGCTTTGGTCTGTTCGGCCTGCTCGGTAACAACGCCGTAGCGGTCAGCCCGATGATCAAACCGGCGGTGTTTGCCGACCCGGTCGCGACCGCTCAGACCATGGTTGCCAAGCTGCGCGAGGAGGGCGCCGAGGTGGTGATTTTGCTCTCGCACATGGGCGTGGTGCAGCAGGAAGATGGCAGCTGGCGCGGTGAGGAGGTTGAGCTGGTCGAGCAGGTGCCTGGCATCGATATCGTGGTCGGCGGTCACTCGCACACGGCGTTGGCGCAACCTGTGCTGGTCAACGGGCGTACGCCAGTGATGCAGGCCGGCTCGGAGATTCAGCACCTGGGCGAGCTGCATATGCGTCTGCCGGCGGACGGCAAGCCGCAGGTTGTCGATTACCAGCTGCACCCAATCAACGACCAGATTGCCGGCAGCGCTACGATCACCGCCAAGATTGAGGATTTTAAACAGATCGTCAGCGCGCAGATGCTGGCCCCCAAGGGTTACACCTTCGATCAGCCGCTGGCCAAGGTCGATAAGACCCTGACCCGCGAGTACGACGACCCGATCCTCGGCAATCTGGTCACCGATGCCCTGCGCCATGCCACGGGCAGCGATGTGTCCTTCACCGGCAATGGCACCATCCGCGACAATTTGATTCAGGGCCGCGATGGCGTGCAATCGGTGTCTGACTTGTTTCGCATCGCCCCGCTGGGTGTGGGGGAGTTCGATGATGCGCCGGGTTATCCGCTGATCAAGGTGTATGTCAGCGGTCAGGAGATGAAAAGTCTGCTTGAGGTGTTGCTGCTGGCGTATCAAGTGCGTGCCAGTAAAAGCTATTACCCGCGGGTGTCGGGGCTGCGCTTTAGCTACAACCCCTGGCGCGTGCCGTTTGACCGGGTCAGCCGGATTGAACTGGGTGACCCGCTCAAGGGCTACACGCCATTGGATCTGGCCGATCAGCGGCTCTATAGCATTGGTGCGACCAGCTACGTGGGCAGCTTCACCTGGCTGGTCAGTGACTTGACCAAGGGCTTGCTCAGCGTGCAGCCCAAGAATGCTCAGGGGCAGCCGCTCGCCGCGCTCAAGGCAGCGATCATCGATGCTGACCCGCAGCAGCCCGGCGTGCAGGAGTACAAGGAGTGGCAGGGACTGCTCGACCATATTCGCAGCCTGCCTGACCTGGATGGCGACGGCTTGGCCGATATTCCGACTCAGGGCGCAGCAGCCGAGCCACGCATGCGGCGTGAGCCGAGCCTGCAGCCGGCTGATCTGTATCGCTATGCCGGAGCGCTGCAGTGGGGCGTGAGCCTGGTGATGCTGGCGGGCGTGCTGCTGATAATCTGGCTGCTGCGCCGCCGTCGAACCTGAGTCGGTCGGCTGTGACGGCAGGGCGCACATGCTTGTCAAAAGCCCGTGGCGCTCCTATGGTGCGCATCGACGAACCCGGGAATGAACCATGAGCGATCTACAGCACCTCTTCGATAACAACGCACGTTGGGCGGAGGCGATCAAAGAGGAAGACCCTGAGTTCTTTGAAAAGCTGGCCCAGCAACAGGTGCCGGAATACCTGTGGATCGGTTGTTCCGATGCGCGCGTGCCGGCCAACGAGATTGTCGGTTTACTACCGGGCGATCTGTTCGTGCACCGCAACGTGGCCAACGTGGTGCTGCACACCGACCTCAACTGTCTGTCGGTGATCCAGTACGCGGTGGATGTGCTCAAGGTCAAACATATCCTGGTCACCGGCCACTACGGTTGCGGCGGCGTGCGCGCCTCGATGCAGGACGGCCAGCTCGGCCTGATTGATGGTTGGCTGCGCAGCATTCGTGACCTGTACTACGAGCACCGCGAGCACCTGGCGCAATTGCCCAGCGAGGAAGAACAGGTCGACCGCCTATGCGAACTCAACGTGATTCAGCAGGTGGCCAACGTCAGCCATACCACTATCGTGCAGAACGCCTGGCACCGCGGTCAGTCGCTGTCGGTGCATGGCTGCATCTACGGCATCAAGGATGGCCGCTGGAAGAACCTTAATGTGGCAGTCAGCGGCATGGAGCAATTACCGCCGCAATACCGCCTGCGTCCGCTCGGGCAGCGTTAGGCTATGCAATCTTCCGTGCGTATAGCGCTGGCCGGTCTTGTGCTGGCAACCCTCTGCTGGTCTGGTAATGCGTTGGTGGCTAGGGCATTTGCCGGTGAGATCCCGCCGTTTGCCTTGTCTTTCTGGCGCTGGAGCCTGGCACTCGTGCTGTTGCTGCCTTTTGTAGCCAAGCCGCTGTGGTTACATCGCACTGAGCTGCGCGCGGCTGGTTGGCGCTTGTTGGTGCTCGCTGGCGTCGGTATCGCCGCCTACAACAGCCTGTTGTATGCTGCCGCGCAAACCACCGCTGCGATCAACATCACCTTGGTCAATACCTGTTTGCCGCTGATGACCTTTATTGGTGCCGGCCTACTCCTCGGCGAGTGGCCACATCGACGCGCTTGGTGGGGTATGGCGGTAGCCGCGTGCGGTTTGCTGGTGCTGATTAGCAAAGGCAGCTGGGCCAGCCTTAGCGGCCTGGCGTTCAATAAGGGCGATCTGATCATGCTGCTGGCGGTGGCCGATTGGGCGCTTTATTCATTGCTGTTGCGGCGCTGGGCTGCCCACCTGCTGCCGATTCCGCCGCTGGCCCTGCTCGGTGTGCTGATGCTGCTGGGCGTACCGTTGATTTTGCCGTTCTACCTGTATGAACTGGCCCAGGGTGCACACTTCAGCCTGACGGCGCATAACCTCGCCGCTATCGGCTACACCGCCGTCTTTGCCTCACTACTCGCCTACCTCGCCTGGAATCACGCTATTCGCGTTCTAGGCGCCGCTAAGGCTGCACTCTCAAACTACCTGATGCCGGTGTTCACCGCCGTACTGGGCTGGCTACTGTTGGGCGAAGGGCTGCAGAACTACCACTGGTTTGGCGCGGCGTTGATCTTTACAGGTTTGCTGTTGGGCACGCAGGGCCGAGCTAGCAGCTGTTAAACCAATCGATTTGCATGGCTGCTCCAGTTCGGCTATATCCGCATCTTCATCCACGTTGATGCGGATGCTTGGGCAGGGGTGAGGCTTTTTGACAAGAAGCCCATCGTTAACACCTCCGTGTGTACTGATTACCGGCAAGAGGGGGCTTACTGCCCCATGATCTGCCGGTACCGCTTCTGGTATTCCTCGTAAGACAGCCCTGACTCCAGCTTGAGTTGATTGAGCTGGATCTGTTGCCATTCGCCTTTGCTGAGACTGCCTGCCGCCGCTGGCGCTGCTGATAGTGGAGCGGCCGCCGGCTGGATCATTGGTGCTTCGCTGATGTTGCCGATGCACTGGTACTTGTGAACGATTTGGCCAGCAATGCAGGTGCCGTACCCATTGGTCTGGTGGCAGTTTTGCTGCCTGCCGCCGAAAGCCTCTGCATCGCTGTAGCCCCATACCCGGCACTTTGATTTGGCGATAGATTTGGCTTGAGCAATATCGATTACAGGCTGCTCGAACTGGGCAAAGTCATACGCCATGTCCACCGTGCCATCGGCCCGGCTTCCGTCAGTAGCATAGAAGTTCTTTTTAGTGGCGCAGCCTGTCATTGCGACAAAAGCGAGCATGATGGTTAGCGTTTTGATCGTGCGGGCGGCGCTCATGCCTACCTCCTTGTAGTGTTTTGTATGTGCTTACTGCGTTAGGCCGGCAACTCTTCCAGTAAATGCTAAGTGCCCGAGTAGATAACTACTGTCGCAGAATAATCCAGCAGCTTTGGCTGCGTCGTTGCAGGCGTGTGTCTGTTAGATCACTGCTTACTTGGCGCCCATTGGGGATGGCTATGGTATGGGATACTGCTGGCGCACTCCAGCCTTGCCGCTATATCAGGTAAGGAGGTCCGGTTGGGGCGGGACGGTATGACTGCACGCAAGGACGGTAAAACGTGGACAGCTGATTTTTACGAAAACGGTCGCGCTGGTCGCCGTGTGCGTAAGAAAGGCTTTCTGACCAAGGCTGCAGCCCAGCGCTATGAGTCGGACTACTTCGCCACCTACAACCATACTGGCCGACCGCTGGATGATCGCCTGTCTGATCTGGTTGATGTTTGGTATGACCTGCACGGCTGCTCGCTCAAGGATCATAAAGCCCGCTTGTCCCGCACCAAGGCGATTGTCGAGCGGCTGGGCAATCCGCAGGCGTCACAGTTCGAGTCGCTGGCCTGGGCGCGCTACCGGCAAGCTCGTCTAAAAGAAGCCTCACCGCACACCGTCAATCATGAGCAGCGTTATCTGTCCGCTGTGTTCTCTGAGCTGATCAGGCTGGGTGCTTGGAATGGTGTAAACCCGCTGGCCAAGATCCGTCAGATCAAGACCGACCAAACTGAGCTGACATTTCTCACCCTGTAGCAAATCAACCAGCTGCTCGATGAGTGCCGCAAGTCCAGCAACAACCACACATACCCGGTTGCCCTGATTTGCTTGGCCACTGGTGCGCGTTGGGATGAAGCCGAAAGCCTAGGTCGTGCTGCCATATTTGGCGGTAAGGCACATTTCCACCGGACTAAGAATCGCCAGTCCCGATCAGTGCCGATACCAAAGGAAGTGGAGGAGGCCGCGTTAAAGGTAGCCATGCCCGGAACCGGTAGGCTGTTCATATCCTGTAGGGCTGCTTTCCGTGGTGCCTATGAGCGCTGTGGCTTCGATACACCAGGGCAGCTAACCCACATCTTGCGTCACACCTTTGCCAGCCACTACATGATGGCCGGTGTCGACATTCTCAGCCTGCAACGCATCCTTGGGCGTTCCTCAATTACGATGACCATGCGCTATGCACATCTGTCACCGGATCATCTGGAATCAGCCCTAAGGCTTTCCCCGCTCCAGCAAAGTGGCCATGCAATTGCCTAGCTCCAGGTCGAGGGAGTCTCCGTTGTCATCCACTCAGCTAAGTCGCCATACTTCAGCTCCAACAGGATCAGGCTCAGGGCGCTCTATGGAAAGCAAGATACCCGTACCAACCGACAACATCTTTAAGTTCTATGCGCTTTTCGGGCTGCTACTTTTCGTCTTTGCGTGTGGTGCTCTGGTCTACGTTAATCAGTCAACCAACCAGCTGGTTTTCACATCAGTTGTGGAGCTTGAAACTTTAAAGGAGCAGAAAGCACCTAGCCCTTCTGTTAAGGCAAAGATCGCAATGCATGAGCGTTTGCTTGAGGTCGGCAAGAAGAATAGAGATATCTATTCAATTGTCCTTGGTGCTATTTCAGGCATCGGCTTTTGGCTGTCGCTATATGGTTTTTGGCAGTGGCATCGCCGAGTTCAGCCAGTAATAGATGAGGTGCAGCGATTACAGCTTGAGATTGCGAAGCTTCAGTTGGCGAAGCTGCAGGCCGAGCAGGCGAGGGACGGTGTAGGCGCGCTGTAGTCACTCGCGCGCACAAAAAAGGGCTTACCTTTCGGTAAACCCTTGTTTTGTTTGGTGGTACGCAGTCATTTGAACTGGAAGGTTAAGTGCCTGCTTTTGTTGGGTTTTACTGTTGTGTGTTTTGTTAGGCATACACCAGGGCATACACGGTGCCGGCTGCTGGGGTGTTATTGCATGCCTTTCCGCGCGTTCTGCAGGAAAGGTAATGTGGAAAAATCACACCTTACGTCCCGCTCCCGCACGTACTGCCCAAGAGGCTAGGGGAGTTGTGTTTTCGTGCGCACTCACTCGCTCAAGGATGACCAGTTATGTCGATTCCAGTCGTTACCTACGGATGTACCGCGTGCGATCTTAGCCGCTGGGACGCCGGCACCTGGGGCTACAGGTATTACCTGCATGGAGAGACCAAGGTGCACATGCGTGTCGCCATTGGCTGGTGCCATGCATGTGCTGACCTTGGAGTGATTGAAGTCCTACCTGATGCTGCTGGCGAGCTGGAACGCCAACGAAAGCTGGAGGGCTATCGGGCCGAACTTAGCGAAGTGCTTGCCACTGACTCACCCCGAAAGCGTTGGTGGCAGTTCTCGGCTAACAAAAGCACCAGGCAGATGATATTGGAGGACGAAGTCGAATCAGCAGCGGAAGCACTCGCTGAGTATCGGCTGGCGCGCGAAGCGTTGTCCTCAAGAGTCAGCCGGGGGCGCTGCCTGCGCTGCGGGTCTGATGACTGCCTACAGCTGCCACCGCATGAAGCCAAGTACTACGATCCAGAACCCGCGCCAGAACCTATCGGCCTCGAGCATCCAGGCTGCGGCGGACAGCTGACAATCTTCTGTGATGACCTGCGCCTCAATATGCAGCTGACAGAGAAGGGGTATGACCTTGAAGGCTCTCTGGTGGAAGAGGTTACGCCGGAGCGCTAAGCGCAATGTCGCGTAGAGCTGCGAGAAGCGGGCTATTTGCTGGCAACTATGGTGGAAACCTCTCGTTTGGAAACGTGTGATGCCCGCACGGTAATACCCGCTTTCCTCGCGACGCGCGCGTACTGTTCCCGAAACTATGCGGGTGCCGCCATGCAATCAAGGCAGCCTTCCGTCTGAATGTAAACTTTTGACAGCACGCATCACGCATTCTTGGGTGTAGTAATCACGGCCTGAAGGTTAGCTTTTATTAGCACGCCAGCCTCGCGCGCACGCGCGTATTGGTCGCGAAACTCGGTGCCGGTAATACGCTTTAACCACTCTAGGGCAGCGGTGTTCGGCCATATCAGTGACGGTAAAACGCTTACCTAAAAGTGAGGTTTTGTGAGGTTCTGCGGCTTGCCTAAACCACAGGTTTTAACAGGTTAGAGGGCGGGCAGAACTGAGGTTTTATGAGGTAGCCTGCTGCGAAATTGCACCCCGCTTGACCACCCGGTTGCATTCGCCCTGACCACCGATTGCATCGGATTTGACCAGCAGCCTTTGTAACCATGATCGGCAGAGAACGGCCAAAAGCCGCCATCCGAAATCTACAAAAGTAGGGGCGATTCACTTTGCGAAATGTTTTCTACAACCTTTGACGCTTACGCTGCTGTTTCACCTTGTACATCTCGCGGTCTGCCAGCATGACGGCCTCGTCCGCAGTCATGCTGCCGGGCATCACCGCCACTACACCCACACTTGCTCCGGCATAGTCGATATCGCCAAGATCTTGCCCCAACCCATATCGTCCTATCGTCGCTTTAGTAAGGCGATCCTGCATTAGCTCGGCGGCATATTGCATATCGCTTGCCAGGTCCAGATGTTCGGATGGCGTGCTCACGGCGATTACGATGAACTCGTCACCACCAACACGCCCGACGGTATCGCTGGTTCTGAGGCCATGCTGCAGTTGGATGGCTACGCCACGTAGAAATTGGTCTCCTGCCTGATGGCCGTAGGTATCGTTGATGAGCTTGAAGCCATCCAGATCGACGACACCGACTAGCACGTACGTGTTCTCTCGCTGGGCCAGGGCGAACAAGCGAGCGACATCGTTGAGGATGGCGCGCCGGTTGGACAGACCGGTCAGGGGATCTGTCAGCGCCATTGTGGCCAACTCGGCGTTAGCGACCTGAAGCCGCTCAACCAGCAATTCACGTTCAAGGGAGTAGCTCAGCAACCCTGAGAGCAGCATCAGCAATGGCTCCACGTCAGGAGCGCGGGCCACCTGACCCGAGCTGGCGGCACAGACTGTACCCAGCACTCGGCCATCCAAGGATCTGATTGGCGCGCTTACATAGGTCCTGATGCCCAGAGCGGCTGCGGCCTCTGAATCACCCCAGCATTCGGTGACGTTGTCCGAGTACATGCGGTTCTCGTCCAGCGCCCGCTTGCACAGCGTATCTGCCCAGGGCACGACCAGCCCTTCAGGAATCACCATTTCACCGACGTTGCGGGCGAACTCGATACGCTGGACGCCTGCCTCGGTATCAATGGTTGTCAGGTAGGTCGATTCCATACCAGTAACCTTGCTGAGCAGAGTCAGCAAGGGCCGCGTGAGCTGCTCCAGAGTTCGGGCTTTGGGGATGGTTTCGGACAGAATAGAAAGTATTTGATCCATTTTGGCGCGCCGGCAGCGAAGGGGCAGATCGATTGTCTACCAATCAGCAGGGTAGTAAACAGTACGGACTTTCACCAAGCGACACTGTCGGCCAGAAGCGGTCGATCACATCCGAGCAGGGAAAAGCGGCTATTAAGAATACTCAGCCGCCCATCTCAACGAAATGCCCAAGTGATTTTGAACAGACTGAAGCGATTAATTGCCCACCTCAACAACCTTAGCGTCGGGTGCGTGGTTTTTCACCGACTCGATACCCTTGTCGCGTGAGGCTTCGGAGGCATATGACTGGCTCGTCCCGACTACTTGGTGATTACCCGCCTTAAGGTTGAACATAAACTTGTCAGCCCCGCTGGCCTTACGCTCGTAGCGTGCATCATCAGGCGCATTTTTTTTGACTGACTCGACTCCATTTAGACATCCAGACTTATCCTTGTAGCCCTCGCTGGCCAGAATTGCTTGGCCATTGTTGGCTTTGAGCCGAAAACGAAATTCACCCGCTTTGTCGTTGTATATTTCAAACGTCCCAGACATATAGCTATTCCTTATTTTTGGCTTTCATGAGATCCATCGATATCGCTGCGGTCCAAAAAATGACTGTTTGCCCATTAGAAATATGGTTTCTGTGTGATGCTAGCCAGGCAAAATCGATGCTCCAGCTTCAGTAGAACTGCATGACAAATGCACCATAACCCAAGAGCTAAACCAGATTTTTGAACAGTCAAAGTATAGACACAGATCTCAACACGGCTCGATTTCTTCGTCGAGTGAAGAGCCCAGCTTTTGCAGAGATATCCGAGCGGCTGCTTTTGGCCCAGACCGTGTAAAAACGCAGCAAGCGATGGCAATCAACTGCCGGGGGGATTTTCTCGGTATTCAGGAGGCCCAATCAGGCGCAATTGGTGATTCTGGTTGCTATGGCACTTTCGGCTTCGGCGCGCGTGCTGGAGGGTGGTAAGAGTCGTAAAACAGGCCTCAGGCCTTCATCGCTGCCATCAGGGCACCACTGCCCAGCAAGTTCAACGCGCGTTTAAGATTGTAGGCGAGCACATGCAGGCTCATCTCGGTACTCACCCGGTCGAGCGTTCTGGTGAGGAAATGGGTGGCACCCATCCAGGATTTCAGCGTGCCGAACGGGTGCTCGACCGTCTGCCGGCGGATGCGCATCATCTCAGGTGCTTGATCCAGGCGACTCTGCATCGCTTCGAGCACGGCTTCATGCTCCCAGCGGCTCACTCGTCGCTCTGAGCTAGGCGTACAGTGCTCTTTCAGCCGACAACCTTGGCAGTGCGAACTCCAGTAACGGTGCAGCTTTAGCCCTTTCTCGACGCTTGAGTACCGCCAGATCAGGCTTTGCCCAGCCGGGCATCGATATTCGTTCTTTGCTGCGTCATATATGAAATCACCTTTGCCGAAGCGGCCAGCCGCTGTTGCTCCCGAGGTCAGCGTCTTGGGCACGAAAACGGTGATTCCAGCCTCATGGCACGCCAATATTTCTTCTCCTTTGAAATACCCTCTGTCTGCGACCGCCGAGAGCTCCTCGACACCCATGGCTTCTCGGGCTTGCTTGGCCATCGAGCTCAGTTGGTCTCGATCAACTCCGTTGTTCGTGACCTCGTGCGTCACGATCAGATGATGCTTCGCGTCGACCGCCGCCTGCACGTTGTAGCCAACCATGCCGGCACCCCGGGTCTTCATTGAGCGGGCATCGGGATCGGTCAGGGAGATCTGTTTATCCGGTGTTTCGTTGAGTTGAACCTCGATTTCCTTGAGCTCCTGCAGCTTAGTTTTCAAGGTCGCGATCTTGTCGTGGAGGCGTTCGGCTTTGACCTGCGCCACGGCAGGCTCCTGGCGATCAGCGGTATCCAGTGCGGTCAGGTAGCGGTTGATACTGGACTCGATCTCCTCCATTCGCCGCTGCAGTTTGGCGCTGGTGAAGTTGCGGTCGCGATTGTTGACCGCCTTGAACTTGCTGCCATCGATGGCCACCAGCGCTTCCGAGAACAGACCAAGCTGCTGACACAGCACCACGAACTGCCTACAGACGCCGCGGATTGCCTTGCCGTTATCTTTGCGGAAATTGGCGATGGTCTTGAAGTCCGGCATTAAACGTCCGGTCAACCACATCAACTCAACGTTGCGCTGAGCCTCGCGTTCGAGACGTCGACTAGACTGGATGCGGTTAAGGTAACCGTAGATGTAGATCTTCAGCAGGTCGGCAGGATGGTAGGCGGGCCGACCTGTTTC
>NZ_JAPPVG010000039.1:0-26658 GCF_028680365.1 Pseudomonas sp. MIL19 | reverse complement strand
TCCAAGTCGCCAGGCTCACCACCACAGTGAACCCGACAGCGCCAGTCACGGCGCTACGCGCCATGCCTGGCGCACCATAAAAAAGCCCCGCACTAGGCGGGGCTTTTTTGACTCAACGAAGCATTAATCTTCGCGATAACGACGCAGCTTGAGCGGCTTGCCACCCACACGGGTGTCTTTCAGCTTGCCCAGCAGACGATCAAGACCTTCTTCCGGCAGCTCGACCAGGCTGAAGCTCTCGCGCACCTGGATGCGGCCGATGTCTTCACGGGCCAAGTCGCCTTCGTTAAGGATGGCACCGAGCAGGTTCTTCGCGGCGATACCGTCGCGCGCGCCCAGCGCAGTACGGCAACGCGCTTTGCCTTCGCTCAACGGAACCGGGGCACGACGCTCACGGCCGCCTTCACGGTCAGGACGCTCACTGCGCTCGCTGCGCTCACGCGGAGCACCACCACTACCTGGTACCAACGGCTGGTCACGCTGAACTTCGGCCAGGGTCAGCGCTTGGCCGTTGGTGGCCTTGCGCAGCAGGGCCGCAGCCAACGCACGCGGGCTGCAACCGATGTCGGCAGTCAGGCGATCCAGCAGCTCACCGTGGCTGGCTTCAGCATCAGCTACCAGCGGCGCCAGGCTGTTAGTCAGCTTCTTGATGCGTGCGTCCAGCACTTGCTGGGCGTCCGGCAACTTAACTTCACCAACCTTCTGCCCAGTTACACGCTCAATTACCTGCAGCATGCGGCGCTCACGCGGGGTGACCAGCAGCAGCGCACGACCGGTACGGCCAGCACGGCCGGTACGGCCAATACGGTGTACATAGGACTCTGGGTCGTATGGCATGTCCACGTTCATCACGTGGGTGATGCGCGGCACGTCGAGGCCACGAGCGGCCACGTCGGTGGCAATCACGATGTCCAGACGGCCATCTTTCAGCGAGTCGATAACGCGCTCACGCTGGTTCTGTGCGATGTCGCCGTTCAGGGCAGCAGCCTTGTAGCCCTTGGCTTCCAGCGCAGCGGCCAGGTCTAGGGTGGCTTGCTTGGTGCGCACAAAACCGATCAGCGCGTCAAATTCTTCGACTTCCAGCAGACGCAGTACGGCAGCGTGCTTCTGGTCGGCGTGAACCATCAGATGCACCTGCTCAATGGCAGTTACGGTCTGAGTTTTAGTTTCGATTTTGACGTGCTTCGGATCACGCAGGTGCTTTTCCGCGATGGCGCGGATCGAGTGCGGCAGCGTGGCGGAGAACAGCACGCTCTGACGGCTTTCCGGCATAGCCTTGAAGATCACTTCGAGGTCATCCATAAAGCCCAGCTTGAGCATCTCGTCAGCTTCGTCGAGGACCAGGTGCTGAATAGTCGACAGCACTTTCTCGTCACGACGCAGGTGGTCAACCAGACGACCCGGCGTGGCGACAACAATCTGTGCGCCATTACGGATAGCTTTCAGCTGCGGGCCCATAGGCGCACCGCCGTACACGGCGATGACATTAACGCCTGGCATTTGCTTGGCATAAGTTTCAAACGCGGTGGCAACCTGCAAGGCCAGCTCACGGGTCGGAGCAAGAATCAGCGCTTGTGGCTGACGCTTGGCCGGGTCGATACGGCTGAGGATTGGCAGGGCGAAGGCAGCGGTTTTACCGGTACCGGTCTGCGCCTGGCCGATCATGTCGTGGCCGGCGAGGATTACTGGAATCGCTTGAATCTGAATAGCCGAAGGCTCTTCATAGCCAGTAGCAATTACCGCAGCGAGAACATTGGGATGTAGATCGAGAGCGGCGAAGCCGCCGATTTCCTGGGTCATGGGTCTGCCTCAAGTGCATCCGCAAAGACCCATATTCCAAAGCTACGCATGCCGTGTAAGACCCGAAAGTCACCCTGGCAGCCATGTCGGCGGGGATTTGCGAAAACGTGTGATAAATGAATCGTCAAGGATAGTCCGCAAAACGGACTAACTGCCGGAGTTAACCTCCGGGCGAGCTGTACTACCTGAACGTGGCCAAGAATTGACCGGCGCGCACTATACCGGAAAACCTGGCCGATGTGCCTGTTTTTCATCAGCCCAACCATAAAAAAAGCATACATAACGCCTATAACGTGCCATTCAGCCATCCTCTGATAGCCTCAAACAGCAACGCTGCAACAGCCTCAAGCCTCAGCCCACTCACCCTGCGCACAAGGACTCCCGATCATGACTTCAAGCACCAGCGGCCGTGTCAGCCGTGAAAAACGCGGCCAGATCATGCTGATCGGCCTAGACCGAGCGAGCAAACGCAACGCCTTTGACCTGCCCATGCTTGATGACATGTGCCGGGCTTATGGTGAGTTCGAGCGCGATAGCGAGGCGCGGGTGGCGCTGGTCTTTGCTCACGGCGAGCACTTCACCGCCGGCCTGGACCTGGCCAATGTAGCGGGGCAGTTTGCTGCTGGCTGGAAGATCCCTGAAGACGGCTGCGACCCGTGGGGCGTGTTCGGCGGGCCACGGGTGAGCAAACCGGTGATCGTCGCTGCGCAAGGCTACTGCTTCACCATCGGCATCGAACTGATGCTGGCCTCGGACATTAACCTGTGCGCGAGCAACACCCGCTTTGCGCAGATGGAGGTGCAACGCGGCATTTTCCCGTTTGGCGGCGCGACCCTGCGCATGTACCAAACAGCCGGCTGGGGGAACGCCATGCGTTGGCTGCTGACGGGCGATGAATTCGATGCCCATGAAGCCTATCGGCTAGGGCTGATTCAAGAAGTGTTAGCCAGTGAGGAATTACTGCCCAAAGCGCTCTGGCTCGCCGAGCGCATTGCCGCGCAAGCCCCGCTGGGCGTGCAGGCTACTCTGGCCTCGGCCCGCCAGGCCTTAGTCGAAGGCCAAGCCGCCGCGACCGCCAGCTTGCACCCAACCGTGACCCGACTGATGGCCAGCGAGGATGCCAAGGAAGGCGTAAACGCCATGCTCGAGCGCCGTCCCGGCGACTTTAAGGGGCGCTTACCCAGGTATCCGCGTGCCTAATCAGGTCGCCGGACGCACCGCCTTAATCAGCGATTCCAGCGAATAACCAAACTGCGGCGCCAGCAATGCATTGCGCCGCAGCAGCTCGTCAACGTCTAGCTGCTGGTCCATATCGGCCGGCACCAGCAACACCACGTTGCCCTCCTTCACCGGGCACTCCCAGTAATGCCGATGATAGAGGCCGCGCAGCAGTGGTGCGCCCAATGGCTTACCGTCGCTGCCGGCCCACTGATTGATGATCAGCCAACCGCCGGGGTTGAGTTGCTTCTGGCAGTTTTCCAGAAAACGCCAGGCCAAATGACCAGTCGCCGGACCGTGATCGGTATACAGGTCGACGAACAGCAGGTCGGTCTTTTCCGCGCTTTCCAGCAATTCCAGAGCATCACCAATGCGAATCGTCAGCCGCGGATCGTCCTCCAGGCCCATGTGCTCCATGGCCAGGCGCGGCACATCGGCGCGCAGCTCAATCACTTCCACATCATCCAGCGGCAGAAACTTCAGGCACGCCTGGGTCAGGTTGCCGGCACCCAAGCCAAGAAACAGCGCAGTTTCTGGATGCTCATGGCACAAGGCGCCAAGCAACATGGCGCGGGTGTAGTCGTACTCCAGCCAGCTTGGGTCGGGCATGTAGACGCAGCTCTGCTCGATCGCCTCACCGAACTCAAGAAAACGGTAAGCGCCCATTTCGACCACTTGAATAACCCCAAAGGCATCGTGCACTTCGGCGATCAACAACGGGTCGGGCATCTGACCCACCGGGGGTAAACCTGGCATCCACCACTCTCCACCGTGACATCCCCGACCATTTCGGCCAGAGCAAAGGCGCCAATTGTCATTGAGGTGCACCGCCTGGGTCACGCAATAATTAACCACCTTGCAGTTCAGGGCCTTAGCCGCTGAACAACTACAACTATAAGAAAGCACTGAGGTTTGCCATGTACGCCATTATTGGTGCCGGCCCTATGGGGCTGTGCACAGCCCGTCAACTGCACAAACACGGCATCGACTTTGTCGGTTTCGAGCTGCACGCGGATGTCGGCGGCCTGTGGGATATCGATAACCCGCACAGCACCATGTACGACTCGGCGCACCTGATTTCCTCCAAGGGCACCACCCAGTTCAGCGAGTTTCCGATGCGCGATGAGGTGGCGGCTTACCCTCACCACCATGAAATGCGCCGCTACTTTCGCGACTACGCCGAGCACTTCGACCTGTATGCGCATTACCAATTCAGCACCCGCGTGGTCGACATTCAACGCCTGGACAAGGGCTGGAAGCTGATCAGCGAGCACGCTGGCGTGCAACGCGAATGGCGATTCGACGGTGTATTGATCGCCAACGGCACCCTGCACACGCCCAACCAGCCAGCGCTGCCCGGCGAGTTTACGGGCGAGCTGATGCACTCCAGCGCCTACCGTTCGGCAGCGGTATTCGAGGGTAAGCGTGTACTGGTGATCGGCTGCGGCAACTCCGCCTGCGACATTGCCGTGGACGCCGTGCACCGCGCGGCCTCGGTGGACCTGTCGGTGCGGCGCGGTTATTACTTCCTACCCAAGTTCACCCTCGGCCGGCCCACCGACACCCTGGGTGGCGCGATCAAGCTGCCGCGACCGCTCAAACAATTTCTCGACGGCCTGCTGGTGCGATCACTCGTCGGCAAGCCGTCGCAATACGGCTTACCCGACCCCGATTACAAGCTCTATGAGTCGCACCCGGTGATGAACTCACTGGTGCTGCACTACCTCGGCCACGGTGATATCAAGGCGCGCCGCGACATCGCCAAGGTCGAAGGCCTGCAGGTGACCTTCGCCGATGGTGAACAGGCCGAATACGACCTGATCCTGCAAGGTACCGGCTACAAGCTCGACTACCCCTTTATCGACCGTGCGCACCTCAACTGGCCGAGCAACGCCGGTGCGCCGCAGCTGTATCTCAACGTATTCCATCCCGAGTACGACGACCTGTTCATGATGGGCATGGTCGAGGCCTCGGGCCTGGGCTGGCAAGGCCGCGACGAACAGGCCGAGTTGGTCGCGCTATTTATCAAGAACCTGCAAACCGGCACAGACACGGCCAAGGATCTACAGAAAATCAAGCGTGAACGCGCGAGCATTCGCCTGGATGGCGGCTACCGGTACCTGCAACTGGAGCGCATGGCCTACTACGTGCACAAAGACAGCTATCGTCAGTGCATCGCGCAGCACAGCCAACGTCTGCGCGCCGGCCTCGCCGCTGCGCCTAGCGCCAGCCGCGTCACGGCAGGGAGCATGTAATGGAAGCGGTGCATATTCAGTTCGACCCCAGCAGCCTGGTGCTGATCAATATCATCGTCGCGGTGATGATGTTCGGCGTTTCCCTCGACCTGCGGGGTGAGGATTTCAAACGCATTCTGCTCGCGCCCAAAGCGCCGGTGATTGGCCTGATAGCCCAGTTTCTGCTGCTGCCAGCACTCACCTGCCTGGCGTGCTGGGCGCTGCGCATCGATCCGCAACTGGCGCTGGGCATGACCTTGATTGCGGCCTGCCCCGGCGGCAGCTTCTCCAACATCATGACCTGGATGGCGCGCGGCAGCGTGGCCGTATCAGTCAGCATGACCGCCGTGTCGAGCGTTGCAGCCAGCCTGCTGACCCCGCTTAACTTCGGCCTGTATGCCTGGCTCAACCCTTATACCCGGCCACTACTGAGCGAAATCGCCATGGACCCACTGAGCCTGCTACTCATGGTAATTCTGGTGCTCGGTGTACCGTTGGCGCTGGGCATGTATATCGGCCGGCGCTTCCCTGGCCTGTCGCGCAAAGTGGAAAAGCCTCTGCGGGTTTTCGCCCTGGCTGTGATGCTCGGCTTCGTCGCCCTCGCCTTTGGCAAGAACTTTGACCAGTTTCTCAGTCACTTCCACCTGTTCTTCTGGCTGGTGGTGGCGCACAACGCCCTTGCACTGAGCATCGGCTACGGCTGCGCCCGGTTAAGCCGCCTGCCAGAGGCTGAACGCCGCGCGATCACCCTGGAGGTCGGCATCCAGAATTCCGCCCTAGGCCTGGTGATCATCTTCACCTTCTTCCCACAGGTCACCGGCATGCTGCTGATCGCCGCCTTTTGGGGCTGCTGGCACCTAGTTTCAGGGATGGCCTTGGCCTACTACTGGTCACGCCGCCCGCCGGCTGGCGACACCGTAGTGCCAGCGCAACTGGCTGCCGTCGGAGAAAAATAATGCACAGCGTATTGATCACCGGGGCCGCCAGCGGCCTCGGCTGGGAGCTTGCGCGCGCCTATTACGCCAAGGGCTGCAACCTGTTGCTCACCGACATCAACGCCGAGGGCCTGGCCAAGCGTGTGAACGAGCTGGGCACAGAGCGAGTACTGGGGATTGCCGGTGATATCACCGACGCAACCCTGCACCAGCAATTGCTGCACGCCTGCGCCGAACGCTTCGGCAGCCTTGATGTACTGATCAATAACGCTGGCATCACCCATCGCTCGCCCACCACACAAACTGACCCTGCGGTGTTTCGCAAGGTCATGGCAGTGGATTATCAGGCACCTGTCGAGCTGACATTGAACGCCCTGCCGCTGCTGCGTCAGAGCCGCGGCCAGATCATCGCCATCGGCTCCATGGCCGGCTGGATGCCGGTGCTGGGCCGTGCCGGTTATTGCGCGGCGAAAAGCGCCTTGGGCCAGTTCTTCGAAGTGCTGCGCGCCGAAGTGGCCCGCGATGGCATTCGCACATTGCTGGTCTACCCAAGCTTTCTCGACACCCCGATCGACCAGAACGCCCTCGGCGGTAATGGCCTGCCAGCGCAACACGGTCGCTCGACCATCGGTAATATCCGCGGCGCCGACTGGATGGCTGGGCAGATTATTCAGGCGCAAAAACGTGGCTGCGAACGATTATTCCCGGACCGTGGCAGCTGGTTGGCCAGCCTGCTCTGGCGTATAGCCCCCGGTTTTTACTACCGCAAGATGAGCGCGCGTTTCGCCGCGGAGATGGATTGATGGAAATGGTTTGGCTGGCCCTCGGCGGCTTTATTCTGTTGGCCTACACGCTGGAGGCGATCACCGGGTTCGGCAGTATCGTCATCGCCTTATCGCTAGGCGCACTGATGCTGCCGATTGAAGTATTGCTGCCCATTTTAGTGCCGCTGAACATCTGCATGACCGGCTACCTAGCCTGGCGCCACCGGCAGATGATCGACCGCCGCCTGCTGTTGGGCATGATCCTGCCTGGCATGGTTGCCGGCACCCTGCTCGGCTATGCGCTGCTGCCCTATCTGGATGCGCCCCTGGCCAAGCGCCTGTTTGGCGCGCTGGTGCTGTGGTTTGCCGCCCGCGAACTGTGGCGTTTGCGCCACAACAACACCGCCCACCTGCGCCCATTGTGGCTTAGCCGACTGATCAGCCTGTGCGCCGGCATCAGCCACGGCTTGTTCGCCTCCGGCGGCCCCTTGCTGGTATTCGCTCTGGCCGGCACCGCACTGGATAAGGCACGCCTGCGCGCCACCCTGGTCACGGTGTGGCTCACCCTCAACAGCCTGCTCACCGTGGCCTTCCTGATCGATGGTCGCCTGCTGCCAGCGCTGCCGCAAGTGGCGGGCTATGCACCGTTGCTGCTGGTCGGCGTGTGGCTCGGCGAGCGCCTGCACCAGCGCTTCAATGAACAACATTTCCGCATCGCCATTTACCTGTTGCTGCTGGTCACCGGCTGCCTGCTGCTTGCACCCTGGAGTCTGCTATGAGCTATGACGTCATCATCAAGAACGGCCTGTACTTCGACGGCAGCAACCAGCCAGGCCGCCTGCGCCATATCGGCATCAAGGATGGACGCATTGATGTGCTCAGCTTCAGCGCACTGGATGAAAGCGGCTGCGCCGAGGTGCTCGACGCCACTGGCAAATGGGTGACGCCGGGCTTTCTGGAAATCCACTCGCATTACGACGCCGAGGTGATCGCCGCGCCGGCACTGAAAGAGTCGGTACGCCACGGCGTCACCAGCGTCACCATTGGCTCCTGCTCGATCAGCATGGTGCTGGCCGATGCAGAGGACTGCTCGGACCTGTTCACCCGCGTGGAGGCGGTGCCGCGTGAGTACGTGCTGCCGATCCTGCAAGAGAAGAAAACCTGGCGCGACGCCGCTGGCTACCGCGCCTTCTACGATCAGCAGCCATTGGGGCCGAACGTCAGCTCCTTCCTCGGTCACTCCGAACTGCGCGTGGCGGTGATGGGTCTGGAGCGCGCCACCTCGCAAGTCACGCCGACCGAGGCAGAACTGCAACGCATGGAACAATTGCTCGAAGAAGCCCTGGACGCTGGCTGCATCGGTCTCTCGGTGATGACCACACGCCTGGACAAGATGGACGGCGACCGTGCCTGGTCCAGCCCACTGCCATCGACCTTTGCCAGTTGGAAGGAATTCTCGCGGCTGTTCGCCATTCTGCGTCGTCGCGGCGCAGTCATGCAGGGTGCGCCGAATGCGGTGACCAAGGTCAACGTGTTCGCCTTTCTCTATCAAGCTCACGGCTGGTTTCGTAAGCCGCTGAAGTGCTCGATGCTCACGGCGCTAGACCTTAAATCGCAGCCGTTGCTGCACCGGTTTACCCGTTTCTCCGGCTGGCTGGCGAACCGCGTGCTACGCGGCAATTTCCGCTGGCAGACCCTACCCGCTCCCTTCACCCTGCGCCTGGAAGGCCTCAACGTTAACGCCTTTGAAGAGTTCGGCGCCGGCGAGATTCTGCGCAACATCAAAGACCCGGACGAGCTCTATGCCAAGGTGCTGGAGCCGGAGTTCCGCGCGCTGTTCAAGAAGCAGGTCAAAGCCGTACTGACCAAAGGCCTGTGGCACCGCGACTTCTCCGATTGCTGGGTCACTGAGTGCCCGGACGCCAGCCTGGTCGGCAAAAACTTCAAGCAACTGGGTGAAAAACGCGGCCTGGACCCGGTAGACGCCTATTTCGAACTGGCCTGCCAGTACCGCGAAGCGCTGAAGTGGACCACCTGTTACGGCAACCAACGCCTGCCGGTGATGCACAAACTGCTGTCCAGCCCCTGGACCCAGCCAGGCTTTGCCGACTCTGGCGCACACCTGCGCTCAATCGCTCAGTACAACTTCCCGCTGCGTTTTCTTAAATACGTGCGCGACGCCGAACTGGCCGGCACGCCGTTTATGGACACGGGCCACGCCATCCATCGCTTAAGCGGCGAGCTGGCGGACTTTATCGGTGTGGATGCCGGCACTATCCGCGTCGGCGACCGCGCGGATGTGGTGATCGTTAATCCCGCAGGGCTGACCGATGCACTGGATGACATCCACGAAGCCCCCATGGAAGTGCTCGGCCTGGAGCGGGTGGTTAAACGCAATGATGAGGCCGTGGATGCAACCCTGATCAACGGTCGCATCGCCTATCGCCTTGGCCTGGAATACCCCGCCGAATTGGGTCAACAACAAGGCTTTGGGCGCTTTTTGCCGGGACGCGATGTGCTGCCACGCTGATTATTTCGCGCTATCCAGCATAAAAGGAAGCAACAGCATCATGCAGAGGCTCTATCGCGCCTATCGGCTTGCCGGCCATGGCTTATCGGTTACCATGCCCGTCCGCCTAAATTGACTTAAGCCGAGAGCCGCAATGTCGCAACCCTGGAGCCCTGAAAGCTGGA
The DNA here is from genome assembly GCF_028680365.1 of Pseudomonas sp. MIL19. NCBI lineage: Bacteria > Pseudomonadati > Pseudomonadota > Gammaproteobacteria > Pseudomonadales > Pseudomonadaceae > Pseudomonas > Pseudomonas sp. MIL19. The sequence continues at coordinate 17,013 of NZ_JAPPVG010000039.1, read as the reverse complement.
GAGCCAAGCCGATCCAGCAACAACCGCAATACCCGAATGCCGCGCACCTGCTGGCCGTTGAGCAAAAGCTCGCCAGTTATCCGCCGTTGGTATTTGCCGGTGAGGCCCGCGAACTGCGCCGCCAGTTTGCTGAGGTGACCCAGGGCCGCGCGTTTTTGCTACAGGGCGGCGATTGCGCCGAGAGCTTTGCCGAGTTCTCCACCCTGAAAATCCGCGACACCTTCAAAGTGCTGCTGCAAATGGCCATCGTCATGACCTTCGCCGCCGGTTGCCCGGTGGTCAAAGTCGGGCGTATGGCCGGTCAGTTCGCCAAACCGCGCTCGGCCAATGACGAAACCATCGACGGCGTAACCCTGCCCGCTTACCGCGGTGACATCGTCAACGGCATCGGTTTCGACGAGAAAAGCCGCGTGCCGGACCCGGAGCGTCTGCTGCAGGCCTACCACCAGTCCACCGCGTCGCTTAACCTGCTGCGCGCCTTTGCTCAGGGTGGCTTTGCCGACCTGCATCAAGTACACCAGTGGAACCTCGACTTTATCGCCAACTCGGACCTTGGCGAGAAGTACAGCCAACTGGCTGGGCGCATCGACGAAACCCTAGCCTTTATGCGCGCCTGCGGCATGGACGGCGCCACGCAAGTACGCGAAACCAGCTTTTTTACCGCCCACGAAGCGCTGCTGCTGAATTACGAGCAAGCCTTCGTGCGCAAAGACAGCCTCACCGGCGGCTGGTACGACTGCTCGGCGCATATGCTGTGGATCGGCGACCGCACCCGCCAGCTGGACGGCGCGCATGTCGAGTTCCTACGTGGCGTCGGCAACCCGATTGGGGTGAAAGTCGGCCCAAGCATGGACAGCGAAGACCTGATCCGTCTGATCGACATCCTCAACCCGGATAACGATCCCGGCCGCCTCAACCTGATCGTGCGCATGGGCGCCGACAAGGTCGAAGCCGGCCTGCCGCGCCTGATCCAGACCGTGCAGCGTGAAGGCCGCCAGGTGCTGTGGAGCAGCGACCCGATGCATGGCAACACTATCAAGGCTTCAAGCGGCTACAAGACCCGCGACTTTGCGCAGATCCTGGCTGAAGTGAAGCAGTTCTTCGCCGTACACCAGGCCGAGGGTAGCTACGCCGGCGGTATCCATATCGAGATGACCGGGCAGAACGTTACCGAATGCATCGGCGGCGCGCGGCCGATCACCGAAGACGGCCTGTCGGACCGCTACCACACCCACTGCGACCCACGGATGAACGCCGACCAGTCGCTGGAGCTGGCCTTTCTGATTGCTGAGACGCTCAAGCAAGTCCGCCGCTAGGTCCTTGCCGGCGGCTGATCGGACAGATCCGCCGCCGACAGGTATGGTGAAGACTCGCCAAAGGAGTAATCCCTCATGACTTGGTATATCTGGCTGTTTATTATTCTGGTGCTGGGCTCTATCGTCGGCGGTCTGATGGTGCTGCTGCGCACCGCTAAACCGCTGCCATTAAGCGACGAGCAACTGACAAAGATCCGTCAACGCGAACGTGAGCAGGAAGCCAAGGACGCCGGCGAAAACTAAGGCTAAGTACCACGCCAGCGCCTCTATCACCACCTAAGGTGAAGCCTACGGCTGATGGCTAGCGCTCTGTAGCCAGCTTAACCTGGCCATCACGCGGTAAGACGCGGATCTGATAACGGCTGAAAATCCTCAACAGTTGGCCGTTGTCACGCAACGACTCAAAGATCGCCATAAACTGCTCAGGCTCGATGGGCGCCCCTGGGCGTAACAGCACATGATGGCGATAACGCTGATCCATGCGCTTGGAAATCAGCAACTGCCCTGCGTATTGGCGGTTACGCTCAAGAAAGTCGCCCAAATAAGAACGCGTGACCAGCGCAATGTCGGCACGCTGGCGCAAGACCATCAGCAGGCTGCTGTCATGGGAATGATTCAAGGTGGCGTTGAAGGTTTTGCTCAGGTATTCAGGGTCGGGATTAAAGTCAGCAAAGGCATAGTTGTAGCCATGGTAAAGCGCCAAACGCTTACCGCTTAACGTGTCGAAATAACCTTGATCACGTCCCGGCTCAGCGCGTGCAACGAATACCTCCGAGTCCTCTAGACGCATATCCAGCGCAACATGCTGAACATGCTGCCAGCCCCAGTTCGGATTTTCGAAAATCGCCAGGTCGAGGCGCCCTTGCTCAAAGTCAGCAAACCGGCGCTTTATGGCCGTGGGCACCATGACAAAAAGATAGTCAGCCTGAGCCTGGTTGAGCGCTGTGAGCAGCTCGCTGAGTAGGCCAGGCGACTGCGCCCCAACTTGCTCAGCCTTGAATACATAGGGCGGAAAATACACCGCAGCAACCCGCACATCCTGTGCAGCTAGTAGCGGCCCGGCGAGCAGCAGCGCCATGCACACACCGCCCACTCGACTTAGCCAGCGCCTGATAAAGCCCATAGCAGCAAACATCCTTATTAATCAATGTACGCAGCCTACTCCAGGAAAACCTGACCAAACAGTGCACTTTAAGTCACTTATTGCACGGATAGGTCACGTAAATGGTAGCGGCTGAGTAATTTGTCCAACTGCTGACTGCGGTGGAGCTGTTTGAGCAGCTCGGCAAACACGGGCGGTGAAATGGCCGACTGCGGGCGAAACAACGCCTGATGCTGATAGACCTGATCAACCCGTTGGGAAATTAGCAGCGCACGGCTTTGTTCGGGGTAGTGCTGCTGGTAAGCCTGCAGGTAAGAGCGCGTTACCACCGCCACATCCGCTCGCCCGCGCAGCAGCATGATCAAGTTACTGTCGTGGGAGTAAGTCAGTACCGCGTTGAATTGATCGGAGAGAAACTGCTTGTCCGCGTTGAACCCGGCAAAGCCATAGTGATAGCCGCTGTAGAGGGCCATGCGCTTGCCCTTGAGGTCATCGAAATAATGCTCGTCGCGTCCCGCCTGCATGCGCGCGACATACAGTTCGGCATCCTCGATCTGCAGATTCAGAGCCGTGTGGGCAATGCCCTGCCAGCCCCAGGCCGGTGACTCGAAGAGCATCACATCGAAGCGCCCGCTTTGTAAGTCGCGGTACCTGCGCATGGTCGAGGTGGCAACCAGCGTAAAGCGGTACTCGCTCTGCTGTTGATTAAGCGCGTGCAGCAACTCGGGCAATAGACCGCCTGCGCGCTCACTGTCCGGTTTAATCACATAAGGCGGAAAATGGTAGGCCCCCACTCGGACCTCTACCGCGGCCTGCGCAACGCAGGCCAGAGAAAGCATCAAGCCAAGTAGCAACGCTTTTAACAACATGGCCAAGTGGAACCTCAATGCAAACGACGCGCGGCAACTTAGTGGGCGGACTACATGACTCGAAGTCCAGTGGCGCCAAAATACTATCAAAGTGCCATACAGCGAAGCTCAATCTACTCAGGTTTCCTTAATAACCAATGACAATGCTTCTTCGGCCAACTGATCAAGGGAAATGGCCCCCTCGGGACGGAACCAGGTATTGGTCCAACTCAACGCCCCCGTGAGCAGACGACGCATGATGAAGGGATCGGCCTTGAAGTAACCGGCCGCCTTGGCCTCACCCAGCACCTCAAGCCATAGCCGCTCGTAGTTATCGCGCAGCTCAAGGATAAACGCCTGGCCTGGCTCTGACAGCGAACGCCACTCATACACCAGCACCGCCATGGCCTCACCGGTACCGCCCATAATCGACTGCAGCTCGCAGCGGATCAGCGCCAGTACGCGACCGCGCAGGTCAGTCGCCTGCGCCAGCGAGGCCTGCATCAGCGCGGTGTTGTAACGAATGGTCTCCTCCATCACCGAACGCAGGATTTCATCCTTGCTCTTGAAGTGATGAAAGATGCTGCCGGACTGAATGCCCACAGCGCTGGCCAAGTCACGCACCGTGGTGCGCTCGTAGCCCTTACTGCGAAACAGGTGCGCGGCGGTTTGCAGCAGCTTGCCACGCGCACTTTCCGGGTCAGTGATCTGCCCGCTGGCCACCAGATCGCGCATCACCGCCTGAGCTTGTTGATCATCCACGCTAAGTACTCTCCAACTTTCTTTATGCCTCAAGCCAACCTAACCAAACCTGCAATCACAGGCTTATTCTCGGCAGGTTTACCCAAGTGCTTGTCGTTATTAGTGAAATTTATGCTGCACCGGCCACCCAAGCAAGCGCTTGGCCACACTTTAGGTCAGAAAGATTCACTTTGGGGCTTTTCAACCAAGCGCTTGCTTGGTAGCCTCAGATCACCTTATTCATGTGTTGCGGACCTACTCCAATGACTAAAACCGTACGCATCGGTTGCGCCTCTGCCTTCTGGGGCGACACCAGCACCGCCGCCGCCCAACTGGTAAAAGGCTCTGAGCTGGATTACCTGGTATTTGACTACCTGGCCGAAGTCACTATGTCGATCATGGCCGGCGCGCGAATGAAGAAGCCGGACGCCGGCTACGCAACCGACTTCGTGGAAACTCTCGCGCCGCTGTTGGCCGAGATCGCGCAGAAGAACATCCGCGTGATCAGCAACGCCGGCGGGGTCAACCCCAGCGCCTGCGCTGCGGCCCTGGCGGCGGCGTGTGAACAGGCTGGCGTGCAGCTGAAGATCGCCGTGCTGCATGGCGACAACCTGCAACCCAAGCTCGGTGAGCTGGCCAAAGCCGGCACGCTGGAGATGTTTACCGGTGCCGCGCTGCCGCCCTTCTGTGTCTCGGTCAACGCCTACCTCGGCGCGCCTGGCATCGTCGAAGCCCTGAAGCTGGGGGCAGATATCGTTATTACCGGCCGCGTCGTCGACAGCGCCGTCGTTAGCGCGGCTCTGGTGCATGAATTCAACTGGGCCTGGAACGACTTCGACCAGCTCGCTCAAGCCGCACTGGCTGGGCACATCATCGAATGTGGCGCGCAGTGCACCGGCGGCAATTTCACCGACTGGGAAAGCGTGCCGGACTATGAACATATCGGCTTCCCGGTGGTGGAAGTGGCAGCCGACGGCAGTTTTGTCGTGAGTAAACCCGAAGGTTCCGGCGGTTTGGTCACGCCTTTTACCGTGGGCGAGCAGATGCTCTATGAAATCGGCGACCCACGGGCCTACTACCTGCCCGATGTGCTCTGCGACTTTACCCAGGTGCAACTGCGCCAAGTCGGCGCAAACCGCGTTGAACTGAAAGGCGCACGCGGCCTGCCGCCGACCGCTCAGTACAAGGTCAGCGCCACCCACCCGGATGGTTTCCGCTGCACCGCCAGCTGCCTGATGGCGGGCATCGACGCAGTGAAGAAAGCCCAGCGCGTCAGCCAGGCCATCATCAACAAAACCGAGGAGCTGTTCGCCGAACGCGGCTGGGGCCCTTATAAAGAAGTCAGCATAGAACTTCTGGGTTCCGAGGCGACCTACGGCCCACGCGGCCAGCGTGCCGACACCCGCGAAATCGTGATCAAGATCGCCGTGCGCCACGCCAAGAAAGAAGCCTTGATTTTGTTCTCTCGCGAGATTGCTCAAGCCGCGACTGGCATGGCTCCAGGCCTGACCGGCATCGTCGGCGGCCGCCCGACGGTTTACCCGGTTATCCGTCTGTTCAGCTTCCTGGCCGACAAATCAGCCTGCCAGCTGCAGGTCGAAATCGACGGCGAACGCACCTCTGTTGCCTTGCCGCAGATTGCGGTACTGGATAGCGCGCAGATTGCCGCCGACATCGCCGCTCCACAGCCAAACGCCCAGGCCGAGATTAGCGTGCCGCTGATCAAACTGGCTGTGGCGCGCTCTGGCGACAAGGGTAATCACAGCAATATCGGGGTCATGGCCAGAAAGCCCGAGTACTTGGCCTGGATCGCGGCTGCGCTAGCAGAAGGCGCCGTGGCCGAATGGATGCAGCACGCACTTGACCCGCAAACTGGCAAGGTCAGCCGCTGGTATCTACCCGCCAGCCACAGCCTGAATTTTTTGCTGGAGAACGCCCTGGGTGGCGGCGGTGTCGCCTCCCTGCGCATTGACCCGCAAGGCAAGGCGTTCGCTCAGCAACTGCTGGAGTTCCCGATACCTGTGCCCAGGGCGCTGGCAGAAAACCTGTGATCCCTAGGGTGGGTTATAGCCGCAGGCGTAACCCACCAAAACCTCAGCCGAGCAGGTCATGAGGCAACGTATATACGGTGGGTTACGCCGCTTCGCGGCTAACCCACCCTACGACGAGGACGATAACAACAATGGCATACGACTCAGTCTTTAAACCCGGCCTGTTTAACGGCCAGACCATTATGGTCACCGGCGGCGGCAGCGGCATCGGCCGTTGCACCGCCCATGAGCTGGCGCATCTAGGTGCCCACGTGGTGCTGGTGGGACGCAAGCTGGAAAAGCTCGAAGCCACCTGCGGCGAAATTATCGAAGACGGCGGCCAAGCCAGCTTTCAGGTCTGCGATATCCGTGATGAGGAAGCCGTCAAGGCCATGGTCAAAACCGTGGTCGCCGAGCGCGGGCAGATCCATCACCTGGTCAACAACGCCGGCGGGCAGTTCCCCGCACCGCTGATCGGCATCAACCAGAAAGGCTTTGAGACCGTGGTGCGCACCAACCTGGTCGGCGGCTTTCTGATCGCCAAGGAAGTGTTCTTGCAAAGCATGAGCAAACACGGTGGCAGCATCGTCAACATGCTCGCCGATATGTGGGGCGGCATGCCGGGCATGGGCCACTCCGGTGCCGCACGCGCCGGCATGGAGAACTTCACCAAAACCGCCGCCTATGAATGGGGCCACGCCGGCGTGCGGGTGAATGCCGTGGCACCCGGCTGGATCGCCTCCAGCGGTATGGACACCTACCCCGAATCAATGAAAACCATGATCCGCAACCTCAAGGACCATGTGCCGCTGCAACGCATCGGCAGCGAATCAGAGGTGGCCGCCGCCATCGTCTTCCTGCTCACGCCGGGCGCCAACTTCATCAGCGGCAACACCATCCGCATCGACGGCGCGGCCAGCCAGGGCACCCGTGCCTGGACGCTGGGCAAAGCGAAAAACAGCGAGTCCTATAACGGCTTCCATCGGGCCTATGTGCCCGATGTTTTAAAAGGTCAGGAGTAACGCCATGCCGGTTATCCAATCCGAGATCGACGTGCATGGCGAGGATTTCGCCAGAAACCGCGACGCCATGCTTGCCGCTGTGGCGAGCTTTCGCGACATCGAGCAGAACTGCCTGAACAAGGCCGCCGCTGCCAAAGAAAAATTCGACAAGCGTGGTCAGCTGTTACCACGCGAGCGCCTCAATCTGCTGCTCGACCCCGGCGCGCCTTTTCTCGAACTGTCGTCGCTGGCCGGCTACAAGCTGCACGATGACAAAGACGGCACCCAGGCCGGCGGCGGGATCATTTCAGGCATCGGCTATATCGCTGGCGTGCGTTGCCTGGTCACCGCCAGCAACAGTGCGATCAAAGGCGGCACCATCTCCCCTACCGGGCTGAAAAAGACCCTGCGCCTGCAGCAGATCGCCTTCGAGAACAAACTGCCGGTAGTCACCCTTGCCGAAAGCGGCGGCGCCAATCTCAACTACGCCGCCGATATTTTCGTCGAAGGCGCGCGCGGCTTTGCCAACCAGGCGCGCATGTCGGCCATGGGCCTGCCGCAAATCACCGTGGTACATGGCTCGTCTACTGCTGGCGGGGCTTACCAGCCGGGGCTGTCAGATTATGTGGTGGTGGTGCGCGGCAAGGCCAAGATGTTCCTCGCCGGCCCACCGCTGCTGAAAGCCGCCACCGGTGAAATCGCCACCGATGAGCAATTGGGCGGAGCCGAAATGCACGCCCAAGTCGCCGGTACCGCCGAGTACCTGGCTGAGAACGATGCCGATGGTGTGCGCATCGCGCGCGAAATTCTCGGCATGCTGCCGTGGAATGCGCAGCTACCCTCGCGCCCAGTTAAGAGCTACAGCGAACCCTTGTACCCGATTGAGGAACTGCTCGGTCTGGTGCCGGCGGACGCGAAAAAGCCCTACGACGTGCGCGAAATCATCGCGCGCATCGCCGACGGCTCCGCATTCCTCGACTTCAAAAACGAGTTCGATAACCAGACCGTCTGCGGCCACTTGCAGATCGAGGGCCAGCCGTGCGGTTTTATCGGCAACAACGGCCCGATCACCCCGCAAGGCGCAGCCAAAGCGGCGCAATTTATCCAACTGTGCGAGCAGAGCAACACGCCGATTCTGTTCTTCCACAACACCACCGGCTTTATGGTCGGCACCGAGTCGGAACAACAGGGCGTGATCAAACACGGCTCGAAAATGATCCAGGCAGTGGCTAACGCTACGGTGCCGAAACTCACCATCGTCGTCGGTGGCTCTTACGGCGCCGGCAACTACGCCATGTGCGGCCGTGGTCTGGACCCGCGCTTTATCTTCGCCTGGCCCAACAGCAAAACCGCAGTCATGGGCGGAGCCCAGGCCGGCAAGGTGCTGCGTATCGTCACCGAGGATAAGCACGCCAAGGAAGGTAAAGAAGCCGACCCGAAGATGCTCGACATGCTGGAAACCGTCACCGCACAGAAGCTCGACAGCCAGTCCACGGCGCTGTACGGCACCGCCAGCCTGTGGGACGACGGCCTGATCGACCCGCGCGATACGCGCAAACTGCTCGGCTACCTGCTGGATATCTGTGCAGAAGCCGCTGTGCGCCCGCTTAAAGCCAACTCATTCGGCGTAGCCCGCCTGTAATCATTCGGAGAATAAGAAATGATCTTCACCCAAGAACACGAAGAGCTACGCCGCACCGTTCGTAATTTTGTCGACAAGGAAATCAACCCGCACGTCGAACAGTGGGAAAAAGACGGTCGCTTCCCAATCCACGAGATTTTCAAAATGGCTGGTGATCTGGGGCTGCTAGGCATCTCCAAGCCGGAAAAATTCGGCGGTATGGGCCTGGATTACAGCTACTCGATCGTCGCGGCCGAAGAGTTCGGCACCATCATCTGCGGCGGTATTCCGATGTCCATCGGTGTACAGACCGATATGTGCACCCCGGCGCTGGCGCGCTTCGGCTCCGATGAGCTGCGTGAAGAGTTCCTCAAGCCCGCGATTGCCGGCGAGATGGTTGGCTGCATCGGCGTCTCCGAAGTGGGTGCTGGCTCCGATGTGGCTGGGCTGAAAACCACGGCCAAGAAAGACGGCAGCGACTATGTGATCAACGGCAGCAAGATGTGGATCACCAACTCGCCCTCTGCTGACTTTATCTGCCTACTGGCCAATACCAGTGACGACAAACCACACGTCAACAAGTCGCTGATCATGGTGCCGATGAATACCCCTGGCATTACCCTCAGCCCGCATTTAGACAAGCTCGGCATGCGCAGCTCAGAGACCGCCCAGGTGTTCTTTGACAACGTGCGCATACCGCAGCGCAACCGCATCGGCCATGAAGGCGCGGGTTTTATGATGCAGATGCTGCAATTCCAGGAAGAGCGTCTGTTTGGCGCCGCCAACATGATCAAGGGCCTGGAGCACTGCATTAACGCCACCATCGACTACTGCAAAGAGCGCAAAACTTTCGGCAATGCGCTGATCGACAACCAGGTCATCCACTTCCGCATGGCCGAACTGCAAACCGAAATCGAGTGTCTGCGCGCCCTGGTCTACCAGGCCACCGAGCAGTACGTGCGCGGCAAGGACGTGACCAACCTGGCCTCGATGGCCAAGCTGAAGGCCGGCCGCCTGGGCCGTGAAGTGACCGATAGCTGCCTGCAGTACTGGGGCGGTATGGGCTTTATGTGGGACAACCCGGTATCGCGTGCTTACCGAGACGTGCGCCTGGTATCGATTGGCGGCGGCGCTGACGAAATCATGCTGGGCATTATCTGCAAGCTGATGGGCATTCTACCGGGCAAAAAGAAGGGCTAAGAGCAGACACACGTAGGGTGGACGTCGCCTTTTACATCCACCATGGCACCGCTCGGTGGGTCGATAAAGCGTGACCCACCCTACGGCCGCCCTCTATGCCAATACATTAAGGAACCTGCCATGGCTGACCTACCAAACTGCGAAACCCTGCTGCTAAGCCTTGAGGGCGGTGTACTGCACCTCACCCTCAACCGTCCGGACAACCGCAATGCCATGAGCCTGACCATGGTCAGCGAATTACGCGCGGTGCTGGAAAGCCTGCAACACGACTTGAGCGTGCGCGCCATCGTGTTGCGCGGCGCCGGTGGGCACTTCTGTGCGGGTGGCGACATCAAGGACATGGCTGGCGCCAGGTCTGCCGGTGGCGATGCCTATCGCAGCCTTAATCGCGCTTTCGGCAGCCTGCTAGAAGAAGCGCAGAACACGCCACAGGTGCTGATTGCCGTACTCGAAGGCGCGGTGCTGGGCGGTGGTTTTGGCCTGGCCTGCGTATCGGATATTGCCATCTGTCATCAGGACGCCAAGTTCGGTCTGCCGGAAACCACCTTAGGCATTCTGCCAGCGCAGATCGCACCCTTTGTGGTCAAGCGTATCGGCCTGACCCAAACCCGCCGCCTGGCCCTGACCGCCGCGCGTTTCAATGGCAGTGAGGCTGAGCGCCTGGGCCTGGTGCACTTTAGTGAAGCCAGCAGTGAAGCCATCGAAGCACGCCTGCAACAGGTGCTGAGCCAGGTCCGTAGCTGTGCGCCGCAAGCCAACGCACAGACCAAAGCCCTGTTGCTTGCCGCGGAAAGCGAAGCCCTCGGACCGTTGCTGGACCGTGCTGCCGAGCAGTTCGCCGCGGCGGTAACCGGCACCGAAGGTGTCGAAGGCACCATGGCCTTTATGCAAAAACGCGCGCCGAAGTGGGCTGCTGAATAAGCGCCCTCGATAAAACGACCTGATCCCCAGACTTACGCCCCAGCAGGAGCACACAGATGCCCGCCTTTAACAAGATTCTGATCGCCAACCGTGGGGAAATCGCCTGCCGGGTGATGCGCACCGCCCAGGACCTCGGCTACCGCACCGTAGCCGTGTACTCGCAGGCCGACGCCGACGCACGTCATGTGCAGCAAGCCGATGAGGCCGTGTGCATCGGCCCAGCGCAGGTCAATCAGTCGTACCTGGTGATCGACAACATCATCAAGGCGGCGCAGCAAACCGGCGCCGATGCAATTCACCCCGGCTACGGCTTTCTCTCGGAGAACGCCGATTTCGCCCGCGCCTGCGAGGCTGCCGGCATCGTGTTTATCGGCCCCACCGTCGAGGCCATCCACCTGATGGGCAGCAAACGCCTGTCGAAGATCGCCATGCTCGAAGCTGGTGTGCCGTGCATTCCCGGCTATGAAGGCGCGGCCCAGGATGAACAAACCCTGATCCGAGAAGCCGGCCGTATCGGCTACCCACTGATGATCAAAGCCAGCGCCGGCGGCGGTGGCCGGGGCATGCGCTTGGTTCACCACGCCAGTGAACTGGCCGAGCAAATCCGCACCGCCCGCTCGGAGGCGCAAAACGCCTTCGGCTCGGGCGAGCTGATTCTCGAACGCGCGGTAATCCAGCCGCGTCATGTGGAAATCCAAGTATTCGGCGACCACCAGGGCAGCATCGTTTATCTCGGCGAGCGCGACTGCTCGGTGCAGCGTCGCCACCAGAAGGTGGTCGAGGAAGCGCCCTGCCCGGTGATGACGCCAGAACTGCGCCAAGCCATGGGTGAGGCGGCAGTCAAAGCCGCCGCCTCGGTGAACTACGTTGGGGCCGGCACAGTGGAGTTTCTGCTGGATCAAAGTGGTGAATTCTTCTTCCTGGAGATGAACACCCGCCTGCAGGTCGAGCACCCCGTCACCGAGCTGATCACCGGGCAAGACTTGGTCGCTTGGCAGATTCGCGTCGCCGAAGGCCAACCGCTGCCGCTCCAGCAGGACGAAATTCGCCTAACCGGCCATGCCATGGAGGTGCGCTTGTACGCCGAAGACGCCACGCAGAACTTCCTGCCGCAAACCGGCACGGCGCTGCGTTGGGAACCGGCGCTGCGTGACGGCATCCGTATTGACCACGGCCTGGTTGAAGGCCAAACCATCAGCCCGTTCTATGACCCGATGCTGGCCAAGGTCATCGCCTACGGCGCGACCCGCGAAGAAGCGCGGCGCAAGCTGGTACGCGCGGTGGAGGATTGTGTGCTGCTGGGCGTCAACGGCAACCAGCGTTTTCTCGCCAACCTGCTCAGCCACCCGGAGTTTGCTGCTGGCAACGCGACTACCGCGTTTATCGCCGAGCATTTCGCCAGCGACCCGAGCCTGAGCCCGCAGCCGCCCGCAGCCGGCGAACTGGCAGCCGCTGCTGCCCTGTTGTTCCAGCAATCCGCCAATGCCCGTGCGCATCAAGGCGGCCTGGCCGGCTGGCGCAATGCCGGCAGCGCGCCGTGGCGCTTTGTGCTTAAACACGGCGAGCAGAGCTTCAACGTGGCACTGCAAGTGATTACCGACGGCCCACAACCCAGCCTACTGGCCACCTTTGGCGAACAGCAGGTCAGCCTCACGCTGCTAGCCAGCGACGGCCGCTGGGCCACCCTGGAACTGGACGGCATTCGCCAACGCCTGGCTTATCACCTGGCTGGCGACAACCTCTGGCTATACGGCCACAACGGCAACCTGCAGCTGAGCGATATCACCCACCAGCCGGTTAGCAGCGCAGCCGGTGCTGGCTCGGGCAGCGTCAAGGCGCCGATGGACGGCGCCATAGTCGAGGTACTAGTCGAGGAAGGCAGCAGCGTCACTAAGGGCCAACTGCTGGTAGTGCTGGAAGCGATGAAAATGGAGCATCCGCTCAAGGCCAGCATCGACGGCGTAGTCCGCCGGATTGGCGTGAGCCGTGGTGATCAGGTGAAAAACCGTCAGCTGTTAGTGGAGATCGAAGCCAGTGATGCCTAACCACTGAGCCGTAGGATGGGTTGAACAACGCGATACCCATCGACAGGCGACATTGGTGGGTATCGCTGCGCTCAGCGGAACGCCGCCCGACCCACCCTACAGAAGTGATCCAGACGAATAACCGCAAATCACGGAGCAAACCCATGTCACTGCTAGGTAAAACCCTGTTTATCACCGGTGCCAGCCGTGGCATCGGCCGTGAAATCGCCCTGCGCGCCGCGCGTGACGGCGCCAATATCGTGATCGCGGCGAAAAGCGCTGAGCCCCATGCCCAGCTGCCCGGCACCATCCATTCTGTCGCTGCCGAGGTTGAGGCCGCAGGTGGTAAAGCACTGGCTCTGCAAGTCGATGTGCGTGACGAGAACGCGGTAAAAACTGCCATGGCCCAGGCCGCTGAGCACTTCGGCGGCATCGATGTACTGATCAACAACGCCGGCGCAATCAAACTGGTCGGCGTGGAAAAGCTCGAACCCAAGCGTTTCGATCTGATGTTCCAGATCAACACCCGCGCAGTCATGGTGTGTAGCCAGGCCGCCCTGCCGTTTCTTAAGCAGAGCAGCAATGGCCATATTCTCAACCTGTCGCCGCCGCTGAATATGGACAGCAAGTGGTTTGCCCAACACGGCCCCTACACGGTCACCAAGTACGGTATGAGCATGCTCACCATGGGCATGCATGAGGAGTTCAAGAAATACGCCATCAGCGTCAACTCACTGTGGCCGAAAACCATGATCGCCACCGCCGCTATCGAGTTCGAACTGGGCAGCCGCGATGCCTTCAAGCGCGCACGCACGCCTGCGATCATGGCCGATGCGGCTCACGCCATCCTCAGCAGCCAAGGGCGCAGCATCAGCGGGCGCTTGCTGATCGACGAAGACCTCCTCCGCGAGCAGGGTGCGACTGAGTTCGAGCAGTACCGCTTCGACCCACAAGGCGGCGCGCTGATCCCCGACCTGTTTGTCGACTAAACAACCTACTAACGCTTCCCCTGACTACTGGTAAAAAGCAGCAGCCGGGGGAGCACTGGGTTAAGTTCTACCCGATATGGCCACAACACAGTGGTTTACTCCTGAGCGCCGGCTTACTCAGGACGGTGCATGACTTCGCGCTCAAACAGATGAACCGGCCCACACCATCTATATGACACATGCACTACCGGACTGGGCGCAGAGCTTTGGTATGGCGGAAATCACCTTTCGCGCAGTGACCAGGGCTTAACCACCGCCTTTACCACTGAGCACACCAGTAGGCTGCACGCTTAGTGCTTGAACTCGAACTGCAGCTGCGCGCCTTCGACTGACTGCCAGTAATCCTCATCGCGCTCGTTGGTGATCAACTTGCCATTGAGCTGAAAGGGGCTGTCGGGCTGCACTTTCTCACCAAACAAGGGCGGCAATAAGGGCGTCGACAAGTCGTTAATCGGCTCGAGTGGCTGCAATGGATCAAATACGTTCGGATGCAAGCTCAAGTCCAGCGCAGCTGCTGGCTCAGGCTCTGGCGCAGAAGGCTTGTCTTGCACGCTGCTCTGCGGCCTATCAACAGCCGTAGGCTCAGGCGCAGTGGTACTGCGGCTAACCGTTGCGGGGGGCTTTTCGCTAGATTGCTTTTCCGCAGGTGGTTTAGTCGGTTGCACCTGGACGACCGGCGTTTTTGGCTGTGGGGGTGGATTGGCGGACTGCTCGCAGGCCGCCAGAGACAACAGTGTCATCAGCAGCGCGAGGCTTCGAATAGAGGTCATGGTCAACACAAAGACAGGGATACAGGGCGCTATGCTCGCCTTAGGCTAAGGCCTCTGGCAAGCCTGCAATCTGTACCGCAGGTAACAACAGGGTGAATGGCAGCGCAAACGACTTGCTGCCATTCACCGCATCAACCACGAGTGGCACAACGACCTCAGTCAACTTGCTGCAGTTGCTGCAACTGCGCGTCGACATCCAGCTCTGGATACTCGCGCATCAGCTGCAACAACAAGGCATCGGCCTCCTCCGTCCAACCATCGCGGCGCAGCTTGAGTAACCGCTGCAACTCACTGTGCAATTGCTGCTGGGCTTGATTGCCCGCCGACTCAGCCGCTTTACTCAGTGCTTGCTCGGTCGGCGCAGGGACTGCTTGAGGCAGTTGCTCATGCAACGCATCAGCCGAAGACTCTTCACGCAGCAGCTGATTGGACACATCGGCCGAGAGCTTTTTCTCAGCCGATGCGGCATCAGCGCTGTAACCCTGAATCTGCGGTGCAGACTGCATCGTCCGCGAGCGCTGCGGCTCATCAGCACGCGCAGCAGATTCCGCCTGTGGTGCAGGCACCGGCGCGGATTGGGGTGCCATTCTCGCGGCTGCCGGCGCCATAGGTGCGCCGCTGGGTACTGCATCAAAGGCATCTGGCGCTTGCTCAACGCTGCGCAAGGTCAGGCTCACGCCAATCCCCAGGCAGGCGACCCCCGCCAACGCCACTGACCAGCGCTGCCGACCGCCGCCACCGAATAACCAACGGTGCAACCGCGCCCCTAGGCTCGGCGGCGCCTCGACTGCAGTGCTGCGGGCTACTGCGGCGCTGGCGGCGGCGAGAATCTGTGCATCCAGCTGGGCACTGGGTTCGCCGCTGCTGTGCCGACGGAAGTGTTCGAGCATCTGCCGTTCCTGCTCATCAGCCATGTGTTGATCATGCTTCATACGGACAACTCCTCGGCGGCCGGGTCAGCCAGCAGCCGACGTAACTTCTGCAGGGCATAGCGCAAACGGCTTTTCAGCGTCTCTGCGGGAATCTGGGTCAACTCGGCGATTTCGGCCAATTGCATTTCAGCGTGAGTGCGCAATAGAAACACCTCGCGCTGTTCCGCCGGCAAGTCGGCCAAAGCGGCCTGCAAACGCTGCTGATCGCGGCTTAGGCTGAGTTGTTGTTCAGGGTTCGCTTGCGGGTCGTGCGGGGCGTGTTGCTGTTCATCATATTCAGCATGCCCCGCCTGATGCCGACCGTGCTTGCGCCAATGATCAATCAGCCGGTTGCGGCCAATCTGATACAGCCAGGTCTTGAACAGCACAGCTTCGCGTAGCTCGCTCTGACTGCGGATCAGGCTCATCCAGGTGTCCTGAAACACCTCCTCAGCCAGCGCGTGATCACCGCACAGGCCAAGCAGAAAGCGAAACAAGCCGAGCCGGTGACGCTGGTATAACTCGGCGAAAGCCGCTGCATCACCGCGGCGGTAACGCCGCAACAAGGCGGCGTCGTCATCCGTGAGGGGTCGATTCACTGCTGTACTCGCGCGCTAGTGGTACGGGAATCGCCAGTTTGCAGGCTCTGCGCCAGTTCCACCAGCTGCACAAACTCGCCACGCAGACCAAAGCGGTCATCGCCCTTGGCATTACGCGCCAGCTCGGCGCTGTCGGCGAGGCTGAAGCGCCCGGTGTATTTTTCGCCCTTGAGCTGCTGGGCAAAAGCGGCCACGGCAGCGGCAAAGCGCAGGTCTTCACTGGCCTGGCTGACGACACGTACATCGGCGGCCTGAATCGGCTGCTCCAGCAGTTTGCTCACGTCCTGCCCTGGCGCTTTGTAACGAATGCGCAGCCAAGCCAGTTCGCCCGCTTTACGGTCGGTTTTTGCAGCGACCTGATAGCGCAGCGGCTCCAACCAGCCCTTGCCACCCACCGGCACCACTTCATACAGCGCGGTCACGCTATGGCCTACGCCAATTTCGCCGGCATCGACCTTGTCGTTGCTGAAATCCTCACGCTTAAGCGCGCGGTTCTCGTACCCCAGCAGGCGATACTCGCTGACCTGCGCCGGGTTGAACTCGACCTGTATTTTCACATCGCTGGCGACTGTGGCCAGGGTCGAGCTGAGCTGATCAACCAGCACCTTGCGCGCCTCACGCAGGTTGTCGATATAGGCGTAGTTACCATCGCCGGCATCGGCCAGCTGCTCCATCAGCTGCTCGTTATAGTTGTCGGTGCCAAAACCCAGGGTGGTCAGGGATACACCGGTCTTGCGCTTGTCGGCAGCCAATTGCTTGAGCGTTTCGAAATCGCTGATACCCACGTTGAAGTCACCATCGGTGGCCAACAGAATGCGGTTGATCCCGCCGTCGATAAAGCCCTGCTGCGCCTGCTGATACGCCGTAAGCGCTCCATAAACCCCGTCCGCCAGGACGATGGCTTGTTTCAGGTGGCTGGAGCAGAAGCCGGCGAGCAGTT
>NZ_JAPPVG010000038.1:0-28082 GCF_028680365.1 Pseudomonas sp. MIL19 | reverse complement strand
CATCTGCTTCATCGGAAAACTCAGCGGGTGGAATCCGGGTATTTTGCCAAAATCAGGAAGTCTTCTTCAGAATTTCCCTAAATTGGCCTGGGTATTGCTGATCTAGACCAGCACCGCTTACTGCACACACCGCAATCGCAAAGGAGTTTCCAATGAAACAACTGCTGATGGCTTCACTAATGGGTTCGGCTATTGCTCTGGCAACCTCTGCCATGGCTGCTGATATGGATATGCAGGCACTGGAAAAAGCTGCACGCGCAGAGGGCGCAGTGAATAGTGTCGGCATGCCGGACACCTGGGCCAACTGGAAGGACACCTGGGTTGACCTGGAGAAAATGTATGGCCTCAAGCACATGGACACTGACATGAGCTCGGCCCAGGAAATTGCCAAATTCGCCGCTGAAAAAGACAACGCCACCGCCGACATCGGCGACGTCGGTGCGGCCTTCGGCCCCATCGCTGTGCAGCAGGGTGTTACCCAAGCCTACAAGCCGAGCACCTGGGAACAGATTCCAGCCTGGGCCAAAGACACCGACGGTCACTGGATGCTCGCCTACACCGGCTCCATCGCGTTTATCGTCAACAAGCAGCTGGTCAAGGATATTCCGCGCTCCTGGGCTGACCTGAAAACCGGCACCTACAAAGTCTCCGCCGGCGATGTCAGCACCGCCGCACAAGCCGTAAACGGCGTATTAGCTGCCGCCATCGCCATGGGTGGTGATGAAAGCAACGTCAAACCAGCACTGGAATTCTACGGTGAGCTGGCCAAACAGGGCCGTCTGTCGCTGGCCAATCCAACTATCCAGACCCTGGAAAAAGGTGAAGTGGAAGTCGGCGTGGTGTGGGACTTCAACGGCCTGTCCTACCGCGACCAGATTGACCCAGAGCGCTTCGAAGTGCTGATCCCGTCTGATGGTTCGGTGATTTCCGGCTACAGCACCATCATCAATAAGTGGGCGAAAAACCCCAACGCCGCCAAACTGGCGCGTGAGTACATCTTGAGCGACGCTGGCCAAATCAACCTGGCCAAAGGTAATGCCCGCCCGATCCGCGCCGAACACCTGACCCTGCCCGCCGAGGTGCAAGCCAAGTTGCTGCCGCAAGAGCAGTACGCCAAGGTTCAGCCGATCAAGGATACGGCTGCCTGGGAAGCCACCTCCAAAGCCCTGCCGCGACTGTGGCAAGAGCACGTCATCATCAATATGAACTAACGCAATCGGGCCCCGGACACACCGGGGCCGATTCGCTTACTAAGGCTTTAAATCATGTCGCACAACGTCATCCTCGTGGTTCTGGATGGCTTGAGCTATCAGGTGGCTCAGCATGCGCTGGGGCATCTGCAGGCTTACTGCCAAGCGGGCCGCGCAGCACTGTACAAGCTCAACTGTGAACTCCCAGCCCTGTCACGTCCGTTGTATGAAGCGATTCTGAGCGGTGTTGCGCCCATCGACAGCGGCATCGTCAATAACGATGTATCGCGCCTGTCGACCCAGCGCAGCATGTTCCACTACGCCCACGACGCCGGCCTGATTACCGCCGCCGCGGCCTATCACTGGGTCAGCGAGCTGTATAACCGTTCCCCTTTCCAGGCCGCCCGTGATCGCCACACCAGCGATACCGAGTTGCCTATCCAGCACGGTCACTTTTACTACGCCGACCATTACCCGGACTCACACCTGTTCGCTGACGCCGACAGCCTGCGTCAGCGCCACGCGCCCAACTTGCTGCTGGTGCACCCGATGAATATCGACGATGCCGGCCACAAGCATGGCCTCGACAGCGCGCAATACCGCAACAGCGCACGCATGGCCGATGTACATCTGGCCGAATACATTCAGCCCTGGCTGGATGCGGGTTATCAGATTCTGGTGACCGCCGACCACGGCATGAACAACGACCGCTCGCACAATGGCTTACTACCAGAAGAACGCGAAGTGCCATTGCTGGTGCTCGGCAGCGCCTTCAGCCTTGACCTCAGCGCCCAGCCTAAACAGCTGGAGATATGCGGTACGGTCTGTGAGCTGCTCGGCATCGCCCACGACAAACCTCTGTGCCGGGAGCTTTTATTGTGATGTCTGCGTTGCGCGGCAAATGGTTGGCCTTGCTCTGCCTGCTGCCCTTTGCCCTGTTCTTTATCGCCTTTCAGATCGCCCCGTTGCTCTGGGTCGCCAGCAACAGCCTGCACACCAGCGAAGGCTGGGGCCTGGGTAATTTCAGCGAAGCCTTTGCCTCGCCCTTCTACCGTCAGGCCATGCGCCACAGCTTGGAGGTGGCGTTCTGGTCGAGCTTAATTGGCATCAGCATCGCCATCCTCGGTAGCTACTCGCTGCGGCAGGTCGACAGCAAGCTGCGCGACTTTGTTATGGCCTTCACCAACATGACCAGTAATTTTGCTGGCGTGCCACTGGCGTTTGCCTTTGTCATCTTGCTTGGCTTCAACGGCGCAATGACCATTCTGCTCAAGCAGGCGGGGATCATTGAGGACTTCAATCTCTACTCGAAAACCGGGCTGATTGTGCTTTACACCTATTTCCAGATCCCCCTCGGTGTACTGCTGCTCTACCCAGCCTTTGATGCCTTGCGCGAAGACTGGCGCGAGTCTGCCGAATTACTCGGTGCGAGCAACTGGCAATTCTGGCGCCATATCGGCGTTCCCGTACTGACCCCAGCCCTGCTCGGTACCTTCGTGATTCTCATGGCCAACGCCCTAGGGGCTTACGCCACGGTGTATGCACTGACCACCGGTAACTTCAACATCCTGCCGATCCGTATTGCTGCCATGGTCTCTGGCGACATCTTCCTCGACCCGAACATGGCCAGTGCGTTGGCGATGATTCTGGTGGGATTGATGACCCTGATCACCCTGGTTCACCAATGGCTGCTGCGCCGGAGCTACCATGTCTCACGCTGAAAAACGCTCACCGCTGTTTCATCAGTTGGTGGTCTACACCTTGATGCTGATTCTGCTTATGCCGCTGCTGGGCACCTTGATCTACTCGCTGTCGACCAGCTGGTCGGCGACCATTCTGCCAAGCGGGCTGACCTTCAAGTGGTACCTGGCGCTATGGAGCGATGCACGCTTTCTGTCCGCCTTCGGCCGCTCATTGCTGGTGTGCTTTGCCGCACTGGCCTTGTCGTTGGTCTTGATACTGCCGCTGCTGTTCGTGGTCAGTTATCACTTCCCCAAGCTCGACGCAGTGATGAATGTGCTGATTTTGCTGCCGTTCGCCATTCCGCCAGTGGTCTCCTCGGTGGGTCTGATGCAGCTGTTTGCCGGTGGCCCGCTGCCGATCCTCGGCACGCCGTGGATCCTGATTGGCTGCTACTTCACCATCGCCCTGCCCTTTATGTACCGCGCGATCAGCAACAACCTGCAAGCGATCAACCTACGCGACCTGATGGACGCCGCCCACTTGCTGGGTGCCAGTACCTGGCGCGCGGCTTTTATGGTGGTGCTGCCCAACCTGCGCAAAGGCTTGATGGTGTCAGTATTCCTGTCTTTTAGTTTCCTGTTCGGTGAGTTCGTGTTTGCCAACCTATTGGTCGGCAGCCGCTTCGAGACCCTGCAGGTGTACCTCTACAACATGCGTAACGACAGCGGTCATTTCACCAGCGCCCTGGTGATTTCCTACTTTATGTTCGTGCTGCTGATGACCTGGGCGGCCAACCGCCTGAATAAGGACAAGTCATGAGTTATCTGAGTATTCAAGGCCTGCATAAAAGCTACGGCGCCACCTCGATTTTCAGCGATATCAATTGCGAAATTGCCAAGGGCGAATTCATCACCCTGCTCGGCCCATCTGGCTGCGGCAAATCCACCCTGCTGCGCTGCGTCGCCGGATTAACCGGGGTCAATGGCGGGCAGATTCTCCTCGACGGTGAAGACCTGGTACCCGTTGCCCCGCAAAAGCGTGGCATCGGCATGGTGTTCCAGAGCTACGCGCTGTTCCCCAACATGACCGTGCAGCAAAACGTCGCCTTTGGCTTGCGCATGCAGAAGGTCAAAGGCAGTGAGGCTGAGCAACGGGTCAAGGAGGTACTTGAACTGGTCGAGCTGAATGACTTTGCCAACCGCTACCCACCGCAACTCTCAGGTGGTCAGTGCCAACGTGTCGCCCTGGCACGCTCGCTGGTCACCCGCCCGCGCCTGCTGCTGCTCGATGAGCCGCTGTCAGCGCTGGACGCACGTATCCGCAAGCACCTGCGTGAGCAAATCCGCAACATCCAGCAGGAGCTGGGCCTGACCACCATCTTCGTCACCCATGACCAGGAAGAAGCGCTGGTCATGAGCGACCGCATCTTCCTGATGAACGGCGGCAAGATTGTCCAGAGCGGCGATGCCGAAACCCTCTACACCGCGCCGGCCGATGTCTTTGCCGCCGGTTTTATCGGCAACTACAACCTGCTCGATGCCGATGCCGCCAGCCGCCTGCTACTGCGGCCGATCCATAGCCGCGTGGCGATTCGCCCGGAGGCTATCCAGATCGGCGCACAAGGCAGCATCGAAGGACACATTCGCAGCCACCGCCTGCTCGGCAACGTAATCCGTTACAGCGTCGAAGCCCGTGGCGTCGAACTGCTGGTGGATGTACTCAATCGCTCCCCCGCTGACCTGCACGCCCGTGGTCAGCACATCAACCTGAACATTGAAGACAACGCTATTTGTGAGGTGGCCTGATGGCCCTGGCAATTTTCGACCTGGACGAAACCCTGATCGGCGGCGACTGCGCCAGCCTATGGACCCAGGAAATGGTCAAGCTCGGCTGGGCCGACGCCGACAGCTTTATCACCCATGAACAGGAGCTGATGCGCCAATACGCTGCCGGCGAGCTGGCCATGGAGGACTATATGGCCTTCACCCTGTCGCCACTGGTGGGTCGCACGCCGGAAGAAGTCGCCCATGTGGTCGAGCCGTTTGTTGAAGACGTGATCGAGCCGATTTTCTACAGCGACGCCACCCGCTGCCTGGCCAACCACCGCGCTGCTGGTGACCGCATTTTAGTCATCTCCGCCTCGGCGCACTTTCTGGTCAGCGCCGTTGCTGCACGCCTGAAAATCGAAGAAGTGCTGGCCATCGATCTGGAAGTTCAACATGGCCACTACAGCGGCCGTACTCAGGGCGTCATGACCTACCGCGAAGGCAAGGTCAGCCGCCTGCAGGACTGGCTGCAGGAGCAGGGAGAAACCCTCGACGGCGCCTATTTTTACTCCGACTCACGTAACGATCTGCCGCTATTACAACGGGTTGATAACCCCCACGTGGTCAACCCCGACCCCACCCTGCTGCAACACGCCGAACAAGCTGGCTGGCCGATTCTTAACTGGCGTTAGGTCAAACCTCAACGGGTTGCATGATGCGTTCACAGGCAGCGGTTAACGCCACTGCCAGCTCCCGGGCATAGGCCGGCAGCTGCTGCCTGGCATGCAACGCCACTTCCACATCGACCACCGGTGCAAAGCCCTCGGCGGCGCCCAGCTCGCGGTGCCCAGCCGTAAGCAAGCGGCGTGGTAGCAACGTAAGCCCCAGCCCGCCTTCGGCGGCGGCACTGACCCCCGACAGGTTGCTGCTGACATAGGCGATACGCCAAGGCTTACCCATGGCATCCAGCGCATGGGTCATCTCCAGGCGATACAGCCCATTGGGTGGAAACACCGCCAGCGGCGCCGGGTTACGCTCAAGCACTGGGCGTGCACGGCTGTCCATCCAAGCCAACGGCTCGGGCCAACTGGCCAGCCCTTTAACACTGCCGATACGCTGCTTGATCAGGGCCAGATCAAGTTCACCAGCATTGAAGGCGCTCCACACGTCATGGCTGAGCCCGTTGATAATTTCCAGGCGAATACCCGGATGGCTATCGGCGAAATCTGCCAAGCAGGAGGTCAGGCTATCGGCGGCGAAGTCGTCCGGCACGCCCAGGCGCACTTCACCTGTCTGCTGATTGCGGCCCATGGCCAGCTCCGCTTCGTCGATCAACGCGACGATACGGTTGGCGTAACCGAGCATGCGTTCGCCTTCAGTGGTCGTCACCACATAGCGCCCGCCACGTTCGAGTAACTCTGCGCCCACCTGCTCTTCTAAGCGGCGCACCTGTTGGCTGACCGTCGACTGGGTCAGGTGCAGGCTCGCCGCTGCACGGGTAAACCCGCCCGTCTGCACCACGGTTAGAAAAGCGCGTAACAACACCGGATCAAGCATGGCGACAACCTATTCACAAATCCACTGAGCAGGATTCTACTATTTAATTTCAGAATCCACGCGCATGTTCCTATAGTAGAGCCACGCCGGGAATCCAAGCCACGGCTCACTTATTTCGCTTTCCCGTCGGCCTAATGCCGACGCCCCATAGAGGCCTGTCTCGATGAGCCAAACAACTTACTACGCCCCACATGGTGGTCACCCGGATCAGAAACAACTGCTGACCGATCGCGCCATGTTCACCGAAGCCTATGCCGTGATCCCCAAAGGGGTGATGCGTGACATCGTCACCAGCCACCTGCCGTTCTGGGACAAGATGCGCATGTGGGTCATCGCCCGTCCGCTGACCGGTTTCGCCGAGACCTTCTCGCAGTACATCGTCGAAGTCGCCCCTGAAGGCGGCAGCGAGCGCCCCGAGCTGGACCCGAACGCCGAAGCGGTCTTGTTCGTGGTCGAAGGCCAAATCGACATCACCCTCGAAGGCAAGCAGCACACCCTAGCACCGGGCGGCTACGCCTTCCTCGCGCCAGGCGCCGAGTGGAGCCTGCGCAATAACACCAAGGCCAACGTCACCTTCCACTGGCTGCGCAAGCACTACCAGAAAGTCGAAGGGCTGCCGGCGCCAGAGTCGTTCGTCACCCACCGCGACAACGCCACCGTCATCGAGATGCCGGGCACAGACGGCGCTTGGAAGACCACCCGCTTCGTCGACATGGCCGACATGCGCCACGATATGCACGTCAACATCGTGACCTTCCAGCCCGGCGGCGTGATCCCATTCGCCGAGACCCACGTGATGGAACACGGCCTGTACGTGCTCGAAGGCAAGGCGGTGTACCGCCTGAACCAGGACTGGGTCGAGGTTGAGGCCGGCGACTTCATGTGGCTGCGCGCCTTCTGCCCGCAAGCCTGCTATTCCGGCGGCCCAGGCCCGTTCAGCTACCTGCTGTACAAGGACGTGAACCGCCATATGCCGCTAACCCTGACCGGCCAGCCGCGCTAAGCGCTGAAATCCGTACAAAAAAACGGGCCACCCTCACAGGTGGCCCGTTTTTTTATCTGTTACTCGGCACGATTGCTAGCGCCGGCGCATAGCACAGCGCAACAAACGGGATATATCAGCTGCGGATCAGGTGATCGAAGGCGCTCAACGACGCTTTGGCACCCTCGCCAATTGCGATCACAATCTGCTTGTAAGGCACCGTGGTTACATCGCCTGCGGCGAAAATGCCCGGCACGCTGGTGCTGCCTTTGGCATCGACAATGATCTCGCCACGGGGCGACAGCTCGATCACGCCCTTGAGCCAATCACTGTTGGGCAGCAGGCCGATCTGCACGAAGATGCCTTCCAGCTCGACGGTGTGCAGCTGTTCAGTGGTGCGATCCTGGTAAACCAGGCCGCTGACCTTCTGACCATCGCCTTTCACTTCAGTGGTCAGCGCGCTCTTGATGATGCTCACGTTAGGCAAGCTGTTGAGCTTCTTCTGCAGCACTGCATCGGCACGTAACTGGTTGTCGAACTCGATTAGGGTGACATGAGCAACGATGCCGGCCAGATCAATCGCGGCTTCAACACCGGAGTTACCCCCGCCAATCACCGCCACACGCTTGCCCTTGAACAATGGGCCATCGCAGTGCGGGCAATAAGCGACGCCTTTACCGCGGTACTCCTGCTCGCCGGGCACGTTCATCTCTCTCCAGCGCGCACCAGTGGCGAGAATCAGCGTCTTGGCTTTCAGTGAGGCGCCGCTGTCGAACTGCACTTCATGCAGCTCACCTGCCTGTTTGGCAGGAATAATGGCACTGGCACGCTGCAGGTTCATGATGTCGACGTCGTACTGCTTAACGTGCTCTTCCAGGGCGCGAACCAACTTCGGCCCTTCAGTTTCCTGCACCGAAATAAAGTTCTCGATAGCCATGGTGTCGAGCACCTGTCCACCAAAACGCTCAGCGGCCACACCAGTTCGGATGCCTTTGCGCGCGGCATACACAGCCGCTGCGGCACCGGCTGGGCCACCGCCAACCACCAGCACATCAAATGCATCTTTGGCGTTGAGCTTCTCGGCATCACGCTTGGCTGCACCGGTGTCGATCTTGGCAAGAATCTCTTCCACGCCCATACGGCCCTGGCTGAACAACTCACCATTCAGGTAGATGCTCGGCACCGACATGATCTGCCGCTCTTCGACCTCGGCCTGGAACAGCGCGCCATCGATGGCCACATGACGAATGTTCGGGTTGAGCACGGCCATTAAGTTCAGTGCCTGCACCACATCCGGGCAGTTCTGGCAGGAAAGTGAGAAATAGGTTTCGAAGCTGAACTGGCCTTCAACACCTTTTACCTGCTCAATCACATCCGCTTCAAGCTTGGACGGATGGCCGCCGACTTGCAGCAGTGCCAACACCAGGGAGGTAAATTCATGGCCCATAGGGATGCCGGCAAAACGCAAGCCGATATCTGCACCCGGGCGATTCAGCGCGAAGGACGGCACGCGGTTGTCGCTGCCATCTTCACGCAACGTGATCTTGTCAGTCAGGCTGACGATGTCATGTAACAGCGCACTCAGCTCGCGGGACTTGTCGCTGTCATCAAGGGACGCGACGATCTCGAACGGTTGAGTGACCTTTTCCAGATAGGCCTTCAATTGGGCTTTAAGCGTGGCGTCCAACATGATTCAGGTATCCCTTTAACAAAATTCAGGAACAAAAACGCCCGGACGGATTGCGCCCGGGCGTCGGGCACTAAAGAGGCTGGGTTACAACCCTAAAGCGCAGAGCGGATTTAAAACCGTTTCAGCAAACTGCCCGCCGGGGCGAGGCAGCGCTGAAAGCGTTTTTAGATCTTGCCAACCAGGTCCAGCGACGGAGCCAGGGTCTTCTCGCCTTCTTTCCACTTAGCCGGGCACACTTCGCCTGGATGAGCAGCGGTGTACTGAGCCGCTTTCAGCTTGCGCAGGGTTTCCGAAACGTCACGGGCGATTTCGTTGGAGTGGATTTCAACGGTCTTGATCACGCCTTCTGGGTTGATCAGGAACGTGCCGCGCAATGCCAGGCCTTCTTCCGGGATATGCACACCGAAAGCATTGGTCAGCTGGTGAGTCGGGTCACCGATCAGCGGGAACTGAGCCTTGCCTACTGCAGGCGAAGTTTCGTGCCAAACCTTGTGCGAGAAGTGGGTATCGGTGGTGACGATGTACACCTCGGTACCGGCTTTCTGGAACTCAGCGTAGTTGTTGGCGGCGTCTTCAATCTCAGTTGGGCAGTTGAAGGTAAAGGCCGCTGGCATAAAGATCAGGACCGACCACTTGCCCTTCAGGGATTCTTCGGTGACTTCAATGAACTTGCCATTGTGAAAAGCGTTGACCTTGAACGGTTGAACTTGGGTGTTGATGAGGTTCATCTCTGCTTCCTTCTGAGGGTTAACAAATTTACAGGGCCCATTTTAGCGCCTTAAACAAAAAAAGCTTATTAATTGCCGCCATGGCATCGATTGACTAAACCAATCAACCCCACCTTTAAATCAAGGTTGGGTCTATGACCAATACCAGCTTGCCGTTGACCTGGTTAGACGCCAACGACGCAAAAGCAGCTTCGGCATCTTTGAGCGCATACGCCTGCTGAAGTTGCGGGCTAAGCCGCCCCTCGGCAAAGAGCGGCCAGACAAACTGCTGCACATCACGCAATAGATCCGCCTTGAACTGCTCATCGCGGTTGCGCAGAGTCGAGCCAATCAGCTGGATGCGTTTGCCCAACAGCAGCCCAAGATCCAGCTCAGCCTGGCGCCCGCCAAGTAAGCCAATATTTACCCAGCGGCCATCCTGAGCCAGCAAGCCCAGGTTAAGCGCGGCGTAACTACCGCCTACCGGGTCGAGGATCACATCGAACGGCGCAAAGTCGCGCAGCGCTTGTAACTGTTGCTCGCCACGCAGCACACCGCCCTGAGCACCCAGGCTTTCACAGTAGGCTAAGCGCTCTGGCGAGCCGACACTGACCCACGTCGGGCTGCCGAACGCTTTGCATAACTGAATAGCTGCCGAACCGACGCCGCTGGCCCCAGCATGCAACAGCACCTTTTGCCCGGGCTTGAGAGCTGCAAGCTGGAACAGATTGAGCCAGGCCGTGGCATAGACCTCTGGCAATGCCGCAGCCTCATGCAGCGTCACCCCATCAGGCACAGGCAACGCGTGGCGTGCATCGACCACCACCTCCTCAGCCATACCGCCACCGCTCAACAGTGCGCAAACCCGGTCACCCACTTTCCAGTCGCAACCGGCGCCCACCTCACTGACAATACCCGCGCATTCCAGCCCAAGAATCTCAGTGATGCCCGGCGGCGGCGGATAGAGCCCGGCGCGCTGTAACAAGTCAGCACGGTTGAGGCCGGCGGCCGCAACACGGATGCGAATTTCCCCAATATCACAGGCCGGCGCTGGGTGTTCTACCCATTCCACACGGCCTTCAACGCCTTGCAATGCCTTCACGCTGCCTCCATAGTGCATTTAAACCGAGCCCGGCGCTGAACACCGGGCTTTTGCATTGCGCCGATGGAACCGGGCGCCATTAAAGACGGCCTAATATGCGTTATAAACAGCCCACACGTCGAACCAGCATGAAGCGATCCTTACTCAGCGCCACCCTCGCCTTGTCGTTTGCCCTGAGCGCACTGCCGCTCGCGGCGAAAACCACCAGTAACTCCTGGGAGTACCTGCAGCCTGACCGCGAGCAGGTGATCGCCAGCCTCAACGTCGTCGAGCTGTTGAAGCGTCATCATTACAACAAGCCACCGCTGAATGACGAGCGCTCGGAGAAAATCTATCAGGGCTACCTGAAGATGCTCGACCCCTCGCGCAGCTATTTTATCGCCAGCGATATCGCGGAATTCGACCAATGGCGCACGCGCTTTGACGACTTTCTGAAGAACGGCGATCTGCAACCCGGCTTTGCTATCTACACGCGCCACTTGGAGCGCCTGCAAGGTCGCCTGCAGTTCGCCTTGGCGATGCTCGAACAAGGCGTCGACACGATTGATTTCGACACCGATGAAAGCCTGCTGATCGACCGCGAGAATGCCCCTTGGGTCAAGAACGTCGCTGAACTGGATGATCTATGGCGCAAGCGGGTAAAAGATGAAGTGCTGCGCCTGAAAATTGCCGGCAAAGAGCCCAAAGCGATTCAGGAATTGCTGACCAAGCGCTACAAAAACCAAGTCGCGCGGCTGCAGCAAACCCGTGGCGAAGACGTGTTCCAGGCGTACATCAATGCCTTTGCCATGTCCTACGACCCGCACACCACTTACCTGTCGCCCGATAACGCGGAAAACTTCGACATCAATATGAGCCTCTCGCTCGAAGGTATTGGTGCGGTCCTGCAAAGCGACAACGAACACGTCAAAGTCGTGCGCCTGGTCCCGGCGGGACCTGCAGAAAAGAGCAAGCAGATCGCCCCTGCTGACAAGATCATCGGTGTTGCCCAGGGCAGCAAGGAAATGGTCGACGTCATCGGCTGGCGGTTGGATGAAGTGGTCAAACTGATTCGTGGCCCGAAAGGCTCGCAGGTGCGTCTGGAAGTAATTCCGGCCAGCAACGCCCCGAACGACCAAACCAGTAAAGTTGTGTCCATTACCCGTGAAGCGGTGAAGCTGGAAGAGCAAGCGGCGAAGAAGTCGGTTCTTCACCTTAAACACGAGAACCGCGACTACACCCTGGGTGTTATTGAAATTCCAGCCTTCTACCTGGACTTCAAAGCCTTCCGTGCTGGCGACCCTAACTATAAAAGCACCACCCGTGACGTTAAACGCCTGCTGAGCGAGCTGGAAAAAGAAAACGTTGATGGCGTGGTCATCGACCTGCGTAACAACGGCGGCGGCTCACTGCAGGAAGCCACCGAGCTGACCGGGCTGTTTATCGACCAAGGCCCCACCGTACTGGTGCGCAACAGCGATGGTCGAGTTGACGTACTGGCCGATGAGAACACCGGCATTTACTACAAAGGCCCGCTGGCCGTGCTGGTCAATCGCCTGTCAGCATCAGCTTCGGAAATTTTCGCGGGCGCCATGCAGGACTATCACCGCGCGCTGATCCTCGGCGGTCAGACCTTCGGTAAAGGCACTGTGCAGACCATTCAACCGCTCAATCATGGTGAGCTGAAACTGACCCTGGCCAAGTTCTATCGCGTCTCAGGGCAAAGCACCCAGCACCAGGGCGTAATCCCGGACATTCAGTACCCTGACATCATGGACACCAAGGAAATCGGTGAGAGCGCCCTGCCCGAGGCAATGCCGTGGGACAGCATCAAACCCGCGATAAAGCCTGAGCTGGACGCGATTAAACCGTTCCTCGCCGAACTGCAGAGCCGCTATGAGAAGCGCACCGCGCAAAATGCGGACTTCACCTTCGCCCGCGAACGCCTGCAACTGGCGCAAAAGCTGATGAAGGAAACCACCGTCAGCCTCAATGAGGCGAAGCGCCGCGCCCAGCAAACGGACATCGAAAGTCAGCAACTGGCGATCGAAAACAGCCGGCGTAAAGCCAAAGGTGAAGCGCTGCTGAACAAGCTCAAGCAAGAAGACGAAGATGCATTACCGGTGGAAGACAAGAAAATTAAACCGGAAGATGATGCCTTCCTCGCCGAAAGCGGGCGCATCCTGCTCGATTACTTAGGCCTAAACACTCGCCTGGCCAAACAGTAAATCACGGGCGTCATCAAAGGGTCATCAAACTGTCGTGAAATGCGGGGACTGGTAGCAATGCCAGTCCCCGTTTTTTATGCCACAGAGAGCCGTCATGAACGTCACCGAGCAGTTCCGCGCGCTGGACACCATCCTCGCCAATGGCGACCTGCATAGCCTGTTTCAACCGATTTTCTCCTTGTCCGAACGGCGCATTCTCGGCTACGAAGCCCTTAGCCGCGGGCCATCCAACAGCGCCCTGCACTCGCCCATTAACCTATTCGCAGTGGCGCGTAGTGCGGGTCGCTTAAGTGAGCTGGAACTGCTCTGCCGCAAGAATGCCTGCCAACGTTTCAGCCAGCTCAAGCTTGAAGGCAAGCTGTTCCTCAACGTTTCGCCGGACTCACTGATGGAGCCCAAGCATCAGCCCGGACGCACCTTGCAACTGCTGCAAAGCCTGGGCATTCCACCCAGCCGGGTGGTGATCGAGTTGACCGAGCAATCGCCCACCGACGACTTTGCCATGCTCGACAAAGCCCTACACCACTACCGTGCCATGGGATTTTCGATTGCCCTCGATGATCTCGGCGCGGGCTATTCAAGCTTGCGTCTATGGTCAGAGCTGCGTCCGGATTACGTGAAGATTGACCGGCACTTTATCGACGGCATTCATCAGGATGCGGTCAAGCGCGAGTTCGTTGGCTCAATCCTGAAAATGGCCAAAGCCTCGCGCGCGCAAGTGATTGCCGAAGGCATCGAACTGCCCGAGGAACTCGGCGTATTAGCCGACATGGGCGTCGACCTGCTGCAAGGCTACCTGCTCTGCCGTCCGCAGGAGCAGCCACCGTGCGACGCTACCAACTTACTGCCCAATAGCAGCTCCAGTAGCGTACTGACTGAAGACATCAGCGACTTGCGCAGCCTGCTCAACACGCAACCAGCCGTCGCGTTAAGTACGCCCACCAGCGAAGTGCTGGAAATGTTTCGTGCTCAGGCCAACCTCAATACAGTGGCCGTACTCAACGAAGCCCAGCAACCCGTGGGCATTGTGCACCGCCACTCATTGGCCGAAGCCTTGCTCAAACCCTTTGCCAACGAGTTGTACGCGCGCAAACCGATTAGCCGTCTGATGAGTGATGACTATCTGGCTGTGGAATCCAGTCAGTCTTTGCAACAAGTCAGCCGCCTGCTTACCAGCCGTGCTCGCCAGCGGATCGAGGAAGACTTCATCATCACTGAGAACGGCTGCTATAGCGGATTGGGCCGGGTGATTGATGTACTCAAGCTGATCACTGAACTAAAGATCCAGCAGGCTCGCTATGCCAACCCACTGACCCTGCTGCCGGGTAATGTACCGATTCAGCAGTGCCTCACTCGCCTACTGCAGCAAGGCAGAGAGGCCGTGGTGTGCTATGTGGATATCGACAACTTTAAGCCGTTCAACGACATCTACGGCTATGGCAAAGGCGATGAAGTGCTGCTCAGTCTGGCGCAATGCTTAAATGACCGGGTCGACCCGACGCGGGACTTTGTCGGGCATATCGGCGGCGATGATTTTTTGCTGGTACTCGGCTCGCAGGATTGGCGCGCGCGGCTCAATCGCCTGCTGGAAGATTTCCAGAGCCAATGTCGACGCTTCTATCGCGAAGATGACCTGCACGCTGGCTGCTTTGTCGCCCACGACCGCAACGGTAAACGCCAGGAATACGGTTTACTGTCGCTGTCATTGGGGGTGGTACACCTGCATCCCGAGCAATGTGCACAGCTCGATGCCAGCCAGTTGGCGGCCCTGGCATCTGAAGCGAAGCGACATGCCAAGGCAGTGCCAGGTTATAGCCTGCATATCATCGACACCCAGGCTGAAACAGCGGCCTGAGCCACGTATTACCTGCCGACTTACAAGCCGCTCAGGCGGCTCGATAAGGCTGCAAAATACTCGGCCTGAGCCTCATCGGGGCTAACGCCGGCAGCGCCGCTGCGGTACAACTCAGCCAGGCGATACGCTGCTGCCGGGTGACCCGCCTGCGCCGCCAATGTCCACCACTGGATGCTTTGCTGAGCATCTGCGGCGTATTGGCTATCACCGGCCAAACTCAATACACCGAGCTGATAGGCCGCCTTGCCATCACCCGCCTTGGCCGCCAAGGCAAGCAAACGCCGACCTTCATTACGCGCTCCTAGGCCTTGCCCACGAAACAGCAGGATGTGCCCATAGAAACTCTGCGCCTGGACATCGCCCAGATTCGCCATACGGGAAAACTGCCCTTCCAGCCAACGCCAGGCACGCGGCTGCTTGACCAGCCAAGCCCAGTGGAACAAGCGGCGCGCCAGCAGATAACCGATACGCGCTCGTAGTGCAGCGAACATCAGACGTCTTCCGAGTAACTGAATTCGAACACCCGAGCCACTTCAGCAGCATGCCAGGAAGCTGCCGCTACACCATCAGAAGCGCCGCTAAAGCGGCCTAGACGGCTCACACACTCGAAGAAACCTGTACGCGGCAGGCGGCTGGCGCCCTGACTGATGACCAACGCACTGCGCAGCGGCCGATCGGCACGCGCATCCAGTGCTGCGAGATGCTCCAATGCCGCCGCTAACGTTTGCATGGCTGGGCTCGGCAACGCCAAGCGTTCAATCATTGCCCGATAGGTCACGACATGGCGCTGGCGCTGAGCGCTCTCTAGCTCATTGAGCAAGGCTTCCCAGTGCTGCCGACTGATACTCACGCTCAAGATTGTGACTCCCAGCCAGCAACGCCCAAATGCCAGGCCAGGGCACGTTGGATGGCGGCGTCAGGCAGGCGCTCGCCGCTCTCAATCATGCCCAGGTAATGCGGGCTGATGCCAACATTGCGCGCCAGCTGCTCGACGCTTAGATCTTTGGCCTCACGCAATGCAGTGAGCTCACTCAACGCCGGCTTGCTCTCATCAACCACTGGCGCGACAACCTCAGGGACGTGCCCAGCGGCTTGTAGCAATGCTTGATACTGCGCCCAGGGCAGCACCGCATACTCCGGCGCACCATCGCGCTCGATCACTTGCACATTCATCTGTAATTCTCCATGCAGAGCACTTCCATCACTCTCAGCAACTCCAGAATAAGTGGGCATCTTAACAGCCCGGCAGCACAAAGCGCGTGATCTATACTGCCCCTGGCTTATCCACCCGCGCATGGGAGAATCTTTTGTACAGACTGCTCACACTGCTCATCGTTAGCTGTAGCAGCCTGGCCAACGCGGACGAATTGAGGTGGGGTTTCGCCAGCGCTGATGGCATGCCTTACGTTGACGTGCGCGAACAACAATTGCACGGCGGCTTCATCTACGAATTAGGCCAACGGGTCAGCCAACAGCTGGGTTATCAAGCAGCGTTCATTGAAACACCCAACAAACGCATTGATGAATTCATGCAGCGTGGCCGTATTCACGTCATCTGTAACAGCAACCCGCAATGGCTAGAAAACCCCGAGCGCTATCACTGGTCCGCCCCACTTTATAGCGAAGCCGATGTTCTGCTCGTGCATCGCGAGCAAGCGCCAATCAATAGCCTGCAGGACCTGTATGGCAAGAACCTGGGCACTCAGCTGGGTTATGTCTATAACCATGCGTTGATGGACGCATTCGCTACACACAAGATCAACCGCAAGAACCTGCGTGATCACGCTGCTGGTCTAAACCTGCTGCGCAAACAACGCCTGAATGCGGTCATCGATATGCAACGCACATTGCGCTACCAGATGAATCAGCAGGCAAATGCGCCGCTGCGGATTAACAGCTGGGTGATTGAGCGTTATGACATGCATTGCACTTACAGCCCGCGGCTGCCGCTCAGCGCCGAGCGCCTCGATCAAGCACTCTTACAACTGCGTGATCAGGGGCTGATTGAGCAGCTGCTGAACGACAGCTAACGCAGACAACCGTGGTCATTGCAGCGTGCCTTCTATGGCGTCGGCTGATTCGTCTGCCTCGGGTAGACGTTCGACGATCTGCAGCATTTCTGGAGCTTGAGCTGCCAGCCACTGCTCGAACGCGGCCAGCTCGGCCTGCCAGGTCCGCATAACCCAAGCGAGAACGGCCAGATCATCAACCAGACCAACGCCAAACAACCAATCGGGTATCGCATCCAGCGGTGTAACGAAGTACAGCAAGGCGGCCACCACTGCCAGCAATGCTCGGGAGTCGATAGCCCGATACTCGCCGCGCCACCACGCTAAGCAAAGCGCTTGCAACGACTTCAACTGACTGGCCAATTCGGCAAAGCCATTACCCAGCTTGTCGCGCTTTCGAGCGACAGATAACAGCAACGCCGGTAACCGCCCAGCCTTGAGAAAACGCCGAGCTAAAAACAGGTAACGCGCGAAATTTTTCGGTGCTTTCATACCCTTCTCCCGGCAACCCCGCATCCTTACTGGTCTCGCTAAGGTTATCCACTAAAGCTGTGGATAACCTTGTGAGCAATTGCTCAATAACCCTGGCAAACGCCCAGCCCATGCGGCCTCACCACAGATCGGACATTTTTTACCCACAGACTAAAATCTCATATAAATCAATAAGTTAAAAATGGCAACGGGTTTATTAAAGAGAACCACACTAACCCGCTACAGCCACAAAAGAAAATGTGCATAACCGTAACACCGCAACCACCGGATGCATCCTTTAAGACCCGTCAGTCAAACAAAAAGTGCAGATTTCGAACGACAAAAACGACAACGCCCCGTCGAGACGGGGCGCTGTATAGATCGCTAAACGTTACTCTTCAGCGGCGGTATCTTTGATCGCAATCAGCTCTAGATCAAATACCAGCACCGAGTTGGCTGGGATGGCCGGCGTCGGGCTCTGCTCGCCATAAGCCAGCTCGCTTGGGATGTACAATTTGTATTTCTCACCAACGTGCATCAGCTGCAGGCCTTCAACCCAACCTGGGATTACGCCGTTAACGGGCAGGTCAATCGGGCTGCCGCGCTCAACCGAGCTGTCGAATACGCTGCCATCGGTCAGCTTGCCTTCGTAATGTACGGTCACTACGTCGGTTGCCTTTGGCTGTGCGCCGTCAACCTTCTTCACCACTTCGTACTGCAGGCCGGACTCAGTGGTGACCACGCCGTCACGTTTGGCATTGTCTTCCAGGAACTTCTTACCGGCCTTGGCCGACTCTTCATTCAGGGCGACCATGCGCTCTTCCGCACGCTTTTGCAGGAAGGCAAAGGCTTCGATCAGCTCTTCATCTTTTAGGCGCTGTTCTTTTTTGCCGATGGCATCTTCGATACCTTGAGCCACAGCGTTGGAGTCCAGGTCATCCATGCCTTCCTGAGCCAGGCTTTTGCCCATATTCAGGCCGATGCCATAGGAGGCCTTCTGCGCTGGAGTCTCCAGGGTGATTTCGCTGGTTTGCGAATCGCAACCTGCGAGAACCAAACCTACCAGGGCGACCGCCGCTGCTAAACGATGCTGTTTCATGCTTGTTCCTTGTCCGGTACGCCCTAGGGCTAATGGTGTGAAAGCGCGAGCTTAGCAGGCCGCCACGATCACTGGCTACCGTGATAGGAGACAGAAAATGCGTATAAGTTCAGATGTTTAGGTGTTTTTTAGGAAGGATTTTGCAAGAATTGCGAGGCGTTTCGGTATGTCACAGAGGGGATGAAGCGAGGATAAAAATGGCGCAGCGGACGGGACTCGAACCCGCGACCCCCGGCGTGACAGGCCGGTATTCTAACCGACTGAACTACCGCTGCGCGTAACTTCAAAAGCGAGTGGTGGGTGATGACGGGATCGAACCGCCGACCCGCTGCTTGTAAGGCAGCTGCTCTCCCAGCTGAGCTAATCACCCTTCTCTCTCGAAGTGGGCGCATTCTAGACAGCAATCCTTACCTTGGCAAGCACTGTTTTGAAATTTTTTATTGTTGCAGCAAAGGCTTAGCGCAGACTTGGCCTTAGGCACCGCTGGGAGGAATAATGCACCCCGAATGAAACGTGTGGGTTATTTAAGGGGTCGCATGGCCTTGCACAGCCTGAAACAGACTCTGCACCCGCGACTATCGATTTGTAATACCTGCCGCCGCCGGCAACTCAGTTAATGGAGATTCACCCCCTTATGTGGTTTCGTAACCTGCTGGTTTATCGCCTCACCCAAGATATCCCTTTAGATGCTGAGGCTCTGGAAACGGCTCTGGCAGCCAAACCGGCTCGCTCATGCGCCAGCCAGGAACTCAGCACCTACGGCTTTATCGCGCCCTTCGGTAAAGGCGACGATGCACCGCTGGTTCACGTCAGCGGCGACTTTCTGCTGATCGCTTCTCGCAAGGAGGAACGTATCCTGCCGGGCAGCGTGGTGCGTGACGCACTCAAGGAAAAAGTCGATGAAATCGAAGCCGAGCAGATGCGTAAGGTCTACAAAAAAGAGCGCGACCAGCTTAAAGATGAAATCGTGCAGACCTTCCTGCCGCGCGCATTTATCCGCAAGTCGGCCACCTTCGCGGCCATCGCGCCCAAGCAAGGTTTGATTCTGGTCGATTCGGCGAGTGCCAAGCGTGCAGAGGACCTGCTATCGACTCTGCGTGAAGCCATCGGCTCGCTACCGGTCCGCCCACTGACCGTTAAAATTGCCCCGAGCGCCACACTTACCGATTGGGTCAAGACCCAACAAGCTGCCGCCGACTTCACTGTCCTGGACGAATGCGAACTGCGTGACACCCATGAAGATGGCGGCGTAGTCCGCTGCAAGCGCCAGGACCTGACCAGCGACGAAATCCAGCTGCATATGACCGCTGGCAAGCAGGTCACCCAACTGTCCCTGGCCTGGCAAGACAAACTGTCCTTCATGCTGGATGACAAGCTGGTGGTCAAACGCTTGCGCTTCGAAGACCTACTGCAGGATCAGGCCGAACAGGATGGCGGCGACGACGACCTTGGCCAGCAGGACGCCAGCTTCACCCTGATGATGCTGACCTTGGTCGAGTTCCTGCCGCAGTTGTTCGAAGCACTGGGCGGCGAAGACACCCCACAGGGCATCTAACCGCTAT
Organism: Pseudomonas sp. MIL19; assembly: GCF_028680365.1. Lineage (NCBI taxonomy): Bacteria > Pseudomonadati > Pseudomonadota > Gammaproteobacteria > Pseudomonadales > Pseudomonadaceae > Pseudomonas > Pseudomonas sp. MIL19. The sequence goes on along the minus strand of NZ_JAPPVG010000038.1, from coordinate 8,202 downwards.
GCTGCACGCGCAGGGGAACAAATCACTGTTCCACTGCGCGCACGCGTGAGGACGACCTCACCACTCTTTGAGTGACCATCACGGGACGGCCCCTCTGCATCAACGATGGAGGTATCTATGTCCTGGATCATTTTGCTGCTGGCCGGCGTATGCGAAATCGGCTGGGCTGTCGGCTTGAAATACACCGACGGTTTTACCCGCCCACTCCCCACCCTACTAACCGTCACCGCGATGGTTTTCAGCGTCGCGCTGCTGGGCTTGGCCATGAAGGAATTGCCACTGGGCACTGCCTATGCGATCTGGACCGGCATAGGCGCTGTCGGCACAGTGATCGCCGGCATCATTCTGTTTGGCGAAGCCGTGACCCCGCTGCGCCTGGTCAGTGTGGCCTTGATCGTCTGCGGCCTGCTCGGGCTGAAACTCAGCCACTAAGCGACCGCTCCACACGACCGCGGGTCGCTCGCCAAGCATTGAGCAACCACCATCTGAAAGGCAAAAAAATCCGACACCAGAACAGCTGGTATCGGATTTTTCGGATGCTGTACTGCCGAGCCTTAACGACTTAAGCCGGCAGTACTGCTGCCATTAACAGACTGCGGTATTAGCGCCGCTCAGGCAGACAACTCAACCAACAACTTATTCAAGCGCTGAACATAAGCCGCTGGATCTTTCAGGTTATCGCCGGCCGCCAGTGCCGCCTGGTCAAACAGGATGTGACTGAGGTCGGTAAAACGCTGTTCATCGGCCTCAGCATCCAGCTTCTCAATCAGCGGATGCGCAGGGTTGAACTCGAAGATCGGCTTGGAGTCCGGCACCTTTTGCCCGCTGGCTTCAAGAATCTGGCGCATTTGCAGGCCCATATCCTGCTCACCAATGGCCAGAATCGCCGGTGAGTCGGTCAGGCGATGGGAAACCCGCACCTCAGCAACCTGCTCACCCAGCGCAGTTTTCAGGCGCTCAACCAGGCCTTCTTTAGCCTTGGCCACTTCTTCCTGGGCTTTTTTATCTTCTTCCGAATCCAACTTGCCAAGGTCCAGATCGCCACGGGCCACATCGACAAACTGCTTACCGTCGAAGTCGGTGAGGTAGCTCATCAGCCACTCGTCGATACGGTCGGTGAGCAGCAGCACTTCAATGCCTTTCTTGCGGAACACTTCCAGGTGCGGACTGTTCTTCACCTGCGCGTAGGATTCGCCAGTCAGGTAGTAGATCTTGTCCTGACCTTCCTGCATGCGCGCGATGTAGTCACCCAGGCCGACGCTTTGCTCGCCCTCTTCACTGCGGGTAGAGGCAAAACGCAGCAAGCCGGCGATTTTCTCCTTGTTGGCAAAATCTTCTGCCGGACCTTCCTTGAGCACCTGACCGAAGTTCTTCCAGAAGCTTTTGTATTCTTCCGGCTGGTTCTTCGCCAGTTTCTCCAGCATGTCCAACACGCGCTTGGTCAGCGCCGACTTCATCGAATCGATGATTGGGTCTTTCTGCAGAATTTCACGGGAGACGTTCAGCGACAGATCGTTGGAATCGACCACACCCTTGATAAAGCGCAGGTACAGCGGCAGGAACGACTCAGCCTGATCCATGACAAACACGCGCTGCACATAAAGCTTCAGGCCACGCGGCGCTTCGCGCTGATACAGGTCGAACGGCGCGCGGGCCGGGGTGTACAGCAGCGAGGTGTATTCCAGCTTGCCTTCAACCTTGTTGTGGCTCCAGCTCAGTGGGTTTTCGAAATCGTGACCGATGTGCTTGTAGAACTCTTGGTATTCCTCGTCCTTGATTTCGGTACGCGGACGAGTCCACAACGCGCTGGCACGGTTGACCGTTTCCCACTCCAGCGCCGGCGCTTCTTCGCCTTCGGCAGTGGTTTGCTCTTTCGGCAGTTCGATAGGCAGAGCAATGTGGTCGGAGTATTTCTTGATGATATTGCGCAGGCGCCAGCCATCAGCGAACTCTTCTTCACCGCTTTTCAGGTGCAGCACGATGCGCGTACCACGCTCGGCTTTTTCAATGCTGGCAACTTCAAACTCGCCCTCGCCTTTGCTCGACCAATGCACGCCTTCGCTGGCCGGGCTGCCGGCACGGCGGCTGTACACGTCAACCTTGTCGGCGACGATAAAGGCTGAATAGAAGCCCACACCGAACTGACCAATCAGGTGGGAATCTTTCTTTTGGTCACCGGTCAGGTGCTGCATAAAGTCAGCAGTGCCGGACTTGGCGATGGTGCCCAGGTGGGTGATCGCGTCTTCACGGCTCATGCCGATGCCGTTGTCCTCGAGGGTGACGGTTTTAGCGTCTTTGTCGAAGCTCACGCGGATCTTCAAGTCAGCGCCACCTTCGAGCAGCTCGGGCTTGGCCAGAGCCTCGAAACGCAGTTTATCGGTAGCGTCTGAAGCGTTGGAAATCAGTTCGCGAAGGAAGATTTCCTTGTTCGAGTACAGCGAATGGATCATAAGGTGCAGCAGCTGCTTCACCTCTGTCTGGAAGCCCAGGGTTTCTTTTTGAGTTTCCACACTCATGCTCTCTTACTCCACTTTATTGACGAAGCCGCAGTACGGCGGATGTCATACAGGTGGGGGCATGTTGTGGGATTTCAAGTGCTTGGCCGAGGCGTGCTTCAGGGCTCGAGCAACTCGATACGGATAATCTCCTGCGGAAGCAGCCTGTAGCTGACCTCCCCACGCCCATTCATGCGCTGACGCAGGATGATCCGCTCATCCTGATCGACGCCCTGAAAGCGCCCTTCAGCAGTATTGCCGCGTTCAGTAACCGCACGCATGTTGAGGTCGTAATAACGACTAGGGCTGCGCAGCAAGCCTTCAAGACTGAAGCGCACGCGGCGATCGAGAGGCCTAGTGACCCGCTCCGGCAGCGCAGCGACAAGCGTTTCAGGCTTTTCTGCAGCGGACGCAATAACAGCACTAGGTACCGCTGCAAAGTTATCAGATGCCACCTGCCAACCACGCCCCTTGAGCTTTTGCAGCGTGATGGGTAACTGCTGCAGGTTCCCGTTGATCCGCGCACTGACGTTCAGCTCAATACTTTGCAAAGGAAAATTCAGACTGCCGATCGGCTGCAACTGCACCTGGCGAGTGGCAAAACGGCGCTCCAGATAGTCATGGATGACATAGCTGACAGTATCGACTGAGTCGAACTGGCGATCGACTTCCTCGCCCTGATAACGCAGGCCATTACGGAACAGTTCAAGTTTGCCGCTTAGGGTGGTTTTAAATTGTGCCGGCATAACCAGATGGAAATCACCCGCCAGCTTGTTCGGTGCAACCGGTTGCAAGTTCAGGTGCAAGGTGTAGCCACGGCTTAGACGCCGCGCTTCGGGCAATTCCTGCTCAGGCAACAGCCAGCTGATTTCCACTTCCGGCAATGCGCCTGTATCTGCGGGCAGCACATCAATCTGCACCGGACCACTGTCGATCTCCGGTAGACGAATTACCAATTCACTCTGGGCGAAGAAGTCCTGCCCTTCACGCAGGCTTAATACCCCGTCAAGCAACTCGGCCTGCTGCGGCGCAAAAGGCCGGCCATTGAGCTGACCACGCAGATCAATGGCCAACTCAGCGGGTGCCTGCACCTCGGGCTTGAGCCATGACAGGCTGAGGATGGCTTCCAAACGCTGCGCATCATGGCTGGCCAGCAGGGTCAGGCCGACCACCAGCGGGATGATGCCCAACCCAGACAGAAGCAAAGCAGGTCGCGCTGAAGGCCAGTGACGCAGCACATACAACAAGGTGAACGGTGGCAGTAGACTGGCCCAGCCCCATAGCAGGCTGGTGGTAAAGGCGCGCATCACCAGCCAAACCAATCCGGCGAGTATCAGCAGCAAGCCCCCCAGAATCAGCAGCGCATCCATTCAGTGTTCCTTAGCGTTGATAAAAGTCAGTCGTCATGCGCTGGCCTGACGGCTAGGGCTCATCGACCTTAAAGTGCGCGCGCGCCGTGGCGATGGGTTCGGCCTGCTTGGTTTGCCAGGCCGTGATGGCCACGTTGGCAACCCGGCGACCCTGCCGCCACACCTGGCATTGCACGAAGGTGTCACGATATAGGCCAGCGCGCAGGTAATCTATCGAGAAGTCGATGATTTTCGGCAAATGTGGAATGCCCATAAACATCAATAAATGAAGCATCGCCGAATGCTCCATAAAGCCGGCGATTACCCCGCCGTGCAGTGCCGGCAAGGTCGGATTACCGATGCAGTCCTGATTGGCGGGTAGGCGAAAGACCATGTCATCGCCCATCCGCAAGCACTCAATACCGAGCAATTTGGCGTAGGGCATCAGGCTGATCAGCGGGTCGTAGTTATTTTGCGCATGGGCTTCACGCACCAGCTGGTTAAGGTTCAATCCACTCATTGGCCGGCTCCCTTTGAAGGACGCTGCAGATCGGCCGGTTTGCCCATGCGCATAAAAGCGCCCACCACATGAGCAATGGGTTCATCAGGGTTGTCCTGATAAGCATAACCACGGGTAAATATGATGGTCTCGGTCACCCGATAGCACTCGGCAAAACCGAAAACATCTTTATTCGGCTCAGCTGGACGCATGTAGTCAATGCGCAGGTCCAGGGTCGGGCAGATTTCAAACTCAGGCAGGACGCAGACGGTAGAAATACCGCAGGTGGTATCCATCAGCGTCGTAATCGCGCCCCCGTGGATCACTCCGGTTTCCGGGTTTCCCACAATCTGCTCACTGTAGGGCAAACGCAGAACCAGCCCTTCTGGCTCGGCACTGTGCACGCTTATGCCCAGCACCTGGCAATGGCGCAATACCGATAGAAAACGCTGCGCCCGCTCAACAATAGGGGACTCACTCATGACTTCAGACCCTGGGCAACTGTACAAAGGGTGCGCATGATACCCGCTGACAGCAGCCCCGACATCACGGCGACAGCCTCCTGATGCGAACTGACGACTTCTGACCAAGGAACTTCGGCGAAAAGCCGCTGTTTAATGGCTATGCTTGGGCTACCAGGTATTGATCAACCCATTACAAGGAGTACGAACCGTGCAAAAGCCATTCACCTATGCCCTGCTTCTCGCCGCCATGCTTGCCCTGGCCGCTTGCGAGAAAACCCCGGAAGACAAAATGGAGTCCGCCAAGGAATCCGCATCTGAAGCCATGGAATCAATGGGTGACGCTGTTAAAGATACTGGCGATGCCATCGAGCAGAAAGCCGATGAAGTCATGGGCACCGAGCCAACCACTGGCGAGAAAATTGAAGATGCTGCCAATGATGCAGCTGATGCAATGAACGACGCAGGCGACGAAGTTAAAGACGCCGTTGACGGCAACTAACCTCGTTTAGCTAAAACAATAAGGCCCGCCTAGAGCGGGCCTTATTGTTTTTGGCGCAATTAAAGCGCTGGGGTGAGCATCAGCAACAAGCTGCATAACAGACCAACCACCCAGACCACGCTGCGCTGCCAGTGCAGGTCAGCCCAGTAGAAAACCAGATACAGCACCCGCGCCACCACGAAGGTCACCGCCAGAGCATCCACCAAGATGCCGTGGTTATTGGTCACATGGGCCATCAGCACACCGGCGGCAAACAGCGGAAACGCCTCAAAGCTGTTCAGGTGGGCTGCCAAAGCACGCGAACCAAAGCCCGTAAGACGTCCTTGCTGAGCGCGCGGGTGATGGTTGTCGTAGCGACCAACCCCCTCCTTCGCCATCGCCTTAGCCACCGGGGCTTTGGCGATAAATATCAATAGCGCGCTGATAAAAATGCACCAGAACGGAATGCTCATTCGCTTTTCTCCTTGGGCGATTCAAACGCGGGGGTTTGGGTGTAGACCATCACTTCCAACACATCGGAATGAAACTCGCGGTGGTACAAGACAAAGACCACGCCTGCGCTGACCAGCATGAAAAACCAAGGATTGATAAACCAAGCCAATGTCGCCATACCAAAGTAATAGGCGCGCAGCCCTTGGTTAAACTGGTTGGCAGCCATGGAAATCACCCGTGCAGTGCGCTCTGCGAAGGCTTTGCGCTCCTGCTCGGTGACATGCCGCTCGCCAATCATCGGCGCAGAGCCCACCAGCACAGCCGCAAAGTTGTACTGACGCATGCACCAACTGAAGGTGAAGAAGGCATAAACGAACACCACCCCCAAACACAGCAACTTGACCTCGGACAGCCCGCGGCTGGCAGCCTGGACAAACGGCAGATCAGCCAACAGCGACACAGCACGATCAGACGCACCGAGCACCGTAAGAATACCGGCGAGAATAATCAGCGTGCTGGAAGCAAAAAATGAGGCATTGCGCTCCAGGTTGCCAATCACATTGGCATCGGCGATACGGTTGTCGCGCAGCAGCATGCGGCGCATCCAGTCTTCACGGTACAGATGCAGCACGCTGGCCAGGCATGGTGTGGTGCGGCCCTTGGCCTGGGCATAACGGGTATAACCGGCCCAACACAGTACAAACCAGAGAACAGCAAGCAGGTGCGGCAGGTAATAATCACTAATCGACATGCAAACTCCTTGTTAACCTGTGCCGATTATAGACAGGCCTGGCTTTCAGCTGGCTAACAAAAAGGCCGCTCACTGAGCGGCCTTGAGTAAACAGCAGAACTTAGACGGAGGCTGCTTTAGGCGCACCCAGCGCACGGTCTATCACCACGGCCAGCACCAACGTAACCAGCACCGGCAACAGCCAGCCAAGGCTTTGATCGGCCAGCGGCAATTCGCTGAAGAAATCCGGAATTAGGGCCTTACCGCCAGCGGCGGCAACACCGTCAACCAAACCAAAAATCAAGGTTACCGCCATAACCGGGCGGAATACCCGCGCCGAGGAACACCACAGGTCATCCAGCAGACTCAGTGCTACGAGCACGATTGCCAGCGGGTACAGCCCTACGAGAACCGGAATCGAGAAGCTGATCAACTGGGTCAACCCTTGGTTGGCGACTAGCAAGCTGAACAGCCCGAGCGCGATTACCACGGTTCGATATGAAACCGGCAACAGGCTGCTGAAAAACTCGCCACAAGCGGTCAGCAAGCCCACAGCGGTGGTTAAACACGCCAGGGTGATCACGAGTGCCAACAACAGGCTGCCAGTAATACCAAAGGTGTGCTGCACATAAGCGGTCAGCACCTGCACGCCATTCTGCGCTTCACCGGCAATCCCCTGGCTGGTTGCGCCAAGGTAGAACAGCGCCAAGTACACCAGCGACAGACCAACGGCAGCGATCAAGCCAGCAATCACCGAGTAACGGGTCACCAGCTTGCTATCGGTTACGCCCTGGTCACGGATCGCGGTAGCAATCACAATCCCGAACACCAGCGCACCCAGGGTATCCATGGTCAGGTACCCCTGCAGGAAGCCCTGCACAAATGGCGCACGCTGGTAATCTGCCGACACTTGGCCAATCTCACCAGCGGGGATGAGCAACGCCGCGCCGCCCAATACCAGCAAGGCCGCCAGTAGAACAGGAGTGATGAACTTGCCGATGCGGTCGACCAACTGCCCTGGATTCAGAGACAAGAACAGCACAGCTGCAAAGTAAGCCAGGGTGTAGAGCAGCAACGCGGTGCTGTTATCGCCACTAAAAGGCGCGATGCCCATTTCAAACGACACCACTGCCGTTCGTGGCGTGGCGAACAATGGACCTATAGCCAGGTAAACCGCCACCGCAAACAGAATGCCTGCACGCTTGCCCAGCGGTGCAGTCAGCAGTGCCATACCGCCGCCCACGCGCGCCAGTGCAACGATAGTCAGCAACGGCAAGCCGACGCCCGTGAGCAGAAAACCCAGCGCTGCAGGAACAATGTTCTCACCCGCTGCCATGCCGGCACTGGGTGGAAAAATAATGTTGCCCGCGCCAAGAAACAACGCAAACGTCATAAAACCGAGGGCCAGGACATCCGAGCCTTTCAAACGTGTCATAGAAGGGAATACCACAGGCAGAAAGTTAAAGTTCCGAGGGTTTCCCGATGGATCGGGGAAACGTCACCCCGCCGGTTAAGCGGAGCCACTGCAGCACCTTGAACCGCTTGTGGCGAAACAGGCGCTAATTAGTTGCAAGCCTAACGAATTTGTTCAGCCAGCGGCACTGGCGTAGGTCGGGCTGTCGGGCTGATGAAAAAAGCTGTCGCCTCAACGACACTTCGTAAGCGTCCAGCCAAGTCACCTTCCGAACTCCAGCATTAAGGGCGATGGTGTCCGCGTATTTTTAAGCGGACGCG
>NZ_JAPPVG010000037.1:0-28582 GCF_028680365.1 Pseudomonas sp. MIL19 | reverse complement strand
TCCAAGTCGCCAGGCTCACCACCACAGTGAACCCGACAGCGCCAGTCACGGCGCTACGCGCCATGCCTGGCGCACCATAAAAAGGCCACCCCTAGGGGTGGCCTTTTTTGTTGCGGATAGCGCCTAGGATCAAATCGAGAAACGCGCCACCAATGTATTCAAGTCCACCGCCAGGCGCGACAGCTCCTGACTGGCTGCACTGGTCTGATTAGCCCCGGCCGAAGACTGCATTGACAGGTCGCGGATATTCACCAGATTACGATCCACTTCACGAGCCACCTGCGCCTGCTCTTCGGAGGCACTGGCGATCACCAGGTTACGTTCGTTGATTTGCGAGATAGCTGCGGTAATTTCTTCCAGCGCCTGGCCGGCGGCCTTGGCTACATCCAGCGTCGAACGCGCCCGATTGTTACTGGTTTGCATGGCATTAACCGCCTTGTCGGTGCCCTGCTGAATGCCGCTGACCATTTGCTCAATCTCTTGAGTCGATTGCTGAGTACGGTGCGCCAGGGCACGTACCTCATCGGCCACTACGGCAAAACCGCGCCCTGCTTCACCGGCTCGCGCCGCTTCAATGGCTGCGTTGAGTGCGAGCAAGTTGGTCTGTTCGGCAATGGAACGGATCACGTCCAGCACTTTGCTGATATCGCGTACCTGACCAGCCAACTGCTCGACTTCCGAAGCGGTATGAGTCACGTCATCAGCCAAACTGGTGATCGAGTCGACAGTCTGACGCACCTGCTCGCGACCATGCTGAGCCGTGCGATTGGACTCACTGGAGGCTTCCGAGGTGCTCACGGCGTTGCGCGCCACCTCTTCCACGGCGCTGGTCATTTCATTGACTGCCGTAGCTGCCTGCTCGATTTCGTTGTTTTGCTGGTGCAGACCGCGGGTCGAATCCTCGGTCACCGCACTGAGTTCCTCTGACGCCGAGGCCAGTTGCGTAGATGAGTCGGAGATATTCTGAATGGTACTGCGCAGACTCTGCTGCATACTTTTCAAAGCACCCAGCAAACGTGCTGGTTCATCCGAGCCCAGCACATCAATTGGCTGGGTCAAATTACCGCTCGCCACTGTCTCAGCAACCCTAACCGCTTCGGTGAGCGGGCTGACAATACTGCGGGTCAGGAGCAACGCCAGAGCCACAGTCAAGCACAGCGCCAGCACTATCATCACGACCACCCACAAGCGCGCGCTGGCAAATATCTCATCGGCCAGATGGGTCGCAGCACTAGCACCCGTACGGTTAAGTTCTAAAAGCTCGACAAGGGCCTTAGCCATGGTGTCGGCGTAGCCATTTATCGGCCCATTGAACAAAGCCGCAGCACTATCCAGATCACTCTGGCGCACCGCTGCGATGACCTTTTCCTGTTCTTCCAGATACGCCTTTTCGGCCTGCCTGAAGCGCTCGTAGACAGTCTCTTCTTCTGCGTTAGAAATTAGCTTTTGATAGGTGCTTTCCGATTCAGTCAATGATTTCCGGAGTTCTTCAGCGTTTGCAAGGCTCGTACGCATCATGGCTTCATCACTGATGATTACTAAGCGCATGGTCAGCGCCCGAAGACGGAGAACCTGCTGGTTAATCTCACCGAGGCTCAAGATGCTGGGTAACCAATTTTCGTTTATCTGCTGCGACTGCTTGCGCATTTCGCCCATCTGCTGCAAAGAAAAGCTGCCAAGTAGCAGAACCAGTACTGCAACCAAGCCGAACCCGAGCGACGCCCGAGGGGCGATATTGAGGTTTCTGAGATTCATCGAGGCAGTCCCTTTTTAATATTTAGTTGAAGTGTCAGCCGCACAAAGTCTTTAGATTTAAAGTCGCCCCGCAACATGACGAAAGATGTAACTAACCATACTAGCGACTGAAATACGGGTTTCTTTAATTTAGACAATAAAAAGCCGAGCATGGGCTCGGCTTTGCAGGTATCACTCTAGTCTATAAACGCACGATAAACCGCTGTTCTAACAATTTCCGGTCATCCTGAAACACCATAAAGCGCCACTCGCCGGGCACCACTTCATGCGCTTCAGTGAACTCGAATGCCATTACATCTTGCGGCGCACCGGGCACCAACTTTTGCGTCACCACAAATTTGTCATGACGCTTACCGTCCGGCGTAACCACCCCTGGCGTGAGGTACAGCAGGGTCAGCGGTGACTCCGTAGCGACCTTACCCGCTAAGGTGTAACGCATACCAAACTTGGTACCCAGCTTGGCCGGAATCACTTCAGTGGGCTCGATTTGCTGATTACTGCGGGTCAGCACTCGCTCACCGGCCTGGAAGTCCTGATAATCGCTGGCGAAAACACCGTGCTCGACCGGGCCGTCTACCCGAACTTCGGCCTGTGCCAGGCTGCTGATCAACATAAGTGCGGCTAGGCTGCTGAAACGGCTGTATTGCATGTCGCGCTCCTTTTTTAGATGAGTGCGAGCCTATGACACCTGTGTGACAGCGCGATGACAGAGTTACTCAGTAAGCTCGGCCTGCACACGACGCGGCAGTACCGCGAGGAAGTTATCGCGTGCCACTTGATGCGCGACTGTCTCTGGCAAAGCATCGAGAAACGGTTTAAAGCCGTTCATATAGTCAGCCAGACCATCAAAACGCCCCACCACATCGGAGCCCAGCATAAAGCGCGCCGGGTAGCTGCTGACCAACTTCACCCAGGCCGGATCAGGCTCGCCGTCAGCATTCAACAAATAAGGCCTGAGCATGGTCCAGGACAGGTCGATATACAGGTTGGGGTACTGCTTGAGCATTCGTTCGAGGGTAGGCAAAAGGAAATCCAGCTTTTCCTGGTGCCGATGAATTTCCATGCTTGTTCCAGCATGCGCCCAGATAAACCGTACATGCGGATGGTTGCGCAGCGGCTCCTCGATTTCCTGCAGATACAGCGGGTTACGTTCACGCTTGGAGGTGATATTGGAATGCAGCATCACCGGCAGATCGTACTCAGCGGCCAGGTGAAAAACCCGCGCCAGGGCCTCGTTGTTGGCCCGAGGGACATCGCCATGAATCAGTGCGGTCAAATCGTCATGCCTAGTGAATATCTCGCCGATGCCCTGCCACAGGCCAGGGTCGAGTTCGAGCATGCGACGGATATGTGCGTCGGCATTCTTATCGTTCGGGTTAAAGCCTGAGAGAAATGGATGCAGGCGCTTGCGCTGCTCGGCTGGCACTTGCTTGTAGGCATGCGCTACCAGCACATCGGTGGCGCTGTACCAATAGGCATTGGCATCATCGCCGGCGTAATAACGGGGCCGCTTGGGCTCGTTCTCGTGCCATTTCTTCGCCACCGGAATACCCGAGAGCATCACATGCTCAATATTGCCGGCGGCCATCTGCTCAAACAGTTCGGTCGCCCCGGCGCTTTCCTGGAAAAAATCCACGTAGTGCAGGTGCGCATCGCTGTAGCGATAATCCCGCGCCACAGCCAGCGGGCTGCAAATGCCAACGAGAACAGCAAGACTCAGCGCAAGTCGTTTCAAACCCCAACCCTCTTGAAGACGTGAGTGCAATTGACTCACTACACTGTTGCCAAGTTCAGAAACCAGGATTACAGCAGATACCTTCTGCCCCCATAGTTTCAGCCACAGGAGCTTCAATGATCCGCATCAGTAATGAAAAAGGCCTGCTACAACGCATCAGCATAGGCCCGCATACCCTGCACAGCGATGTCTCGGTGGAACTGGGCGGCGAAGGTTCCGCACCCGATCCGCATGACTTGTTTGATGCATCCTTGGGCGCCTGTAAAGCCCTGACCCTTGCGCTCTATGCCAAGCAAAAAGGTTTGCCGCTGACAGGATTGGACGTGCAACTGACCCGTGATAACACTCATGAACGCCAAGGCGTTTACGGTTTAAATGTCGAGCTGACCATGCATGGTGCCCTGAACGATGCGCAACGCCAGCAACTGCTGCGCATCGCTGACAAATGCCCGATTCACAAGCTGATGACCAGCAGCGAGGTTCAGGTCAGCACTCAGCTAAGCGAGGACGTGTAATGAGCGACTTTCTGCTGATCCAACCGCGCCCGGAAAACCTCGGCGGACAACCTATCCTGCGCCCCCTGCCTTCGGCCAAGTGTCGCAGCGTCGGGCCGTTCGTGTTCTTCGACCATATACTGGAACACACCTACCCGGCCGGCAGCGGCATGAATATCAACCAGCACCCGCATATTGGCCTGTCCACCCTCACCTACCTGTTCGAGGGGCAATTGCAGCACAAGGACAGCCTCGGCTCGAATCAACTGGTCAGCCCCGGCGAAGTCAGCTGGATGACCGCAGGCCATGCTGTAGCGCATGTCGAGCGCACACCGCAGACGCTGTGGGAAAGCGGCTCGCACATGCATGGCCTGCAGGTGTGGTTGGCCATGCCCGCAGAGGATGAGCAAGGCGAACCCAGTTACAGCCATCATCCCGCGAGCAGCTTGCCGCGCAGTACCAGCATGGGTGTAGACATCTGCCTGATTGCCGGCACCGGCTTCTGCCTGCAATCGCCAGTGCCGGTGCCGGTGCTGTCGCCCACTATCTATGCCGAGATCAAGATGACCGCAGGCAGCGCACTACAGATACCCACTGAACATGCCGACCGCGCGCTGTACCTGATTGACGGCGGGGTGACAGTGGACGACCAACAATTGCCGTTACGCGGTCTGCTGGTGCTGCCCGAAGGCGAGACCTACACCCTCAGCGCTTGCAGCGAGAGCCACTTGGTAATGATTGGCGGCGAGCCGATTGGTCCGCGACGGATCAACTGGAATTTCGTCGCCAGTGACCAGCTCCTGATCGACCAGGCGCGTCAGCGTTGGGCCGCACAGGACTGGCCAACAGTGCCGGGCGAAACCGAACGAATCGAACTGCCACGCTGACAGAGAATATTTGTTGCACTCACGCGACATCCAAACAGGTCGCACTCGGGTATAACCCTTGGCACGCTCACACACTCAGGAACCCTGTGCATGGCGCAGCCGCTGTTTGATTACGAAAGCCATCTGGAAGCCTGTGCTCAGCAGGACGAACGCGCATTCCAGGCGCTCTACCAACAGGAGGCCGCGCAGATGCTCGGGTTGGCCATCACTCTGCTCGGCCGTCGTGATCAAGCCGAAGACTGTGTGCACGATGCCTTTGTGCAAGTCTGGCGCAACGCTCAGCGTTTTCAGCGGGCACTTGGCAGCGGTCGCGCGTGGATCTACAGCATCCTGCGCTACCGCGCGCTGAACCAGCTACGCAGCCGGGGTCGCACAGTGGAGCTGGATGACGACTTTATCGAGCGCGCCGCCGACGACAGCCCACAGGCCGCCGAACTGCTGGAGCAACAGGGCGAACAGCAGCAACTACGCCGCTGCCTGCAGGGCATCGAACGCAATCGCCGTCACCCGATCCTGCTGGCCTTCTATCGCGGCCTGACCCATGAACAAATCGCCAACCGCCTGACCACCCCGCTGGGCACCATCAAAGGCCGTATCCGCGCCGGATTACGCGCGCTGCAGGAGTGTTTGCACGCATGATTACGCAGCAACCTGCCGAACGCCGCGCATTAATCGGCGAATACGTCCTGGGCCTGCTCGATGAAGCCGAAGCCGCTGAAGTGCGCGAGCTGATTGAACACGACAGCGAAGCCGCGCAAATGGCCCTGCAGTGGCAGCAGCACTTTCTTGAGCTGAGCGATCAGCTGCCGCCGCAAACACCCTCCGCGCAATTGTGGCAACGCCTGCAGGAAAGCCTCGGCCTGACTCCAGCCGTCAGTCACGTCAACAGCTGGCTGGCCTGGTGGCAGAGCCTGACCACCTGGCGTCTCACCAGCGCCGCCCTGGCCTTTGCCCTGATCATCGCCGTGCTGCCTGATCTATGGCGCACGGATACTGCCGCCAACAGCTACACCGTGGTGCTGCAAGCGCCAGGTGAGGCGGCTAAACCAGGTTGGGTGGTGCATGTCGACGGCACTGGCGGCTTGCGTTTGCAACCATTGTTGGAAGATCAGATTCCGGCCGATCGTTCTGTGCAGTTCTGGACCCTGATTGACCCGGCCATTGGCCCGCGCTCACTCGGCCTGGTCGAACCGGGTAAACCGCTGCAACTGTCTGCCGAACAAATTGGCGCGGTAGAACCCGGCCAGCTGTTCGAACTAACCCTGGAGCCGGCCGGCGGCTCGCCGAAGGATCGGCCAACCGGCAAGGTGCTATATATCGGTCGCGCGGTTATGGCTTCAGTCAACTGAGACCATTTTTTTAAAAAACTGAATTTATTTTCAGGCGGCGACATCCAAACGTTCTCTCGTGGGTATAGCTATCAGGTGTTTCATCGAGGCACCTGCAAGGCAGGCGATGTTCAGCCTTGCATCGATGCTGGATACCCACAGATGAGAGAACGCATATGAACAGCCTCAATACCCTGCTGACCGCTGCCGTTACCACTGCCACCCTCAGCCTCGCCGCTGGCACTGCCAGCGCAGCGACCCTACTGGCCCTGGGCGCCGACGGTCAGCTGTTCAAGATCGACAGCGCCAGCCAGAAAATCACCGCGACCATGTCTGCCAGCAGCCCAAGCCCGCTGCGTGGCATCGATGTACGCCCGGCCAACGGCAGGCTCTATGCGCTGGGCAGTGACAATCAGCTCTACACCCTGGACCTGAGCACTGGCGCAGCAAGCAAGGTCGCCAGCCTGAACAAGCCGCTGCCGGGCAGCGGTCAGGCGGTCATCGACTTCAACCCAGTGGCTGACAAAATGCGCATGCTGGCCGCCGACGGCACCAACTTCCGCGTCAATGTCGACACCGGTGAAGTAACGGTCGATGGTTCAGTGGCCTACGCCGCTGACGGCGCCTATGCAGGCAAACGTGCACAAGTGGTAGCTGGGGCCTACACCAACTCCTATGCCGGCACCCAGGCGACGTCGCTGTACAACGTCGACTTGGCCAGCAGCAGCCTGATGCTGCAAAACCCGCCAAACGATGGCATCCAGCAAGTGGTTGGCATGGTCGCCGATGGCCTGAAAAACGCTGCGATGGATATCGCCAGCGACGGCAAAGGCGGCAACACCGCCTACCTGCTGACCGGCACCACGCTGCATACCGTGGACTTGGCCAGCGGCAAGCCAATGACGCTAGGTGATGTTGCCGGCCTGCCGGGCAATATCATTGATATAGCCATACTGCCAGGCATGTAGAACCTATATCGAGTCTGCTGCGCGTCGGCGATACGGCGTTAAAAATGGCCTCGGTAAGCCGCTTGCGGCTAACGCGCTTTAGCGCGGCCCGCAGGGCGAGTGAAACGAGTAATGCTCAATTACAGCACGTAAACTCGTGTGCGAGCCCAGTCCGCTTCCTCGGCGCTTTGACCAGCCAGAGGCTGTTACTACGTAGCGCCTTGTCTCGCTCTAGCTCGCGAGACTCTAAACAGGTTCTAAGCAACGATTCGGGAAGGCCGCCAGGCCTTCCCGTTCACGGTTTATTTGGCAAAGGTTTCATCGAACAGATTATCCATGGCCTTGAACGCGCGAGCGGCCACCAGCGGGTGGTACTCATTGCGCCCTGGCACATTGGCCTCCGGGTTGGTGAAGGAATGCACCGCACCGCCGTAGCTGACCAATTGCCAATCGGTTTTCGTCGCTTTCATCTCCGCAACAAAGCCATCGACCTGCTCCTGCGGCACTGCCGGGTCATCCACGCCATGCAGCACCAATACAGGTGCCTTAATGTTTTGTGCATCACGCGGATCAGGCGTATCCAGGTTGCCATGGAACGACACAAAGCCTTTCAGTTGCGCACCAGAACGGGCCAGTTCCAGTACAGTTCCGCCACCAAAGCAGAAACCGATAGCGCCTAGCCGCGTTGTATCCAATGCCACCTGCCCGGCCTGCGCTTTGAGCACCTCAACCGCCGCCTGCGCCCGCTTGCGCATCAGCGGCCTATCGCTGCGCACCGTCGTGGCCGCTACCTTGGCTTCATCGGCATTAGTCGGACGAATCGCTTTGCCATACATGTCGGCAACGAATATGACGTATTTGTCGCCAGCCAGCAGCGCGGCCTTGGTGGCTGCGTTCTCACTCACGCCCATCCAGTTAGGCACCATCAGCAGGCCCGGACGCGGCGTAGTGACTGCATCGTCGTAGACCATCAGGCCTTCAAAGGCTTCACCGTCAATTTCATACGGCACCGGTTTAACCACTACGGCCGCATCGGCCATGCCGATCATTCCAGCGCATAACAGGGGCAATAGACGTTTCGTAGACATGGCAATTTCCTGATGGGGTTAAGCAGAACATCAACCATAGTCCGCCGCATCAGGATGACCAAGCGCAGCAGCAGACGGCACACCAGGCAAAGGTTTCAGCCTGTTGCGGAACTACGCTTGCTCCGCCCAACGCGCGTTGATTTCCAAAATCGCCGGCAACGGCTGAATGAACAGCTAGCACCACCTATCAATCAGCCACCGAGCCAACCCTCAGTGGCTGAGGCCGCGTACTACAGCCGCTCACCGCGTAACGCCGCCACCTGCGCCTGCAGCCGTTCGCGCTTGACCGCTTCGGGTGCTACCGGCGCAGCAGCCACCAGGGTGATGCGCGACCACAGCCGCTTGAATACCCCCTTGTGCGGATGACGGCTGAAAAAGCTGCCCCACAAGCCCTGCAATGCCATGGGGATCACCGGCACCGGGTTAGCCTCAATGATGCGTTCGATGCCATTTTTGAACTCATTGAGCTCGCCATCAGTGGTCAGTTTGCCTTCCGGGAAGATGCACACCACTTCGCCATTGCGCAGGTATTCGGCGATTTTCTTGAAGGCGGCGTCATAGATCAGCAGGTCTTCGTTACGCCCGGCAATCGGCACCGTGCCGGCGGTGCGGAAGATAAAGTTGAGCACCGGCAGGTTGTAGATCTTGTAGTACATGACAAACCGTACCGGCCGGCGCACCGCACCGCCAATCAGCAGCGCATCGACAAACGACACGTGGTTGCACACCAGCACTGCCGCACCCTCATCAGGAATCGCCTCCAGCCCCTTGTGCTCAACCCGGTACATCGAGTGGCTGAGCAGCCAGATCATAAAGCGCATGCTGAATTCGGGGACGATCTTGAAGATGTAGCTGTTGACCGCGATGTTCATCAGCGAAATGGTCAGAAATAGCTGCGGAATCGACAGCTCAGCGACGCTGAGAAAGAGGATCGAGGCAATGGCCGAAGCCACCATAAACAGCGCGTTAAGAATGTTGTTAGCGGCAATCACCCGCGCCCGCTCGTGTTCAACGGTACGCGACTGGATCAGTGCATACAGCGGCACGATATAGAAGCCGCCAAACAAACCGATGCCCAGAATCGAACCGAGAATCCACCATGCCTGGCTGTAGCTCAGCACCGTCAGCCAGTCATGCGCCACCGCGCCCTCCGGGAAGTCACCGGAAAACCACCACAGCAAAATGCCGAACAGCGTGAGGCCAATTGAGCCGAAGGGCACCAGGCCAATTTCCACCTTGTGCCCGCTCATGCGCTCGCACAGCATCGAGCCCAGGCCAATGCCCAGGGAGAACACGGTGAGGATCAAGGTGACCACGCTTTCATCACCGTATAGCCATTCTTTGGCATAGGCCGGAATCTGCGTCAGGTACACCGCCCCCAGAAACCAGAACCAAGAATTACCCACCAGCGAGCGCGATACCGCCGGGCGCTGGCCCAGCCCCAGCTTCATGATCAACCAGGACTGGCGCAGGATATTCCAGTCCAGCTTGAGTTCTGGCATGGCCGCAGCCGCAGCGGGAATCCCCCGACTGGCCAGGTACCCGAGCACGGCGACCAACACTACGCAGGCCGCGACAATAGACGCATAACCGCTGCTGGCCATGATGATGCCTGCGCCAATGGTGCCGGCGAGGATGGCCAGGAAGGTGCCCATTTCCACCAGCGCGTTACCGCCTACCAGCTCTTGTTCCTCAAGGTGCTGCGGCAGAATCGAATACTTTACCGGGCCGAACAGCGCCGACTGCGTGCCCATGGCAAACAGCACCGCGAGCATCATTGGTAGGTTGCCGAGCAGCACCCCGGCTGCGCCCAACAACATAATCACGATCTCGGCGAACTTGATCTTGCGGATCAGCGCGTCCTTGGCAAACTTCTCGCCAAACTGCCCGCCAAGGGCCGAGAACAGAAAGAACGGCAGGATAAACAGCAAGGCGCAGAGGTTGATCAGCAAGGCCTTGTCGGTGCCCGAACTGATCTTGAACAGAATGGCGAGAATCAGTGATTGCTTGAAGATGTTGTCGTTGAAGGCGCCCAGCAGCTGGGTGATGAAAAACGGTAAAAAGCGCTTTTTACCCAGCAATGCGAATTGTGATTGTTCGGTCATCGTCCGTGTACCTGTCTGCGAGGTGGTCAGGCATTTGACTGCAAGACCACCCGACAAAGCCACAGCCGCGCGCACTTTTTGCTGCACCCGCAGCAAATTAGTGGCGCCTACAACGGCAATTGCCCCAGCAATCCGCGCAGCACAAAGAACACCAACAAGCCGCCACCAATCGTAGCCAGTAAGTGCCGCGTCAGGGCCGCGATGGCAATAGTCGCCACCCCCGCCAGCAGATAGGCATTGTGCAGATTGAATGCCCACTGCTGGCCATCAGGTATCAGCATGCCCGGCAGCACAATCGCACTCAGCACCGCCGTCGGCACATAGTGCAGCCCCTGGCGCACCAGCGGCGGGAAACGCAGCGTCGGAAAGGCAAACAGGCTGTAGCGAATGGCAAAGGTAATCAGCGCCATGCCGAGAATCAGCAACCAGATATCCATCAAGCGCTCTCCCCAGCAGCCAAGGGCGCTTGCCGCCGCTCCAGCAAGACGCCAATCGCAATACCACTGAGCGCGGCGGCCATCAGCCCCAGCTTGTAGGGCCAGCTATGGCACAACAACGCCACGGCGCCCGCGACCAATGCTGCAGCAATCTGTGGCTGGCTGCGCAGGGCCGGCACGACAATGCCGATAAAGGTCGCCAGCATGGCGAAATCCAGTCCCCAGCCCGCCAGGTTCGGCACGCTCTGACCAAACAGTGCACCGACCAGTGAACTGCCGACCCACGATACATACAACGCCAGTGCCACCCCCGCGTGGTACCACTGGCCATACTCGGCCATGCCGCGCGCCAGGTAACGGCGCTGCACCACGGCAAAGGTTTCATCGGTCAGGCCGAATGCCAGTGGCACCCGCCAGCGCTGCGCGAGCGGCCCCACATAAGGCTGCAGCGCCGCGCTGTAGAGCACATGGCGCAGGTTGACGACCAAGGTGGTGAGCAGAATCACCACGGCCCCGCTGCCCAGTGTCAGCAGGCTGATGGCAATAAATTGCGCAGAGCCGGCATACACCAACAACGACATGCCCAGCGCCTGCCCGAGGCTCAGCCCGGCCAGGCTGGCCAACGCACCGTAGATCAAACCGAACGGCAGAATACCGACGATCATTGGAATACTGTCGCGACTACCATAGAGAAAATGCTGCAAACGGCCCATGCGCCCTCCTTGAGCAGGACAGCCTGCAGCATCTCAGCCTCAGCGTCTTGAACAATCTTGCGCATCATCCCAGCCAGACACTGATTTGCCGCAACACAGCCTGGGGCGCACTGGCTAAACTGCCCACATTATTTACCCAGGACGCGCTCATGCCGGAAGCTCTCGACACCTTGCTGAATTTTGCCAGCGCCTTGGCCGCCGGCCTTTTGATTGGTGCCGAGCGCGGCTGGCAGGGACGCAATAGCGACGATTCACAACTGGTCGCGGGGATTCGCAGCTTTGCCCTGAGCAGCCTGCTTGGCGCCTTTGCCATGCTGCTCAGCGAGCACTTTGGCGTCATCGCTTGGGCGGTGATCTTTGCCGGCTTTGCCATCCTGGTAGTGGCGTCTTACTTTGGCGAGCTGAAACGCTTGGGCGACATGGGCCTGACCAGCGAAGTGGCGCTGCTGATCACCTTCCTCCTCGGCAGCCTGTCCATGGCTGGGTACGCCGGCGTCGCGGCAGCAGGTGCGGTGGCGGTAGCACTGCTATTGAGCCTCAAGCAATCCTTGCACAGCGCCCTGCAGCGACTCAGCGAGGCGGAACTCTCCGGCGCGCTTAAGCTGCTGTTTATTTCCCTGGTGCTGCTGCCGGCGCTGCCCAATCAGGGCTACGGCCCTTGGCAGGTATTCAACCCCTACGCCATCTGGTGGATGGTGGTGCTGATCGCCAGCATCGGTTTTGCCGCCTATGTGGCGATCCGCCTGGTGGGCATGCGCAGTGGCCTGCTGATCACCTCATTGCTCGGCGGTATGGTCTCTTCCACCGCCATGACCATAACCCTGGCGCGACTGGCGGCAGGGCGTAACTTGCAAGCGATCCTGGCCTGCGGCCTGCTCGCCACCTCAGCCCTGATGTTTCCGCGCATTCTGCTGGAAGTCGGCCTGGTTAACCCCAGCCTATTGCCACAGCTGGCCTGGCCACTGGGCGTCGCCACCTTGGTATACGCCAGCGGTGCGTTGCTGTATTTCCGCCGCGCGGGCACAGAGAGCGAGGAAGCGGCCGAGCCACCGCTGAAAAACCCGTTTGAACTGGGGCCAGCCCTGCGTTTTGCCTCGCTGCTAGCATTGATTCTGCTACTGGTTGAAGCGGCGCAGCGCTGGCTCGGCGATGTCGGCGTGTACCTAGTCGCATTGCTCTCGGGCCTGGCCGATGTCGATGCCATCACCCTGTCGCTGGCGCGCAGCGCACAAGGTGACCTCAATGCCCAAGTCGCCGTGCAGGGGATCTTTCTTGCCGCGCTCAGCAACAGCGTGGTCAAAGCCTGCCTCGTCGCGCTGATTGGCGGTCGCAAGCTGGCGTTGATGACCCTGCCGGTTATGGCGGCCGGCCTGCTGGCAGGTGCTGCGGTATTACTGCTGAGTTAAAGCAACGTCGCGCCATAAAGCCTCAGACGGTTGAGCGAACGCTCGCTCAACCGTCTGACTCATGCGCCCTACTCGGTCACTTGATCATCCAGCGCCATCACCCCGGCCGCCTGTTCGAGCAGCTCGGTAGGCAAGCTCTTACTGGCGCGGGCGCCCAGCAGCTTGAGGTTTTCCACCCGGCTGATGATATTACCCCGGCCATCACACAGCTTATTGCGCGCCCCGGCATAGGCCTTGTCCAGCTGCTGCAGGCGTGTACCGACTTCATCCAGGTCCTGAATAAAGGCCACGAACTTGTCGTACAGCGCCCCGGCGCGCTCAGCAATCTCACGGGCGTTCTGGCTTTGCCGCTCCTGGCGCCACAAGCTGTCGATCACCCGCAGCGTAGCGAGCAAGGTCGTCGGGCTGACGATCACGATATGTTGGTCGAAGGCTTCCTGAAACAAGCCGGGATCAGCCTGCAGCGCGCAGGCAAAGGCTGCCTCAATCGGCACGAAGAGCAGCACGAAGTCCAGGCTATGCAGGCCTTCCAGGCGCTGGTAATCCTTGAGTGACAAGCCTTTGAGGTGGCTGCGCAGCGACTGCACATGCTGCTTCAGCGCCTGCTGGCGGCTCGGCTCATCTTCGGCGGCAATAAACTGCTGGTACGCAGTCAGGCTGACCTTGGCATCTACGACTACCTGCTTGTCGCCCGGCAGCTGGATCAGTACATCGGGCTGGAAACGCTCGCCGTCGGCGCTCTTCAGGCTGACCTGGGTCTGGTATTCACGGCCTTTCTCCAAGCCGGCGTGCTCCAGCACTCTTTCGAGCACCAATTCGCCCCAGTTGCCCTGGGTTTTCTGCCCCTTGAGGGCGCGGGTCAGGTTGGTCGCTTCATCCCCCAACCGCTGATTGAGCTGTTGCAAGCGCTCCAGTTCCTTGCCCAGGGAAAAGCGCTCACGAGCTTCCTGCTGGTAGCTTTCTTCCACGCGTTTTTCGAACGACTGGATGCGCTCTTTGAGCGGGTCGAGCAACTGGCCGAGCTGCTGCTGGCTGGTCTCGGCAAAGCGCTGCTCGCGCTCATCGAAGATCTTCCCGGCCAACTCGGCAAACTGCGCACGCAACTCATCGCGTGAGCCTTGCAGATCGCTGAGGCGCTGTTGATGACTGTCCTGCTGTTCTTTGAGTTCAGCACTCAGCGACGCGCGCAATGCATCCAGGCGGCGAATTTCGGCTTCCTGCTGTTCGCGCTGCTGGGTCCAGGACTGTACCGCGTCACGGGCGATCTGCCGTTCCTGCTGCAGCAGCTCAGCCTCGCGGCGCAGCGCCGCCAGTTCAGCCTGTTGATCGGCCTTGATCTCACTGATCTCGGCGATTTCTTCACGGCAATCATCCAACTGCGCCGCCAGGCCGGCCTGGGCCAGTTGCGCGTTACTCAGGCGTTCCTGCAGCAAGCTGAATTCCAGCTGCTGGCGCGCCAGGCGGCGTTGCAACGACCACGCGAGATAGATAAGAGGAAGGGCTGCAGCGGCAACGCCGAGCAATGCCGGCGCCAGCGCGGTGGATAGATCGATGGGCATAGGCAGCTCCGCAGAAAAGTACTGGCAGTATAACCAGTACCCTAAACAGAGTCAGAGCTGTTTAAGCAGTTGTTGCGCCTCAAGCGAACCCTGTCCCGCTGCTAATTCCAGCCAATGCCGGGCTTTTTTCGGCTCGTTGTGACGCGACTGGCAATACAACTGACCGAGTTCAAGCTGAGCCCCCACATCACCAGCGCGCGCCGCCTGACGCAGTAACTCAAAGCCCATGCGCCGATCACGCGGATTGCCGCAGTCGCGGCAGAGCAGCTGACCCAAACGGCTTTGTGCCTTCACCACACCTTGCAAAGCAGGTTGCTTGAGCAGTCGACCGGCAAAGCGTTTAACGCTCGGCGCTTCACTCAGGCGCGGGGTGTCTAGCAGCCAGAGCGCAACGCGTGCAGGCAAACGAGGCGTGACAACAGAGTGAGCAGCAGGGATACGAGTAATTACGCGTGGCATAAAAAGCAGAGGTAGCTGGAAAGGCGCGCCACTCTACTCTTATTTTCGCCAAGGTAAAGCCTTGTAAAAAGCGCTAAGCCGCGGTCTAGAGCAAGCGCTTGGCTTAATCCACAAAAGCTGTGGATAACTTAGTGGATAACATGGGATCAAGCGCCGTTAGCGCTTACCCCATGGGGCCTGAGCTCAAACTGGTGATTTTTTCACCAGTGCAAAAAACTCATATATTTCATTGACTTATAAAATCAATAAAAAGAATCAAGGGTTTACGTCAAGCACTAGGTTTTGCTTGACGGGGCGCATCGCAATTGTGCACAAGTCGATGCGGCAAGCCGTCGCACTGCCCTTTTTAAGGGCAAATCAATCGCTAAACGCCGCCCCATCTAGGCTGACGCGACCATCGCTCACGTCCTTATTAGGGCGCCAAGTGGACGAGGTGGGGCGCTGGAACCTTGGCTCGCATATAAAGCAACAGCCTCGCAGCCGACTGCGTCCATCAAAACGGCCGACGTTTGACCGCTGTGATAAGCACTCGTATGGGCTAACCCGCGTTTACAACTGCAAAAGGTGGATGCGGCAACTGAATGCCAGGCTCAGGCCGATAACGCGCCACGTGATTGGCAGCCTGGCAGACATGGGTTAACGTCCTGCCACGTCACACTTCCCCACTATGGATCAGTGCTTATGCCCAGCCGGCGCACCTGGCTGCGAATTATCGGTTGTTTGGTTTTACTGCTCGCGCTGCTGAGTGCTTACGCCTATGTGAGCCTTAACCGCCTACTCGAACGCGAGCACATCGAAAACCTCGACTGGCGTGGCCTAAGCCTCAACAGCCAAGGCATCCAGCTTGACCAGCTGAGCCTGCAGCACCCAAGCGGCGCAGTGCAGTTGCAACACCTGCAGCTGCACTGGCGCGGATTCAGCCTGGCACTGCCGTTTTGGCAGCAGATCGATATCACCAACCTGCAACTGAACCTACCCTCTGGCCCTGCATCGACAAGCGCTGAGAGCCGCAATCTGGATGCACGGCTTGAGCAGCTTGGCAGCGTCATCAGCCTGTTACCGCAGCGGTTGCAGATCGATGCGCTGCAAGTCGAGCTGCCTTGTGGCGCAACACGCTGCCAACTGCTGGGCGATTTGCAGCTGGTAAAACAGCCCGCAACCGCGGTGCAACACCTCGACCTGCAACTCAACCTGCAGCACCAGCAGGATCAACTGCACTGGCACGCCCAGTTACAGGGTTCGGCTAGCGCACCAGAGCTGCAGCTGAGCCTGGCCATCAACCAGCAGCCGCAATTGCAGCTCATCAGCAGCTTGCAACCAGGCAATGATGCAACGCTGTGGCAGGGCGAACTCAGTGGCGACCTGCAACAGAGCAAGGCCCTGCACAGCTGGCTCAGCCAATGGCTGCTCAGCCCCCGCGATGACTTACCGGCCACCCCAGCCGCCGCGCAGCTGCAGGCGAGCTGGCAATTACACATTGCACCAGGCCCACTCGACCTGTCGCAATTGCAACAAGCCAGCGGCCAGCTAAACGCCAGCGCCAACCTGCCAGAGCCCTGGCCAATACCAGCGATTGGCCAATTGCAGGGCAGCTTCGAGTTGGCCGCTCACACACTGGATGGACTGTGGCTGGCAGACAGCCTCAGCGCCGACCTCAGCCTGCAACAGATTACCCCCGGCCTTGTCAGTGACCTGCCGCCAGAACTGTCACCTGAAGCTGTGCAGCTAAAAATCCATGCCACAGCAATGCCACCTGTTATTGCCCAACAGTTGAACGGCCGCGCCCTGCCCCTTCAGCTGCAACTGACCGCCAAGGGCCGCAGTACGCTGGCCTTGCAAGGCACACTGATCCTGGCCAATGGCTTGCCCTGGGGTTTGCAACTGTTGGATGGCACACTCAGCGCCAACAGCCCCGCACTGCAGGTGGCGGATTGGAATGTCGGCGCACTCCAGGCGCAGTTACAACTTAACGCGTACATGGACGCACAGCAGCTGAGTCTTACGTTGGCGAAAGGCTCACAGCTCAACCTGCAGCACCTGGGTAACGGCGACTTTCGCGCGCAGCAACTCAAGGCCAGCAGCCCCTCACTGCAGCTGCACGCGCAGCTAGCGGCCGGTGCGCTGAGCGACTGGCGCCTGCAAGGCCCCCTCGACCTGAGCGCGCAGCTGCAGCATGAGCAGTTGCAAACGCAACGCTGGTACTGGCAAGGCCCCATAGATGCCAGCCCGCAGCGCGCAGAGCTGCAGGGCACCCTGCGCAACGATGCCGAGCTGCAACTCAAACTGCAGGCGCAATACAGCAGCGGCCAAGACCTTAGCCTGCAAGCGCAGCTGAATGAAGTGTTTTTGCGCAGCGGCAACCCATTGCAAGCCAGTTTCAGCGCCTGGCCGGCCTTGCTTGAATTCAACAACGGTCGCCTGCATGCCAACGCAAGCCTTAGCCTGGCCAGCGCTCAACAGCGCCCCACCCTGGCACTCAAACTCACCGGCAAAGGCCTGGGCGGGATTTATGACCGCACCGTCCTAGAGGGCTTAGACGGCGAACTCAGTGTACGAATCGACCCCAAGCAGCTGCAGCTTGAGCTCAGCGAACTGCGCTTGGCCCAGGCCAACCCCGGCATTCCGCTGGGGCCATTACAACTCAAAGGCCGCTACAGCGCCGCCCTGCAAACGCCCAGCCAAGGCCAGCTCGAACTGCAGCAAGCCGAGACGGCATTAATGGGTGGCAACCTGCGTGTAGCGCCTGGGCAGTGGAGCCTCGCCGCCGAGCCGTTGCTGTTTCCTATAGAGGTGCAAGGCCTGGAACTTGAACAGCTGTTTATCCTCTACCCCACAGAAGGTTTGGCCGGCACTGGCACCCTCGATGGCCGCTTACCGCTGCAAATCAGCCGTCAGGGCGTGACCATCGGACAAGGCCAACTGAGCGCACGTGCACCGGGCGGCCAGCTAGAGTTTCACTCCGAACGTATCCGCGCCCTGGGCCAAAGCAACCCGGCGATGCAACTGGTGACCCAATCACTGGAGGATTTCCGCTTTACCACCCTGAGCAGCCAGGTCGACTACAACCCGCAGGGCAAACTGAACCTGGCCCTGCGCCTGGAGGGACAAAACCCGGCCATCGAGCAAGGCCGGCCGATTCACTTCACGATCAACCTGGAAGAAGACATCCCGACACTGCTGGCCAGCCTGCAACTGACCGACAAGGTCAGCGATATCATCAGGCAGCGCGTGCAACAGCGTATGCTGGAGCGCAATGCCAAGACGGCTCCGACAGAGCCATGATTCAGATCAAGGAGAAGCGCCATGCGCGTGCGTAATTGTTTCGCCGCCCTGCTACTAGGGCTGCTCAGCACGGCCTGCACCCCGACCGTGCAGCTGGCGATGCCGAATGAGCCGATCAACATCAACCTCAATGTGAAGATCGAGCACGAAATCTATATCAAGGTGGATAAAGCCCTGGACAGCATGTTCAGCGAATCCAGCGGATTGTTCTAAGGAGCCCGAGCATGAACCTAACGAAACGCCTCGCCAGCCTATTGCTGCTGCTTAGCCTGAGCCTGCCTGCCGTCGCCCTGAACCTCAACGAAGCCATGTCTGCCCTGGGCGACGCCAAAGCCAGCGGCCAATTGGGTGAAATGCCCAATGGCTATCTAGGGGTTGTCAGCGGCGGTGGCCAAGCCGCGGAAATCGCCCAGTTGATCAACCAAGCACGGCGCGCTGAATACCAAAAGCTGGCCGCGCAAAACGGCATCAAACTAACTGATGTGGAAGCCATTGCCGGGCAGAAAGCCATCGACAAAACCCCGCCTGGGCAATACATCCAGCTACAAGGTAAGTGGCAACGCAAATAGCTTGAAGCCCAAAATAAACAAGGAGCGCATCGCGCTCCTTGTTGGTTTTACCACCTGAACTCAGCGCTGCTGAATCACCGGCTGACCCGCTTTCGGTTTGAAATACAGGATTTCACCGCGGCTCAGGTTAGCCAGGCTTAGGTGGTCTTTAGCCACTTCGGCTTCAATCGGCTCACTCTGCCCGGCAACCTTGAGGGTCACGCGGGTAATCGCGCCGAGCGGGCGAATGTCGCGGACTTCACCGGCCTGATGACCTTCTTCGGCCTGGCGTGAGAGGTGAATCTCGTGCGGGCGGAACAGCACATGATGGTCCTCGCCGACATACAGGCGGTTGGCATCGCCGAGGAAGTGATAAACGAAATCACTGGCCGGCTGCTCGTACACCTCGCCTGGCGAGCCGATCTGCTCGATCACGCCCTTATTCATCACCACAATGCGGTCAGCCACTTCCATGGCTTCTTCTTGGTCGTGGGTCACGAACACCGAAGTCAGGTGCACTTCTTCGTGCAGGCGCGCCAGCCAGCGGCGTAGCTCTTTACGCACCTTGGCATCCAGCGCGCCGAAAGGTTCGTCCAACAGCAGCACTTTCGGCTCCACCGCCAGCGCACGGGCCAGGGCGATACGTTGACGCTGGCCGCCAGAGAGCTGCTCGGGGTAACGATCGGCCAGCCAGTCGAGCTGCACCAGTTCGAGCAGCTCATGGACCTTCTTCTTGATCACATTCTCGTTCGGCCGTTCGCGCTTGGGCTTCATGCGCAGGCCAAACGCGACGTTGTCGAATACGGTCATATGGCGGAAGAGTGCGTAGTGCTGGAACACGAAACCGACATTACGGTCGCGCACATCGTGGCTCGACACGTCTTCACCGTGAAACTCGATGCTGCCAACGTCCGGGGTTTCCAGGCCAGCAATAATCCGCAGCAAGGTGGTTTTGCCGCAGCCGGACGGGCCGAGCAGAGCCACCAACTCGCCGCTCTGGATGTTCAGGTTGATATCGTTCAGCGCTTTGAACGCATTGAAGTTCTTGCTGACATTGGATACTACGATCGACATGACTTATTCCTCGCCAGCACTGGCTTTCAGGCGGTTGATACGTGACTCGCTCCACTGCTTGAGCAGCAGAATAAACAGCGCCAGCAACAGCAGCAGACTGGCGACACTGAACGCGGCGACGTGATTGTATTCGTTATAGAGAATCTCTACATGCAGCGGCAGCGTATTGGTGTAACCACGGATGTGCCCGGACACCACCGATACCGCCCCAAACTCGCCCATGGCGCGCGCGGTACACAGCACCACGCCATAGATAAGGCCCCATTTGATATTGGGCAAGGTGACATGCCAGAACATTTGCCAGCCACTGGCACCGAGTAGGCGCGCGGCCTCCTCTTCCTGGGTGCCTTGCTCTTGCATCAGCGGGATCAGTTCGCGGGCAACAAAGGGCACGGTGACAAACACCGTGGCCAGGACGATGCCCGGCAACGCGAAAATGATCTGGATATCGTGCTCACGCAGCCAAGGGCCGAAGAAGCCCTGGGCACCGAACAGCAGCACGTAGACCAAGCCGGCAATCACCGGCGACACCGAGAACGGCAGGTCGATCAGGGTGACCAGAATACTCTTGCCGCGAAACTCATACTTGCTTACGCACCAGGCCGCAGCCACGCCAAACACCAGATTGAGCGGCACCGAAATGCCCACGGCCAGCAGGGTCAGCTTCAACGCACTGATCGCGTCAGGTTCGAAAATCGCGCCAAAGAAGGTACCGACGCCCTGCTTGAGCGCCTCACTCAGCACGATAAACAGCGGCAACAACAGAAACAGCGCAAACACCAACCAGGCACTGATGATCAGCAGCCGACGGCCGAGCACATTACCGTGCCGCGCCGCGTTGGCCGAGGCTGACGCGCTTAGGCTGATAGAAGACATGGCGACCTCCTCAGGCTTTAGCGATCTGGCGCTGCAGCAAGTTGATCAGCAGCAGCAGGATGAAGGAGACCACCAGCATCAGCACACCAATAGCCGTGGCACCGGTGTAGTCGTACTGGTCGAGTTTGACCATGATCAACAGCGGCAGAATCTCGGTTTTCATCGGCATATTGCCGGCGATAAAAATCACCGACCCGTACTCGCCGACCCCGCGAGCAAAGGCCAGCGAGAAGCCAGTGAGCCAGGCCGGTAACAACGCCGGCAGCAGCACATAGCGAAATACCTGCAGCGGTTTGGCACCCAGGCAGGCTGCTGCCTCTTCAACCTCGCGCGGGATGTCCGCCAACACTGGCTGCAGGGTGCGCACCACAAACGGCAAGGTGACAAAGGTCAGCGCCAGGGTGATACCGATGGGGGTATAGGCAATTTTGAAACCCAGATCAGTGGCGAACTGACCGACCAGGCCGCTAGGGGCATACAAGGCGGTCAAGGCGATACCGGCAACGGCGGTGGGCAAGGCGAAGGGCAAGTCGATCATCGCCTCTATCACCTTGCGCCCTGGGAAGGTGTAACGCACCAGCGCCCAAGCCAGATGCGTGCCGATAATGCCGTTGATGACTGCCGCCGCGAAGGCAGTGGCAAAGCTCAGTTTGAGCGCTGCCAGTACCCGCGGCGAGGAAATGATGGCCCAGAACTCAGCCCAGGTGAGCTGAGCGGCGTGAACGAACATGGCACCCAGCGGAATCAAAACCAACAGGCTGAGGTACACCAGGGTGTAACCCAGCGTCAGCCCGAAGCCGGGTATGACGGGGGAAGTACGACGAGACATGATTTGGCCTTGTGCTTGTTAAGCGACGATCTAACGACACAGACGAATCCGTAGGATAGGTTGAGCGCAGCGATACCCATGCAGGCTGTAGGGTGGAAGTCGCTTTTCACTTCCACCTGCGTCACCTTCGCGCAGGTTGATGGTGGATCGGTGAAGCGTGATCCACGGGGTGGCCATCCACCCTACGGACTAAGGCTTACTGCGCCTGATAGATCTGATCGAACACCCCACCATCGTTAAAGAACTTCGGCTGTGCGGTCTTCCAACCGTTGAAGTCTTTATCGACAGTGACCAGTTTCAGTGCCGGGAACTGCTCGGCGAACTCGCTCGCAATGGCCTGGTTACGCGGGCGGTAAAAGTGCTTGGCCGCCAGACGCTGACCTTCATCGCTGTACAGGTAGTTGAGGTAGGCCTCAGCCACTTTGCGCGTGCCCTTCTTGTCGACGTTTTCATCGACTACAGCCACCGGCGGCTCGGCCAGGATCGACAGCGACGGTGCGACGATTTCGAAGTTGTCGCCGCCCTCTTCTTTCAATGCCAGGAAGGCTTCGTTTTCCCAGGCCAGCAGCACGTCGCCGATCCGGTTGTTGACGAAGGTGATGGTCGAACCACGGGCACCGGTGTCGAGTACCGGCACATTTTTATAGAGCTGACCCACGAATTCTTGGGCTTTCGCCTCGCTGCCGTACTTCTGCTGAGAGAAGGCCCAGGCCGCGAGGAAGTTCCAGCGCGCACCGCCAGAGGTTTTCGGGTTCGGGGTGATCACTTCAACGCCCGGCTTGACCAGGTCATCCCAGTCTTTCAACCCCTTAGGATTGCCCTTACGCACCAGGAACACGATGGTCGAGGTATAGGGCGTGCTCGATTGCGGCAGACGCTCCTGCCAGTTTTCCGGGATCAGCTTGCCGAGCTTGTACAGCTCGTCGATGTCACCGGATAAAGCCAGGGTCACCACGTCGGCACGCAGGCCATCGATTACCGCACGGGCCTGTTTGCCCGAGCCACCGTGGGATTGCTGGATGGTCACCGCTTCATTGCCCTGGGCTTGCCAGTGCTTGTTGAACGCGGCGTTGAATTCACTGTATAGCTCGCGGGTCGGGTCGTATGACACGTTGAGCAGGGTTTCTGCAGCGGCCACCGGGCCTGCAAAAATGGCGCTGGCCAGGGCAGCGAGGGCAAAACGGCGAATGGACATGGTGCAGCTCCTAAAATTTTCGAGTGTTTGTTGGTTTTTCTTTAGGGGTTGGCGGTCAACAGCGCATTCACGGGTGACAGCTGCAATACCGGTGTGTGCTCATGGTTTCTGCTCGGTTCATGCTCACACCCTCCGGTGGTCCAGTCGGGTTTTGAGGTTGGTTCTAGTGGTTAGGCGTTTTTGCCGGCCGGAGCCTGCAAACGGAATTTTTCCTTGCGTTCGATCTGCACGACCTGGCCGTTGTGCACGGTGATTTCCACCGAGCCAAACTTCAGGCCATTCAGCGCAGCCTGGATCTCGCGCAGGATGCTGACGTCGTCCTGACCTTCAAGGTTTTTTAGGGTTGCGGTCATGCTAGTGCTCCTTGAAATAGCCCCTACTAAGCGGCGAAAACTGGCCGTGGTCAGTGGGCGTGGAGCGGATACTAGAGAGCCTTTAATATTCTTAAAAATATTATTTAAGAACATTTATATTCTTTTTTTGCATATAAAAAACCCTGCACGCCTGACGCAAAGGAGTGCAATTTCGGGAATAAGCAAATAAGTTCTTATTCTTTTTGATATTTATAAGCCCTCCTTACACTGCAGCCATTCACATCTGCAGGAGGGCGCACGATGCGCAACCAAACTATCCGTTACCTGATAGTGCCGGGCTGGCAAGGATCGGCCGACGCGCATTGGCAAAGCCACTGGCACCGTAGCCTACCGAACAGTGCACGTGTGGAGCAGGCCGACTGGCTGAACCCTGACCGCAACACCTGGGTGGCCGAACTGCAGCGCAGTATCGCCAGTGACCCGCGCCCGACCATCCTGATTGCCCACAGCCTGGGTTGCATCACCGTGGCGCACTGGGCGGCTCAAGCGCCAGTCGAGTTACTGGGTCGGGTACAAGGGGCCTTGTTGGTCGCCCCGGCGGATGTGCAGCGCAGCAATTGCCCGGCAGCGTTGCAGAACTTCGCACCGATACCGCAGCAGCCGCTGCCGTTTCCCAGCCAGTTGCTCGGCTCGGACAACGACGCTGCCGCCAGTGCTGCCCGGGCGATCGAACTGGCCCGCGACTGGGGCAGCGATGTGACGGTCCTCAGCGGCGCAGGCCATATAAATGTGCAGTCCGGGCATCAACGCTGGGAGCAGGGTTTCGCCTACCTCTACCGCCTACAAAACCGTGTTGACCAGCACAGGCGCCGCAGCGCCTGACTGCCGGCGCCTAAGCCTGTCGCGATAGACCTTTAGCCGCTCAAACCAGCGGTTAAAAGCTGCGAAAATATCGGCACAGTAGTTACTTTCGGTTATATCAATAGCATTAAAAGTTTCTTTTTAAGAATAAAAAACTTGTGCAGTATCGGCGCCACATTCTGGCCAACAGGTCAGGCTCTACCCCGCGCTGCCTGCCGGCGCCGTGACGAGGAACGCCTTCATCATGCTTAAGAAAATTCTGCTGGCCAGCGCCATCACCTCAAGCCTGCTGGGCAGCGCCGCTGCGCTGGCCGAAGACGCGCCGATTCTGAATGCGTCCTACGACATCGCACGTGAGCTGTTTGCCGAGATCAACCCCAAGTTTGTCGCCCACTGGCAAGCACAGACTGGTAAAGAGCAGAAAATTGATCAGTCATTCGCCGGCTCCTCGCGCCAGGCCCAAGACATCATCCAAGGCAAGAAGGTTGATACCGTATCCTTCAACCAGGTTACCGACGTCGACATCCTGGCCAAGCGCGGCCTGCTGCGTGAAGACTGGGCCAAGCAGTTCCCTAACAACAGCTCGCCGTACTACAGCACCACGGCGTTTCTGGTGCGCAAGGGCAACCCAAAGAACATCAAGGACTGGAACGACCTGGCCCGTGATGACGTGAAGCTGGTATTCCCTAACCCAAAAACCTCCGGCAATGCGCGCTACAGCTATCTAGGCGCCTGGCTGTATGCCAACGAGCAGTTCAAGGGCGATGAAAGCCAGATCAAAACCTTTGTCGGCAACGTGCTGCGCAACGTCGAAAACTTCCCCACGGGTGGCCGCGCCGCCACCGTTGCCTTCGCCCAGAACGGCCAAGGTGACGTGCTGCTGACCTTCGAATCGGAAGTGGTCAACATCGCCAATGGTGAAGAGTTCAAATCCGGCGAATACGAAATCGTCGTACCGCCGGTTAGCGTGCTGGCCGAATTCCCAGTGGCGCTGGTCGACAAAGTGGTCGATCAAAAAGGCACACGCGAAGTGTCCAAAGCCTACCTGGACTTCCAGTACAGCAAAGACATCCAGCAGCTGCTGACCACCTACAACTACCGTGTGCACAACCCGGAAGTGGTGGCGGCTACCGCGGCGCAGTTCCCGCAGATTCGCCTGATCAACCCAACCGAAGTCCTCGGCACCTGGGATGAGATCACTGCCAAGCACTTCGATGCCAATGGTATCCTTGACCAATTATTGGCCGAGGGTCGCTAAGACCTAATCGGTTTGAGCAACAAACAGCCGCCGTCTTTACGGCGGTTTGTGCTTTCAGGGATTTAAGTGTGCCTAAGACACCTCGCTTCTTTCTGCAGAACCCGCTGCTGCCAGGCTTTGGTCTGAGTTTCGGCTTCAGCACCTTTTACATCTCACTGATCATCCTGTTCCCGCTGTCGGCGTTGCTGCTGTATGTCAGCGACATGAGCTGGGCGCAGTACTGGCAAGCAATCAGCGACCCGCGCGTGGTGCAAAGTTACAAGGTGACCATCAGTGGTGCGTTCTACGCCACCATCGCCACCGTGCTGATCGGCCTGCTGTTGGCGTGGATCATCACCCGCTATGACTTCCCCGGGCGTCGTCTGGTGGATGCGCTGATCGACCTGCCCTTCGCCCTGCCCACCTCGGTGGCCGGGCTGACCCTGGCCACCCTGCTCGCCCCTGGCGGCTGGCTCGGTCAATGGCTCGCGCCCATGGGCATCAAGCTGGCCTATGCCTACCCGGGCATTTTGATCGCCATGGTGTTTACCAGCCTGCCGTTTGTGGTGCGTACCGTGCAGCCGGTGCTGCAGGACCTTGGCCGCGATTACGAAGAAGCCGCCAACACCTTGGGCGCTAATCGCCTGCAGACGTTCTTTTACGTGGTGCTGCCCACTCTGATCCCGGCGCTGGTCACCGGGGCCTCGCAATCCTTTATCCGCAGCCTCGGTGAGTTTGGTGCGGTGATCATGATTGCCGGCAACATCCCGTTCAAAACCGAAGTCTCTTCGCTGATGATTTTTGTACGTCTGCAGGAGTTCAACTACCCCGCGGCTGCGGCAATTGCCTCAGTCATTCTGCTGGCCTCACTGGTGCTGCTGTTTACCCTGCAAGTGCTGCAAGGCCGCCTGTTCAAATGGCAACGGCAAGGCAAATGAAAAAACCTCAATACTGGCATCAATGGCTGTTGATCGGCCTCGGGCTGAGCCTGATCACCCTGATTCTCCTGGTGCCGCTGGCGCTGATTTTCAGTAAAGCCTTCTCCGGTGGCCTGGCCTTGCTGTGGGGCAATCTCGGCGAAGACTACATGCTTCACGCCATCGGCCTCACCCTGCTGGTGGCGGCGCTGACGGTGCCGATTAACCTGTGTTTCGGCATTCTGCTGGCCTGGTGCGTGACCCATTACGATTTTCGCGGGCGCAAGCTGCTGACCACCCTGCTCGACATCCCTTACGCGGTGTCACCGGTGGTGGCTGGGCTCTGCTACCTGGTGGTGTATGGCCTGGAGCACGCGCTGGGGCGCTGGTTCTACGACAACGGCATGCAGCTGATGTTTGCCTGGCCGGGCATCGTCATGGTCACGGTGTTCGTCACCGCGCCGTATGTCGCGCGCATCTTGATCCCAGTGATGCAGTCCCAGGGCCAAGATGAAGAAACCGCAGCGCTGTGTCTGGGCGCCAACGGCTGGCAGATCTTCCGCCATATCACCCTGCCGAAAATCAAATGGGCACTGCTGTATGGCGTGGTCATCACCAATGCACGCGCAGTGGGCGAGTTCGGCGCGGTGTCGGTGGTGTCCGGCACCATCATCAACCAGACCCTGACCCTGCCCTTGCTGGTCGATCAGCTGAACAACGACTACAAACCCGCCGCCGCCTTTACCGCTGCCGCGCTGCTGGCTTGCATGGCACTGCTGACCTTGCTGCTGAAAACCTTTATGGAATGGCGCCAGCGCACGCTGATGCAACGGGCTGAGGCGGTTTAAGCGGTTTTAGCCTCTATAACCTCGGACGCTGCCACCGCTCCAGCACGGTTCGAGTTGAACCTAATACAGGGCCGCTAAAGTGCGGCCCTGCGTACAGGCGCTGTGCGTTTTATTCTTCGCTAATAATGAGTTCCACGCGGCGATTCATCTGCCGACCCGAGGCCGATTCATTACCGGCAACCGGCATGCTCTCGCCCTTACCCGAAGCACTCAAGCGGCTTGGCGTAACACCTTGAATGGTCTGGTAGCTCATCACCGACGTGGCACGACGCTGGGACAGACTCAGGTTATTTTCCTCGCTGCCAACGTTGTCGGTATGCCCTTCAATCATCACCCGACGTTCAGGGTTCTGGTTAAGAAAAATCGCCAGCTTGCCCAGGTTATTCGCCGTGCCCGCACGTAATTCGGAGCGCCCGGTGGCAAACAACACATCACCCAAGGTCATGACCAAGCCCCGCTCGGTTTGCTTGGCGTTCAGCTCATCAAGCTGGCGCTGCAACTGATCAGCCTCCTGGGTGCGTGAATCCAAGCGTGCGCCTGCGCGCTGTTCGCTGAGTACCGTGCGCTGGTCTTCATAAAAGCGCGTTTGCGCCAAGGCATTGGCAATTTCTACCCGGCGGTCTGCTATCACCACCAAATGCTGGCCCAATGCCTGGGCTTCTGGCTCGTCCTTACGCGGCTGCTCGGCGTTGATCACCGCTTGCTCAGCCGCTTTGAGCGCAACTGGTGCACGGGTATTCAGGTGCGGATCGGCTTGCAGCTGCGTGAGCTTGTTGCGCACGTCGGCGGCGCCTTGCGGCATGCTGGGTGGCGAGGCACAACCGGCCACACTTAAGCTAATCGCAGCGGCCAGCAGGTACTTAACGTGATGGGCAGTGTTCATTGTGGTGCTCCCGTGTTGCGCTGCATTTCCTGCTTCAGGCTGTTGGTGCTTTTGCGCATTTCGTCATTGACCACCTTGGCCTTGGTCGCTTGTGACATGGCCAGGGCCAGCTCGGCCTCAACCCGCGATTGCTCAGCCAGGCGCTCAGCCAGCAGCATCTCTTCGCGCTGCACGGCCAAATTAGCCGACGCCAATTTCTCCCGTGCAACCGCTAACTGCGGCGAGGCGTAGTCGGCCACACGCGCTTGTTCGGCATTGCTGATTGCGGTTTTAGCCGCTTGCAACGCTTGGTTAGGCGCAACCGGCGGCGTGGCGCAGGCGCTCAGCAACAGCAGCCCGCTCAAAACACCAGCCAGGCGCAATGCGGCCCTGCCAGAAAGCATCGATGAAGTCCTGTTCATAGGTATGTCCTCAAAACAATAAAAGATGAGCACGCCGCACAGTTCCCCGCACGCCGGCTCAAGTTAGCTAGACCACCGCGCCCTTAAAGCGCTGCAGTGAGCGTTCTTAGCGGCCCGCGCACGGGCTGACGACACAGGCGGGCAGCGCACTTTGTGCAAGATTCATGGCGATCAGCAGACTGCCCACGGCGAGCCCGGCATAGGCGATCGCAAACACTAATAAAAACGGGCGGTAATCGATGTTCATCACGCAGCTCCAATCAGTGATAAAGGCGATAAGGCCTCAAGCCGCGCCGTTATCGCGCGGGCCTTTATGGGCAAAAAAAAGGCTATGTCCCAATAGCGTGTTGCACAGTTCGCCCAACCGCTTCCTGGATGCAGTGAGTCGGCTCAATACGCTGCTG
>NZ_JAPPVG010000036.1:0-30254 GCF_028680365.1 Pseudomonas sp. MIL19 | reverse complement strand
TTTGAATGCTGTAATGGACTCTCCCCGCACCACGGTTCTATACCTAGAACTGCGGTGACTGATCATTGGGAGAGGCGTTATGAAGCGAATTGCGGTTGATCTGGCCAAGTCCGTTTACCAAGTTGCCGAGAGTGTCCGTTCCGGCCAGGTGGTGCAGCGCAAGCGGCTGAACCGAGAGGCGTTTAGGCGATATATACAGGAGCAAGCCGAGCCGGTCGAGTGGGTGATGGAAGCCTGTGGCACGGCTCACTACTGGGGGCGTGTCGCGCAAGCGCTGGGCCACCGGGTAAAACTGATTCATCCTCGCTATGTACGGCCTTATCGTCGTCGCAACAAAACCGACCGTAACGACTGCGATGCCATGCTAGAAGCCTCGCGTTGCAAAGATATTCATCCAGTACCGGTGAAAACCCAGGAGCAACAGCTGTTACAGCAACTTCACGGTATGCGCGAAACCTGGAAGAAGAGCCGTACCCAGCGCATCAACCTGCTGCGCGGTATTTTGCGCGAGGCGGGTATCGAAGCCCCAACCACCACTGCCGCGTTTATCCGTGCCGCCCATGAATTAGTTGATCGCCCAGAGATCGCGCCCTTGAGTCATCAACTGCATATCGTCCTGGCGGAAATCAACCTGCACGAACAGTGCATGGTCGAGTGCGAACAGCAACTCAAGCGCTGGCATGCCGACGATGAAGTGGTACGTAAACTCGATGAGGTCAGCGGTATTGGTCTGCTGACCGCCAGCGCCCTGAAAACCGCAGTAGGCAAGCCCGAGCGTTTTACTAATGGCCGCCAACTCAGCGCTTGGTTGGGCATGACACCGCGTGAATTCAGTAGCGGCGACCGACGTAAACTGGGCCACATCAGCAGACAGGGCAACGTCTATGTGCGTACCTTATTGATCCACGGTTCGCGAGCAGCCTTGCTGGCGGCACAGCGATGTCAGGCCCGCACGCCGGAGAAACTGACCCAGTTACAACGCTGGGCCGTCGAGACAGCGGCACGTATCGGCCACAACAAAGCAGCTGTGGCGCTGGCTAATAAATTGGTAAGGATTTGCTGGGCTGTGTGGTGCAACGAGCGGCGTTTCAGTGGTGACTGGCAAAGCGTAAAGCCCGCCTGACGGCGGAGCAATCAGCAAGATGTGATGGTTTTCTTGTGGTTGTGGTGAGCAGCAACACTGTCGAAACAGGCGAGTCCTGCAACGGAATAAGGCCGATAACAATCATGATCTTCGTGATCGATTGAACGCTTGGCCCCCGCTGCGCGAACTACAGAGTGGCCAGGGCAGTAAAGCCCAAAACAGGCCGGATATACGAATGCAACCGCGCTGACGACAGGGTTAGGAAAACTTTGCTCACTACTTGTGGGGAGAGTCCATATACAGTTGTTAGAATGCGATTTCACTTGTTTCTTATCCGATATTCCTAACCTAAGCCCCGTTCATATAAGCTCTGCTCGTCATCCCTTGCTCTTCGCACTGATATAACCCTTTCTGTTGTTAATCCGAGCTCGCGTCGAAGTGTAGAAACTAACGCCCATATTTTTCCATCGAGCTTAAAAAGATATTGGTCTCGAACAGGATCAGTGTTTGCAAATGTCCGCGGGATTCCCGCTTGCTCATAATCTAACGAATCGAGCGACTCCCAGCTCTTTGAAACAAATCTAACAGACTTTTTATCTGAATCTAAAGCCGATGTGGCTTCTTCAAATGAAATGCCGTGTTTTTTGATGTTTCTTTGGTTTTTATTATCATCCCACTCCCATCGAGAGCGTTGCGGGTTAGAACTAATAAATTTCTCACAACTTTCTCTTGCTGGATTCCTGACTGGGAGAGGCCATCCTCCGACGAATCGTTCCTCTTTCCCGCATCTCAATGAAACTCCATCAGGCAAGGCTGACTCAGGTATTAGTCCTGCTACATTGATGAGGAATGTACAAGCCGAGCACGTGTTATTCATAAATTAAGTTTTACCGAATTAAGGTGGCTTCCAGCTAGCGTTCTAACTACTAGTAGGCGACATTGGTGTCGCATAACGCACCCTGAAGTGTCTGATAACGTTCCTTGTCACGCACTAAGCCCTTGAATTACTGCGGTCGCGAATAACGACAGCGAAACCGGTGGGGTGAAAAGCGACATGAGGCAAGCCCGAGTGCCGTACGGCAGCACGATGGAGGCTAGAAACTACTGGTAGGGTGTGCGCCTGTCTAGCCAGCTGTCGGAAAAGGCCAAAGCATGGCGGTTCGGGGGCTGGCAGCATCCAGTAACGACTCGCGTTATCCATCAATGACTTAGCGAGCAGAAGGCTATAAACTTTCGGCTCTTTACGGTGAGCCAGCCTGCGGTTCCGACGAGCCGCCCAACCCAGCATGACACCCATACAACTGCCTTTAGGTGTGCGTCTGCGTGATGACGCCACTTTCGCCAACTACTACCCCGGAGCCAACGCTGCGGCGCTTGGCTATGTCGAGCGTCTGTGCGAGGCCGATGCGGGCTGGACGGAAAGCCTGATCTATCTGTGGGGCGCTCAAGGGGTGGGTTGCAGCCATTTGTTGCAGGCTGCTTGTTTGCGCTTTGAGCAGCGCGGCGAGCCGGCGGTTTACTTGCCGCTGGCGGAGTTAGTCAGTTATGGCCCGGCGCTGTTGGATAATCTGGAACGCTACGAGCTGGTCTGCCTGGATAACCTGGATGCGGTGGTCGGTGACAGCGAGTGGGAAGAGGCGCTGTTTCACCTGTTTAACCGTTTGCGTGACAGTGGCCGGCGCTTGTTGCTGGCTGCCAGCGCGTCGCCGCGCGAGTTACCGGTCAAGCTGGCTGACTTGCAATCGCGCCTGACCCTGGCGCTGGTGTTTCAGTTGCGCTCACTGTCTGATGAAGACAAGTTGCGTGCTCTGCAGCTGCGCGCCTCGCGCCGCGGCTTGCACCTGAGTGATGAGGTTGGGCGCTTTATCCTGACGCGTGGCGAGCGCAGCATGAACGCCTTGTTCGACTTGCTGGAGCGGCTGGACCAGGCATCGCTTCAGGCGCAGCGCAAGCTGACGATTCCCTTCCTTAAAGAAACCCTAGGCTGGTAAGCCTGATTGAGCGTCGAGTCACGCTCAATCAGCACCGTTAAGGCTTAGTTTTCCCCAGCCAACTTGCGCTCGTACTGAAAACGCCAGCGGGTGAACATCAGTGCGGCGCAGAACAGGCTAAAGCTCAGCCCGGTTAGCAGCCAACCGTATAGCGCCTTACTCGGGTCGAAGGCGGCGAGTACGCCTTGGATAAAGTACAGGTTCACCACAAAGCAGGCCCAGGCATGGGCGCGAGCGTTGCCGAGGATTATGCCGGGGGCCAGCAGCAGCAGTGGTACGAGCTGAGCACCCAGAATCACCCAGAGCAGTTTGCCGGGGATGTTGGCGAACCACAGGTTCCACACCACCAGTAACGTGCCGAGGCCAAAAAAACTCAGCAAGCTGGCGGCGCGGCTGATGTTCAGGCGCGGCTGGAGCCATTCCAGTGTGGGCAACGGTTTTGCGGTTTTAGCCACGGGTGCTCTCCAGTTTTGCCGCGGTTTGCGCCAGGCGTTGGCCGAGTGCGCGGCACAGGGCGGTTTCATGTTCATCGAGGGCGCGCTTACCGTCGGCTCCGGCGTGATGGCTGGCGCCATAAGGCGTGCCGCCGCCACGGGTTTCCAGTAACGCGGCTTCGCTATAGGGCAGGCCGGTGATCAGCATGCCGTGGTGTAGCAGCGGCAGCAGCATCGACAGCAGGGTGGTTTCTTGGCCGCCATGCAGGCTGGCGGTGGAGGTGAAGACGCCAGCGGGTTTGTCGACCAGGGCTCCGGTCAGCCACAGGCCGCTGGTGCCGTCGAGGAAGTACTTGAGCGGCGCGGCCATATTACCAAAGCGGGTTGGGCTGCCGAGCGCGAGGCCGGCGCAGTTCTTCAGGTCATCCAGG
The DNA here is from genome assembly GCF_028680365.1 of Pseudomonas sp. MIL19. NCBI lineage: Bacteria > Pseudomonadati > Pseudomonadota > Gammaproteobacteria > Pseudomonadales > Pseudomonadaceae > Pseudomonas > Pseudomonas sp. MIL19. Next base: position 26,314 of record NZ_JAPPVG010000036.1, on the reverse strand, counting down.
CTGGCGTACAGCGCGCCTTCTGCCGGGATGTCTGCGGCGACGGCTTCGCACTCGGTTGATACCGCCGGCACGGTGCGCAGGCGTGCTTGCAAGCCGCCCATCTCCACGCCGCGAGCAATCTGCCGGGCCATTTCAGCGGTTGCGCCGTGGCGGCTGTAATACAACACCAGGATGTAGGGGGCGCTCACGGCAGAATCTCCAGGATATTTTCCGGTGGGCGGCCGATAACGGCTTTTTCACCCACTACCAAAATAGGGCGTTCAATCAGCTTTGGCTGAGCGGCCATGGCCTCAATCAACTGGGCGTCCGTCAGGTTCGGGTCGCTCAGGCCGAGGTTCTTGTATTCATCTTCGCCGCTGCGCAGCAGTTGTCGCGCAGGGATGCCGAGCTTGGCCAGGAGGTCCTGCAGTTGTGCGGCGCTCAGGGGCGTTTCCAGGTAGCGCACGATGGCTGGGGTGAGCCCGCGCTCTTCCAGCAGTTGCAATGCGCTGCGTGATTTTGAGCAGCGCGGATTATGGTAGAGCGTCATTGCAGCCATGTTCGGGTCGCCTGTTACCGTTGATGGCGGCTATTCTAACCGCTAACGGCATCCGCGCCTGTAGCAGGTTGCGCGGTCAAATAGCTAAGGAGAAGGCATGCTGCAGCGGATTACTGAGGTCTGGGACTTTTGGCGTTTTTTGCTGCAGCGGTTTATTGCTGATCAGGGGACAAACAGTGCCGCGGCGCTGACCTACACCACGCTGTTTGCGGTGGTGCCGATGATGACGGTGACCTTCTCCATGCTCTCGGCCATTCCCGCGTTTCAGGGCACTGGCGAGCAGATCCAGAGTTTTATCTTCCGCAATTTCGTGCCTTCTGCGGGTGAAACCCTGCAGCAATATCTACGCGAATTTACGACCCAGGCGCGCCAGCTGACGTGGGTGGGTGTGGCGGTGTTGGCCGCCACTGCGTTCTGGATGTTGGTGACCATCGAGAAGACCTTTAACACCATCTGGCGTGTACGCCAGCCGCGCCGTGGTGTGTCGAGTTTCCTGCTGTACTGGGCCATTCTCAGCCTGGGGCCATTGCTGCTCGGGGGCGGCTTTGCCATCAGTACCTACTTCACCTCGCTGTCGCTGATTTCCGGGCCTGACGCCTTGTTAGGTGTGCAGGCGTTGCTGAAGTTCATGCCATTGGTGTTTAGCGTGGCCGCGTTCACCCTGCTGTATGCCACGGTGCCGAATGCACAGGTGCCGATACGTCATGCGCTGCTTGGCGGTTTGTTTGCGGCGATTCTGTTTGAAGTGGCGAAGATGCTGTTCGGCTTGTATGTGCGGTTGTTCCCCGGCTATCAGCTGATCTACGGGGCGTTTGCCACGGTGCCGCTGTTTCTCTTATGGATCTACCTGTCCTGGATAATTGTTCTGTTCGGCGCTGAGCTGGTCTGCAATCTGGGCTTTTCCCAACAATGGCGTAAGCGCGCGGTGCCACGCTTGTTAATGGCGCTTGGTGTATTGCGCGTGTTCTATGAGCGTCAGCAGTTGGGTTTAAAGGTGCGTTTGCGGGATGTGCAGCGTCAAGGTTGGCTGCTGGCAGAGCATGAGTGGGAAGAGATTCTGGTTTTCCTTGAGCAGCAGAAGCTGATCGCGCCGACCGGCTCGGGTACCTGGGTGTTAAGCCGTGACCTTGGCCATTACTCCTTGCAGCAACTGCTCAGCCACAGTCCTTGGCCGTTGCCGAGGGCGGAGAACTTACCCGAGCAGCTTGATGAGGCGTGGTATCCGGCGTTGCGCGCAGGGCTGGAGAAGTTACAGGATGAGCAGGCGGCACTCTTTGCTGAAGACCTTGCGCAATGGTTGCAGCCCCAGGCTCAGCCGTCGAAGTGACGTAAAACGTCAGTTTACGGCGCTGCGCTGGCGGCACACCCGGCGACTGGCGACCATGGAGGTCGCCAAACGTGGTTATAGGGAAGCTGGCACGTTTCTGGCTATCTGCCATGTGGATAGCAATCGGTGCCAGCAGGGCAGGGATTGGCAGAGTGTGAGACGTTATGACAGCCAGCAAAGGCAAAGTGATTCATCTGCATCAGCGTGATCCTCAAGAGGCCCTTGAGCGCCTCAACCGTATTACCGGCTTGCGCTTTAGCCGCTGGCCGCAGTCGCTGGTTGATACCTCAACAGCCGCGGATCAAACCTCAGCAACAGCTGTGCAGCCCGCCCCAGCCGAAGAGTGCGGAGCTGCTGAAAGGCTGTCGCGCTAAACGCAAACCCCCGCGTCAGTGCGCGGGGTTTCTGTTGTTGGGCAAGGCTAGTGTGCCAGTGCGTGGCGGCTATCAGCCTGCGATAACTCAACTGCTTGAACGAAGAGTTCTTCGACGACCAAGCTGGTCGCGGGAACAGCAGAGCGCAGGCGTACCTGCATCTCTTCAATTTTCAGCTTGACCGGCAACCGGGCAATGCTGGAAAGCAGAATCTTGCTGTGCTGATTGACCTTGCCGTGATCGACCATCACTTCACGGCGGGCCGTGCCGTCGCGGTAGCTGATTAGCAAGGACACGGGTAGGTTTGCCAGCCCTGGCAGGTGTAGCCAAGCCGCGACGTTGAACTCTGCGACGCGCCCTTCGTAAGGGGTGACCTGTAAGCGGGCGAGATTGACGATGGCAGATGGCACGGGGCCGACCAACTTATCGAGGGCTTGGGTCATGGTTGTTTCCAGGCTTATAACAGATCGCATCATGCGTGAGTGCGAAGGATTATAAGCTCGGCTTTCTGGCGCAGACTGTGCGCTCGGCCGATGTTCGGCGTGACCTTTCTCGCAGTTTTAGCGTGTGGGCAATAGCGTCAGGCCAGTTGCATCGGATAGCGAGTGACGGATGCCGTGACCAAGTTGGCTGCCGGCAGCTGAAGGATGGCTTGGTTGTGCGCGTTGGCTAACTGCAGCCAGATACTTTCCCCTGCAACGAACTGCCCATCGGGCAGCCATAAGCCATGGTGCCAGCCGTTACCCGGTGCCGGGGTGCTTTGGAGTACGCCCGGATGAGTTTGTGCGCTGGGTGCGCGACGCAGCCAGACTGGCCGCGGCAAACCTTTGAGGTAACGCAGGCCCAGGTGCAGGCCTTCACTATTAAGGTGGCGCCAGCGCACCAGGGCCAGGGTCGGTGTATCGCTGCCGGTGAGCAGCAACACTAACTGACCAATCGACAGCTGCGCTGCCTGGTCGGCATTGCACAGCAAGCGTGCGCCGCCCGGGCTGGCATCCTGCATCTGCGCGCTGGTGCGCAGCGGGCGCTGCTCCAGCAGTTGGGCATGAATAGCGCTAAGCGCCACGACCAGGCTGCATTCGCTGCGTTGATCGGCGCGGATATGGCGGCGCTGTTGGCGAACCAGCCAATGTTGCTGCACACGCTCCAGCACTTGGCGTTCGGCAGGGCTTTGCAAGGGCGCAGGATCATGCAGGGCGACCAACAAGGCGCCTAGCTCGAAACGGCGTAAATAATCAGTGCTGCCTTTCGAGGTCTGGGCGTAGCTCAGGCAGGGTTGGGCTTCGGTTAAATCAATCGTGGGCCCTTCGGCTTCATCGTCTTCATCCCAGGGCAGCAACCGCGCCAACCCGGCCAGCGGTGAAAGCGCTCCAAATAGCAGTGCGCATTCACCTTCAGCCAGGTGGAATGGGTTGCTCAGGGCCAGTAACAGCATTTGCTGATAGAGGCCGCGCAGGGTGCTCGCCGGTTGCGGAGTAAAGGCGGCCGCTACCGGCTCGTCCAGGCAGCCCTGATGCTCGCCAATCCAATACAGCAAGTGACTGTCCCGCCACAGGCTGGGCGAGGGCTCCTGATAAAGCTGATAGTGGCGCAGCAAGCTCTGCGCGAGAAAGTGCTGCGCCATGTACAAACACCAAGCCAGGTGGGGGCGTGATGGCTGACGGCCCTGCAGGATTTGCAGGAGCAGGCGTTTGAAGCCTATGGCCAGCTCATTGCACAGGCGCACAAACATTGCAGTCGGTGGATGCTCGCCTTGGTAAACCTTGCAGTAGTGCCGGTACTGGTCGCTGAAGCTTTGCAGGGTGCGTTGCCTTTCGAGTAAGGTCATGGCACTGCGGTTTAGCTTGAAGAGCAGGCTGAGCACTTGCTGCAAGGCCGGGTCCACTGGCTGCAGGCGTGCCTGTGCCAGTTGCTCGTTGAGGTCGGCAAGTGAGCCGACGTCTGTCTCGAGGATGTCTGGCACTTCCAGGCGCAAGGCATCTAATGTCATATCAACCTTATGGAATCAGGGAGCGAATGCATGGTAATGCGTTTCCAGGCGGTCATTCGTGCTGTTGCGGGCATAGGTTTAGGGCTGATGCTGGCCGGTTGCGCTGAGGATATAGGTGTCGATCAACATGGACGAAAGGTAGCGGCTGAGCGACTGGAAGGCCAGTGGTTAGTGATTAATTACTGGGCGCAGTGGTGTGCGCCGTGTCGCACCGAGATTCCCGAACTGAACGCCTTGGAGAAGCAGCTCAAAGCGCAATCCGTGCAGGTGCTTGGGGTAAATTTTGACGCGCTGCAGGGCGATAAGCTCAGCCAGGCGGCGCAAGACATGGGGATCACCTTCACGGTACTCGCGCAGGATCCCGCCGAGCGATATCAGTTGCCGCGCGCCGAGGTGCTGCCGGTGACCTATATCGTCGATCCGCAGGGCCTTATGCGTGAGCGTCTGGTCGGTGAGCAAACCGCAGCGGGCCTTAGCGCCCGCCTGGCTGCACTCAAGGCGGAGGGTTAGAGCCATGGCGCGCGTGTGTAGGCATGGCTATGTTAGCGGTCGTGTTCAAGGGGTGTACTTCCGTCAGGCGACTGTGGCGCAGGCTGAGCGTCTTGACCTCGATGGTTGGGTGCGCAACCTGGCAGACGGGCGTGTTGAAGTGCTGTTCGAGGGCGAAGAAGCGGCTGTGGACGAGTTGGCGGGCTGGTTACAGCAGGGGCCTGAGGCAGCCGAAGTGACCGCGTTGGAGTTGCAAGAACAGGCGCTGCAGCGCGTCGCCGGCTTTATCGTGCGGCGTTGAAGGCTGTTGCCGATCGGTGGCGCTGAAACAGGCCTGTAGTTGGCGAGTTCGTCCTACCGGTGCTGTGCGCCGATTCAGGGTTTGACGTACCAGAAGTCGTGCCAGAAGCCGACCACCTTGGCCGAGTAGGTGTGTTTGCCCAGGCTGCCGTTGTAGCGCGCGAGGGCGCGGTTGAGGTCGCCGTTTTCCTTGCGCAAATAGAAGCTCAAGATGGTGCAGCCGTAACGCAGGTTGGTGGCGTTGTCAGTGAGGTTGTCCTGTGGGCGGCCCAGTTCGGCTTTCCAGAAGGGCATCACCTGCATCATGCCCTGGGCACCGACCGAGGAAATAGCAAAGCGATCAAAGTGGCTTTCGGCGTGAATCAACGCAATCACCAAGTCTGGGCGCAAGCCTGCTTTGCTGGCCTCGCGATGCACCAGCCTGAGCAGGCTTAGGCGTTCCTCGGCATTCGGAATATAACGGCGCAGGCGTGTGGACATGTCCAGCAGCCACACCTCGGCATCGAAGCGATCCTGAAAGCTATCCGCTTGGGCCACGGTCTGTTGCAGCAGTGTGCGCAACTCGGGCTCAGGTGCCTGGCGTACGTCGGCCAGCCCGGCACTGCAGAGCATTATGCCGAGAAGGGCGCAGATCAGGCGCTGCCGCATGCGACTGTTAGTCGTTGCCTGGATCGGCGACCAAACGGCCGGCGTCCTTGGTCAGGGACAAGAGGAAGATCTTCTGCAGCTCCGGATCGTTGCGCGTCAGTTCAATCAGGCTCTGCTCCAGCTCGCTGGCTTCTTCTTCGAGGCCTAGCTCTGACAGACGCTTGACCCGATGCACCCATTGGGCAACGTCATCGTCTTCGAGGTCGCTGTAAATCAGTTCATGGGCTTCTTGCAGCTTGCCGCGCAAGGTGCGGCTGACCAGCAGGGAGGCGTCGGCACGTGCCGAACCTTGGTCATCCTCAACCGTCAGCAGCAGGGTGCTGATACGCGTGACATCCTGCTCGGCAAACGGGCTGTCGAGCAGGTTCAGGCGCAGGATGCCGTTACGGTCAGTCAGCAGCTCGTGGCTCTGCTCGCCTGCTTTAACCACTACCGGGCGCTCGGCCCAGGGTAGGCTGGAATACTCCATCCGGGCGTCCTGTCGGTGCTCTTCAAGGCTGGCCAGGCTCTGTTGCGAACGACCATTGGACTCGACGTTTATCGCGGGGTTAAGCCCAGCAAAACCGTAACTGATCCAGTCCTTGGTGACGCTATCAGGCAGGCTGCCGAGCAGTACCACGTTCAATACGTTGGCCCCGATGCCGCCGACCACTGCCAGTGCGCCGAGCGGTATCTCATACAGCTCGCGCCAAGGCTGGTAAGGGGTGTAGCGGTCATAGCGGCGGGTTACGTTAAATGCCGTGACCTCAAAGGTCTTTTGTTCATGCACGCGCACGCGGCGCTGCGGCAGCTCCAGTACGCGTGGCTCGCCAACATCGATCTGCAGGCTGTGGTCGAGTAATTTGCGCTCGATGCGCTCCTCGTGCTCGCTGCGCTGCGGTAACTGGTTGGCGCAACCACTGAGAAGCAAGCTGCCACCCAGAAGGGTGGCAGTAAGGCTGAGGGCGTTTCGCTTGAACATGACGGCTCTTGCTAAAGGGGCTGAAATCAGTGGCTGATACGGGCCTGGATAACACTCAGGATGTCGGCCACAGGAACAGCCTGGGCTTCGGTTTCCTTGCGGCTCTTATATTCCAGGTTACCTTCGGCCAGGCCACGGTCGCTGACGACGATGCGGTGTGGGATGCCGATCAGTTCCATGTCGGCAAATTTAATGCCTGGGCTGGTTTTTTTATCACGGTCATCCAGCAAGACTTCGAAGCCTGCCGCGGTCAGCTCGGCGTATAGCTTGTCGGTCGCTTCACGCACGGCCTCAGTCTCATAGCGCAGCGGTACCAGGGCTATTTGGAAGGGAGCGAGGGCGTCGTTCCAGAGAATGCCGCGCTCATCATTGTTCTGCTCGATGGCTGCCGCTACAACGCGGGAAACACCAATGCCGTAACAGCCCATGGTCAGTGTTACCGGCTTACCGTTCTCGCCGAGGACCTGGCAGTTTAGCGCTTCACTGTATTTAGTGCCGAGCTGGAAGATATGCCCGACTTCGATGCCGCGCTTGATTTCCAGCGTGCCTTGGCCATCCGGGCTTGGGTCGCCGGCCAGGACGTTACGCAGGTCGGCAACTTCCGGCAGCGGCAGATCACGCTCCCAGTTGACGCCGAAATAGTGCTTGTCGTCGATGTTGGCACCTGAAGCGAAATCGCTCATCAAGGCAACCGAGCGGTCGATGACGCAAGGGATTGGCAGGTTGATTGGCCCCAGCGAGCCAGGACCTGCGCCGATGGCGGCGCGAATTTCAGCTTCGCTGGCCATAACCAGTGGGCTGGCAACCAGCTCCAAGTTCGCGGCCTTGATCTCATTGAGTTCATGGTCGCCGCGTACGATCAACGCGATCAGCGTGCCTTCTTTAGCACCGTGCACGATAAGGGTTTTGATGGTTTTCTCGATCGCAATATCGAACCCCTGAACCAGCGCATCAATGGTCTTGGTGTCTGGGGTGTCGACCAGACGCATGGCTTCGCATGCGTCAGCGCGGACGGTTTCACGAGGCAGTGCTTCGGCTTTTTCGATATTGGCGGCGTAGTCGGAGGCGTTGCTGAAGGCGATATCGTCTTCACCCGACTCGGCCAGCACATGGAACTCATGGGAGCCGGTACCGCCGATAGAGCCCGTATCCGCCTGTACAGGTCGGAAGTTAAGGCCCAGGCGCGTGAATACGTTGCAGTAGGCCTGGTGCATGCGGTCGTAGGTTTGTTGCAGCGAAGCCTGATCAACGTGGAACGAGTAAGCATCCTTCATGATGAACTCGCGGCCGCGCATCACGCCGAAGCGCGGACGCGTTTCGTCACGGAACTTGGTCTGGATCTGGTACAGGTTGATCGGCAGCTGCTTGTAGCTATTCAGCTCGTTGCGCGCCAGGTCGGTGATCACTTCTTCGTGGGTCGGGCCGGCACAGAAGTCGCGACCATGACGGTCCTTCATGCGCAGCAGTTCAGGGCCGTATTGCTCCCAGCGGCCTGACTCTTGCCACAGTTCGGCGGGCTGGATGCCAGGCATCAGCACTTCCAGCGCGCCGGCGGCATTCATTTCCTCGCGAACAACTTTCTCAACCTTGCGCAACACACGCAGGCCCATGGGCAGCCAGGTGTAGAGGCCAGAAGCCAATTTGCGGATCATGCCGGCACGTAGCATCAACTGATGGCTGATCACTACGGCATCGGAAGGGTTTTCTTTAAGGGTCGAGAGCAGGAACTGGCTAGTACGCATATTTGGCTGTTCTGTCGTTTGCAAGAGGATTTCAATGGCCAGCATTGTACGGTGCCTGTACAGATGCGTACAGGCGGCTGGCGTGTGCTGATAAAAAGGAGATGAGTGTGTCGATATTGACGGCAGAGCAGGTGCAGGCGCTGATTCGCGCAGGGTTACCTATGGCGGAAGACATTAACCTGTGCATCGATCGACTGGATGCTAAGGGCGCGCTGGCGCGCGTGCCATTTCACAGCAAACTGGTGCGGCCCGGCGGCACGCTGTCTGGTCCAACCATCATGGCGCTGGCCGACGCGGCGATGTATGCCGTGGTGCTCGGCAGCCTCGGGCGGGTGGAGATGGCTGTAACGTCCAACTTGAATATAAATTTTTTGGTTAAACCAAAGCCGGTGGATCTATTAGCTGAGGCGCGCATATTGCGCTTGAGTCGTAGGCAGGCTGTGTGCGAAGTGTCGGTCTATTCGCAGGGTAATGAAGAAGAGTTGGTGGCGCATGTGACTGGAACTTATGCCTTGCCGCTTTAAGTTTATATAGGCAATAAAAAAAGCCCGACCTAAGTCGGGCTTTTCTTACCTGCTGAACGGTCTGAAATTACAGAACGCTCAGTGGGTATTCGACGATCAGACGGAAATCGTTGAGGTCGGCTGAGTAGTTGTCGTTCTGCGAGCTGTTTCCACGGTAAATCGCGCTGCGGATTCGGAAGGACAGATCCTTAGCCGCACCGTTTTGCACAACATACTTGGTTTCGAAGTTGAATTCGTTCTCTTCGCCTTCTTCTACGCCTGGGCCAAAGTCAGCATTGTCGCCGGTGATATAGCGAGCCATAAAGCTTAGGCCAGGCACACCATAGGATGCCATGTCCAAGTTATAGTTGGCTTGCCAGGATCTTTCATCCTTGCTGTTGAAGTCAGAGATTTGGACTGAGTTACCCAGCCAAATTGTGCCACCGCCATCAATGCCATAGTTGTGGCCGGTATCACCAGTAGAGCGTTGGTGAACGATACCAAAGCTATGAGCGCCAATGGAGTAAACAGCACCCAGGCTCCAGATTTTATTGTCTACTTCGCCAGCAAGGGCTTTGCCCTCATCATCGGTTTTGTAGAAGTTAAAGTCGAATGCCAGCGCCTGCTCGTCAGCGATAGGCAGGTTGTAGTTCAGGTTGACGTATTTCTTTTTCCAAAAATCTTCAATATCAGAGGCGTGGATGGCGCCGCTAAAGTTGTCGGTAAAGCTGTAGCTTGCACCGACAATATTTGCTGATTTCAGGGAGTGGCCCTTCTGGGCTTTGCTATCTCTGCCTGTTGCAGTTTGGCTGTTGAGAGCGGTGAAGCGACCTGCGCTCAGCTCTAAACCTTCGATCTCATTGCTAACCAAATAGGTACCAGTTGCAACTTCCGGAAGGATGCGGGCGTCATCGGTGGAAAATACCGGGCTGCCAACGAACTGATTACCGTGTTTAAGTACCGTGTCGGAGATGCGGAACTTGATAGCGCCGCCAACTTCGGTTTGGGTATCTTCGCCGCGGCCATCGCTATCGTTGGCGAACTGGCCAGTGCCAGTACGGCCGCGACCGCTGTCCAGCTTGATGCTGCTCAGGCTGTGCGCATCGAAGCCGACGCCAACGGTACCTTGAGTGAAGCCGGATTCGAACAGCAGGCGGATACCCAGGCCGGTTTCTTCGATGTAGCCATTTTCTTTGGCGTTGTAGTCGGGGCTGCTATTAGCGCCGTTCTTGAAGTCACGGTTCAGGTACAGAGCGCGATTAAAGATATTGAAGCTGCTGTCTTCAACAATGCCCTTGGATTCGGACTGGCTGGATGCCACTGCCATTTGGGTAGTGCCCGCTGCTACTGCGAGGGCGATTACGCTCCACTTCATCACTTGCATCGTGATTGCTCCTTTGGTTTATAAAAGTTGCGCCGCCCTGCTGGTTGTTGTATGGCGGCTCTTTTCTTTTTGTGTCGGCGATAACTTATAGCACGCTGCCTATGTTGGCGATAGTTGCAATCTATCCATTGCGTTTTCTTCAAAGCTGTGTCGCAAAGCCTATGACGCATGTCGCAATTTTGTAGATGCTGCAGGCGTGCTGTAAGTCATTACTGACGGATTTTTGCGCTTGTCTGCTGATTATTTTCTGCAGGCGAGCGGCGCGATACGATTCGTCAGGGATTGCTAAGCAATAGTCGTGCACAAAATGCCAAAGGCCTTTTTTTAGTCGCTAGGCGACTTGCGTCGTCACTTTTTTCGGGATGTTGTTTTGGGTCTTTGAGGATTTTCAGGCGTTATTTCTATTTCTATCGTCTGCTTCAGGTTTTTTTGTTGATTGTGGTTTCCTGGGTTTTCAGAGGTTTGCAATTGGATCGTGCCTGTCTGGCAGGTGCCTGCTGTGTTGGGATTACCGAAGGGAACAGTTTTGGTGCGCGGGCGTGGGACGGTTCTGTTGAGTGCTTTCTAATGGTGCGAAGCTTGTGGGGCTGCACCGTGGATGCTGGAGGCACTGCTTCGGCGTATCCTGCATTGCGGGTATTTGCATGCTCTAGCTGAGCTGCTGGCTACCTTGGCTCGGGTGTCGCAGTCGGGTGCAGTTGCTCGGCCTGTTTGATCGTTGTCAAAACACTGTGGGTGGATTTTTAGGGGTAATGGTGATGTTTGTTCTGGATTCGCGTTTGCAGCAGGACACGCTTTTATTGGGTGATTACCCGTTGTGCAGTCTGCTGCTGATGAATGATGCGCAGTACCCGTGGTTTATCTTAGTGCCGCGTCGTGAGGCTGTGAGTGAGCTGTTTCAGTTGGATGCAGCGGATCAGCTGCAGCTCTGGCAGGAAACTAATCGCTTGGCTGAAGTGCTTAAAGACTGTTTTGCAGCGGATAAAATGAATGTCGCTACGCTGGGGAATGTGGTCAGCCAGCTGCATATGCATGTCATCGTGCGTCGTCGCAATGACGTGGCCTGGCCCGCGCCTGTATGGGGTAAGCATCCTGCGCAGCCTTATAGTGCTGAGCAGTTAGTGGCGCTGAAGGCTCGGTTGCGGCTGATTTTGACTGAGGGTTTCTGTTTTGCTGAGGGCTGATTGGTGGACGTAGAAGAGCGCATCAACGATTTACAAAGCCGCCTGGCCTTTCAAGATGACACGATTCAGGCACTCAACGATGCACTAGTAGCGCAACAGCGGTTGCTGGAGCGTTTGCAGTTGCAGGTCGCTGCACTGATCAAGCGGCAGGAGGAGGTGGGGTCGCAATTCGGCATGGCCGAGGATGAGGCGCCGCCGCCGCATTATTGAGTCCCTAAAATACAAAAGGCCCGCATGTGCGGGCCTTTTTGTTTTTTGGATTAGCGTCTTGCGGGCAGTGCGGCGATCACATCCTCGGCCTGCAGGCCTTTATCGCGGTGCATTACGGCGAACTCGACCCGCTGGCCTTCTACCAGTACGCGGTGGCCTTCACCGCGAATGGCGCGAAAGTGCACAAAAATATCGTCACCCGAGTCGCGGGAGATAAAGCCGAAACCCTTCGAGGTGTTGAACCATTTCACGGTGCCCGTTTCGCGGTCGCCCAGGTCATGCGAGCTAGAGACGTTGCGTGACTTGAGGCGCAGGTTGGTCGCCAGGTGCAGAGCTACTGCGGCGGCGATGATGATTAGGCTAAACAGGCTGGCAGGTTGGTTGGCGATTTCTGCTAGGGGGGCTAGTAGGATCAAGGCTTGTAGCAGGCTGCCAATTACCAGGAGTGCTGAAACCAGGCTTTGCGCTTGATGGCGCAGGCCGGCATGCCAGATCGGCAGTTGCGGAGCGAGTAGAAGGTTAAGTAGGCCGAACAGTGCGAGGCACAGGGCGTCGGGATGGCTTAAAAGTGACTGCGGCGCGTCGCTGAAGGCTGGAGCAAAAGAAAGTAGCAGGGCGATAGCGCCCGTCAGGAGATGGACAATTTTCAACATGTTCGATTAGCTCACTCAATTTATAAGGTCAACGGAGGGCTGGCTGCGCGTATTTGGCGTTGCAAGGGAGGAGTAGAAGCGCGTGGTACCAGCCGATGTGCCAGTGTGCCGAACCAAGGCTGCGGTTCAGCGGCACGGGGCGTATTTAACAGTAAAGAGGCGGGGTTCTCAATCAGGCTCTGAGTGCAGTATCGCTTGGGTTGGGGTTTACCTGATTGCGGCCATTACGCTTGGCTTGATAAAGCGCATCATCGGCGCGCGTGAGAAGTGTTTCCAGGGTGTCGCCTTGTTCGGCAAGGGCGAAACCAAAGGAGGCTGTGATGCTGTCGAGTACTTCGTCGGTACGGCGCACCTTGATGCGCAGTGACTGGATTTTCAGGCGCAACTGCTCGGCAAGAGCATGAGCAGTAGAACTGTCGAAGCAGTCACGCAAGATGATGCAGAACTCCTCACCGCCATAGCGGGCGGCAATGGCGCGCGCAGGGAGGGCGTCGCGTAGTAGTTGACCAACATGCTGCAGTACGCGATCACCCAGGGGGTGCCCGTATTGGTCGTTGAACTGTTTGAAATAGTCGATATCCAGCATCACTAGGGCGACGCCGTTGTAATCCGTGCTCAGGGTTTGTTCAAGCAATCGGCTGAAGGCGTTGCGGTTGAATACCTGTGTCAGGTTATCCAGTGTTGCGGCAATGTGGGCGCGTTCGAGTTGGCCACGCAGGGTCTTGATTTCCTGCTGGGCAGCATTCAGTCGATTTAGAAATTGGGTTTGCTGATTCTGCATCAGCTGAGTGCTTTCTTGCAGCTCGTTCAAGACGCTAGGCAGGTCGTCGATGATCGGTTCTTGTAGGGCGGCGAGGCCGAGCTTCAGGCTGACTTGATAGTTACTGCTGCCGGTGATGCTGAGTGAAACATCGCCTTCTATGTCGTCGACCAGTTCGATGACTTGTTGTTGCCCTGCGCGCGCTTCTTCGAGTTCGCCATGGATGATGTAGTCACGAAACAGCTTGACTGCGGTTTCCGGAGGAAAGCTGTCAAAGTCTGCGACGGTCTTATCCAGGCGGCGATTAAGTTCTGGCTCAAGCCCTTTGCTGTAGGTGTACCAGAGGGCGTAGTGCACCGGATTCGGTGGAATGCCATGGCGCATCATCAGGGGGACTGATTTTTTTAGAAGCGCGGCAGCGTCGCGCGTTTCTTCGGGATACAGCTCTAATATCCCGGGTGCTTTTTTGGGAGTGTTCATGCACATCACTGTGTCAGGGGTCCAATTGGCCAAAGCATAGAACAGCTGTTGTTCATTCGCCTAGCAAAAGGCCCGTGGGTGCTGGGTCAATCGCTTTAGGTGTCTAAGGCTGGCGGCTAAATCTGTATGGCTCGCCACCTAAAAACAATAAACCTCGAGAAGTGCTCCCGAGGTTTATTGTTTTTAGGTTTACGCCAGGCAAGGTTTTGGCTTGTTTATGCGGCCAGCAGGCTACGCAGCATCCAGGCGGTTTTTTCATGGACTTGCATGCGCTGGGTCAACAGGTCAGCTGTAGGTTCGTCGCTGACTTTATCCAACAGCGGAAAGATCCCGCGGGCTGTGCGTACAACGGCTTCATGGCCTTGAACCAGTAGTTTGATCATGTCTTGTGCATCTGGAACGCCTTCTTCTTCTTTAATAGAGGAGAGGCGAGCGTAGGCTGCATAGGTGCCCGGTGCTGGGAAGCCCAGGGTGCGAATACGCTCTGCAATATCGTCCACGGCCAGTGCCAGCTCGGTGTATTGGCCTTCAAACATCAAATGCAGGGTGTTGAACATTGGGCCGGTGACGTTCCAATGGAAGTTGTGGGTTTTCAGGTACAGCGTGTACGTGTCAGCGAGTAAGCGCGACAAGCCCTCAGCGATGGCGGCGCGATCCTGCTCGGCAATACCAATGTTGATTTCCATACCATTTATCCTCTCAGGTGGAGCGGGTAGCTGCTCTTTGATGGGCAAAGCCTAACATGGCGGCTGTTGAGCTTTATCCTGCTTTATATCAATAGAAGTGCTGTTTGGATGATATTGCCGAGCCGGGGTTCAATTTTCTAGCGGCGCGTTGTGTGCTTAGCGGTTGATGCGGTTTCGCTGGTCTGGCGATGAGCCAGTTCTGGATGCTGCTGAAGTGTTTGATTGAAAAGCTCAACCCAGTGAGCACTGAACTGAGTCCCTGCAAGGTTGTTGATTTCGAGAATGGCGCGCAGCAGTGGGCGCTTGTTCAGTGTTTGGTGGGCGCGCTCATGCGTTCGCGCGTCGAAGGTGTCGACGATGCCAATAATAAGGGCGCCGGGGCTGGTTTCGATTTCTTTCAGGCCTTTGGGGTAGCCACTGCCGTCCGCACGCTCCTGATGCTGCAAGACGATTTCCGCGGCTGAATGCCAATGAGGCATCCGCTTGAGCAGGTCATGGGCGATGCGCGGATGCGATTGCATTCGACGACGTTCTTCATGGGTGAAATTGGCCTCTTTGTGCAGCATGTCCAGCGGCAAGAAGGCCATGCCCACGTCGTGCAAGCAGATGGCTGCGGCCAATTGCGCAGGCTGTTCTGGGGTGCCGCCCAGTTGGTTGATGGCCAGGGCCAGATCGAGCTGACGTAGCCCGCGGCCTTGCCAGTAGTTAGAGCGACGTTCGCTGGCGTGCATCAAATCGACAAAGAACAGCAGGTCAGCATCAAGCTCAATGCCGTAGCGCCTCAGTAGTTCGGCAACCGCAGGTTGTTCAGTGGTGTGGAGAGTGGCGGCTTCAGAACTGGGGTCGAGTTGTTGTAGCAGTGCGCTACGCATGCCGGTTTGTTGCGCTGCAGGTATGTGCGCAAGGTGGCTGAGTGCCTGGGCAAGGGCCTGGCTCTGGCTGTCGCTAAGTTGTGCCTCTGGGCCGCCGTATGCGTAATGGATAAGCGCTTTGAGATGGTCGAGGGTTAGCAAGAGAATGTCGCCCAGTAAGCTGTCAAAACTTAGCTCGCCCTCGCGCAAGCAAGACAGTATATCCTCCATGGCTTGTGGAATGCTCATCAGCGCATCTAGTCCGACGCAGCCCAGATTGCCTTTGACTGTATGGATCAAGCGAAACAACTCACGCAGACGCTCGTTATCAGTGGGTGCATGCTCAAGCTCGATCAGTAATTGCTCGCAGCGTTGGAATTGTTCGCTGGACTCCAGGCGAAAGTCTTCGAGCAAATCGCTGGATAATTCAGCCAAGTCTGGCCTGCTCATAGGCGTCTCCACTCACCGATAGTCTGAAAGCTGCATGCCTGAGTATAGGAAAGGCTGGCGATGGCGCTTAGGGCGGCGGCTGCACGTGACGGCTTAACCATATATAATCCCGCCCTTTGCCGTGTTTTGTGGGGGCTTGCGGGCGATTGCGTATGCGTCGCTGGTCAGTTACCGCCCATGAAATCAGCGCAATTGCGGGAAAAGGCGCATGCGCCAGCCGGCCAACGAGCGTCGCATTGATTGCGGCCCAACGAATTCAAGACTCAGAGAAGCGATTACCACCATGATGCGCAGCCATTATTGCGGCCAACTGAACGAGAGCCTGGACGGCCAGGAAATCACCCTTTGCGGTTGGGTACATCGCCGCCGTGACCATGGCGGGGTGATTTTCCTCGACATTCGTGACCGTGAAGGTCTGGCTCAGGTGGTGTTCGACCCGGATCGTGCCGAAACCTTTGCAGCGGCTGACAAAGTGCGCAGCGAATATGTGGTGAAAATCACCGGCAAGGTGCGCTTGCGTCCGGCGGGTGCCGGCAACGCCAACATGGCCTCCGGCGCGATTGAAGTGCTGGGTTATGAGTTGGAAGTGCTCAACGAAGCGGAAACCCCGCCGTTCCCACTTAACGAATACACCGATGTCGGCGAAGAAACGCGCCTGCGTTACCGCTTTATCGACCTGCGTCGCCCAGAAATGGCGGCCAAGTTGAAGCTGCGTTCGAGCATCACCAGCAGCATTCGTCGCTACCTTGACGACAACGGTTTCCTTGATGTGGAAACCCCGATCCTCACCCGCGCCACGCCAGAAGGTGCGCGCGATTATCTGGTGCCAAGCCGCACCCACGCTGGCAGCTTCTTCGCGCTGCCGCAGTCGCCACAGCTGTTCAAGCAGCTGCTGATGGTCGCCGGCTTCGACCGCTACTACCAGATTGCCAAGTGCTTCCGTGACGAAGATCTGCGTGCCGACCGTCAGCCTGAGTTCACTCAGATCGACATCGAAACCAGCTTCCTCGATGAAGCGGACATCATGGCCATCACCGAGAAGATGATTCGCCAGCTGTTTAAAGAAGTGCTGGATGTTGAATTCGGCGAGTTGCCGCACATGACCCTGGCCGAAGCCATGCGCCGTTATGGTTCGGACAAGCCGGACCTGCGTAACCCGCTGGAGCTGGTGGACGTTGCCGATCAGCTCAAAGATGTCGACTTCAAAGTCTTCGCCGGCCCAGCTAACGATGCGAAGTGCCGCGTTACCGCTTTGCGCGTACCAGGCGGGGCGAGCATGCCGCGCAAGCAGATCGACGATTACACCAAGTTCGTCGGCATCTACGGTGCCAAAGGCCTGGCCTACATCAAGGTCAACGAACGCGCTGCTGGCGTTGAAGGTCTGCAGTCGCCGATCGTTAAGAACATCCCGCTGGACAACATCAATGTGATCTTTGATCGCGTCGGTGCGGTCGACGGCGACATCGTGTTCTTCGGCGCGGATAAGGCCAAGATCGTTTCCGAGGCATTGGGCGCGCTGCGTATCAAGCTGGGTCACGACCTCAACCTGCTGACTTGCGAGTGGGCACCGCTGTGGGTTGTTGACTTCCCAATGTTCGAAGAGAACGACGACGGTAGCCTGACCGCCATGCATCACCCGTTCACTGCACCGAAATGCACTCCGGCTGAGCTGGAAGCCAACCCGGCGGCCGCACTGTCGCGTGCCTATGACATGGTGCTCAACGGCACTGAGCTGGGTGGCGGTTCGATCCGTATCCACGATAAGTCGATGCAACAGACGGTGTTCCGCGTACTGGGCATCAGCGAAGACGAGCAGCAGGAGAAGTTCGGCTTCCTCCTCGATGCCCTGAAGTTCGGTGCGCCGCCTCACGGTGGTTTGGCCTTCGGTCTGGATCGCTTGGTGATGTTGATGACCGGTGCGCAGTCGATTCGCGAAGTGATTGCTTTCCCGAAAACCCAGAGCGCGGCCTGTGTTATGACGCAGGCGCCGGGTGAGGTGGATAACAAGTCGTTGCGCGAGTTGCACATTCGTCTGCGCGAACAGCCGAAAGCGGAATAAAGCATCAAAAGAAGCCTGGTTTTCCAGGCTTCTTCTTTATGGTTGGGCGCAGCGGCTGAACTGCTTCAGCGGCTGCACTCGATATTGAATCTGAAGCAAACGGAGTGAGTTATGGCTGGTCATTCCAAGTGGGCCAACATCAAGCACCGCAAAGGGCGTCAGGACGCCAAGCGCGGCAAGATTTTCACCAAAATCATTCGTGAGCTGACCGTTGCGGCCAAGCACGGCGGCCCAGTGCCGGCGGATAACCCACGTCTGCGCCTGGCGGTGGACAAAGCGCTGACCGCCAACATGTCGCGTGATGTCATCGATCGGGCGATTGCGCGTGGCGCCGGTAACAATGATGCCGACAACGTTGCGGAGCTGAGCTATGAAGGCTACGCCGTGGGTGGTGTGGCGATTATCGTTGAGGCCATGACCGACAACCGTAACCGTACGGCTGCGGAAGTGCGCCATGCCTTCACCAAGTGTGGCGGCAACCTCGGTACCGATGGCTCGGTGGCCTATATGTTCGACCGCAAAGGCCAGCTCAGCTTTGCACCAGGTGTTGACGAAGATGCGCTGATGGACGCGGCCCTGGAGGCTGGCGCCGATGACGTGGAAATGGGTGAAGATGGCTCGGCGCTGGTCTCCACCAGTTTTGCTGATTTTCATGCCGTTAACGAGGCGCTCAGTGCGGCAGGCTTTAAGCCTGAGGACGCTGAAATTGCCATGATCCCTTCGATTAGCGCGCCGATTACCGATCTGGATACTGCGCAGAAGGTCATCAAGCTGATCGACATGTTGGAAGACCTCGACGATGTGCAGGAGGTTTACCACAACGCCGAGATTCCTGATGAGCTGATGGAGCAGCTTGGCTGATCGTCTTTGGCTTTAGCGAAACCGGAAGGGATTGGGTGAATAACCCAGCACTTCCGGTTTTTTTATGGGCGCTGGCTGGGTGACGCAAGCCTGGCCGAGCTCTATACTCGCGAACTGGATAAATAGACAGTGTGCCGGCTGAGTTGGCAGGTACCTTGAGTGAGCGCTAGGCATGACCTTGATTCTCGGCATCGACCCGGGTTCGCGCATTACCGGCTACGGCGTGGTGCGCGATAACGGGCGTAATTGCGAATATGTCGCCTCAGGCTGTATTCGTACGGGCAATGGCTCCATGCCGGAGCGTCTGCAGGTGGTGTTTCGCGGTGTGCGCGAGGTCATTGAAACCTACGGGCCGGTCACCATGGGTATCGAGCAGGTGTTTATGGCGCGCAACCCAGATTCCGCGCTTAAGCTCGGTCAGGCGCGTGGCGTGGCCATCGTCGCGGGGATTGAGGCCGGTCTGGATATCGCCGAATACACCGCGACTCAAGTTAAACAGGCGATTGCCGGCACCGGCGGGGCGGACAAGGAGCAAGTGCAAATGATGGTTATGCACTTGCTCAAATTGGTGCAGAAGCCACAGATTGATGCCTCTGATGCCCTGGCGATTGCCTTGTGCCATGCCCATCATCGACAAAGTCTAATTCCTCACGGCCTGGTCGGCGCCAAGCGTCGCGCAGGTCGCCTTCGTTTGTAACGTAATTTTTAAGGAAAGCAGCGGTGATCGGACGTTTGCGCGGCACCCTGGCGGAAAAGCAGCCGCCTCATGTGATTGTTGACATAAATGGTTTGGGTTATGAGTTGGAAGTCCCCATGACCACCCTGTACCGTTTGCCCTCGGTGGGCGAGCCGCTGACGCTGCACACCCATTTGGTGGTGCGTGAAGACGCGCATCTGCTCTATGGTTTTTTTGAGAAGCGTGAGCGCGAGTTGTTTCGTGAGCTCATCCGCCTGAATGGCGTCGGCCCGAAGCTGGCACTGGCCTTGATGTCGGGGCTTGAGGTCGATGAATTGGTGCGTTGCGTGCAGGCGCAAGACACCTCGGTGTTGGTGAAAATCCCAGGGGTCGGCAAGAAAACCGCGGAGCGTTTGCTGGTTGAGTTGAAGGACCGCTTCAAGGCTTGGGAGACCGTTCCCGGCATGTCGAACTTGGTGGTTGAACCTCGCGCCGGCGGTGCAGTCTCAAGCGCGGAGAATGATGCTGTCAGCGCACTTATTTCGCTCGGCTACAAACCCCAGGAAGCCAGTCGCGCCGTCTCAGCTATTAAGGAAGAAGGTTTGAGCAGTGAAGATATGATTCGTCGAGCCCTTAAGGGAATGGTCTAGTGCTAGAAGCTGATCGTCTGATTACCGCCACCCCCCGCGATCGTGACGAACAGGTCGACCGCGCTATTCGCCCGCTTAAGCTGGCTGAGTACATTGGTCAGCCAAGCGTGCGTGAGCAGATGGAGCTGTTTATCCAGGCCGCCCGTGGGCGCAGTGAAGCGCTCGATCACACCCTGATTTTCGGCCCACCTGGCCTAGGCAAAACGACCCTGGCCAATATCATCGCTCAGGAAATGAACGTCTCCATCAAGAGCACGTCCGGCCCAGTGCTGGAGCGGCCGGGCGATCTGGCCGCGTTGCTGACCAATCTTGAGCCGGGCGATGTGCTGTTTATCGATGAGATTCATCGTCTTTCGCCGATTGTTGAAGAAGTGCTGTACCCGGCGATGGAGGACTTCCAGCTCGACATCATGATCGGTGAGGGCCCTGCAGCGCGTTCGATTAAGCTCGATCTGCCGCCCTTTACCTTGGTCGGTGCCACCACCCGTGCTGGCATGCTGACCAATCCGCTGCGTGATCGTTTCGGTATCGTCCAGCGCTTGGAGTTCTATAACACCGAAGACCTGACCACTATCATCATGCGTTCGGCGGGGATTCTGGGTTTGCCGATTGAACCTCAGGGTGCGTTCGAGATTGCGCGCCGGGCACGCGGTACGCCGCGTATTGCCAACCGCTTGCTACGTCGGGTGCGTGACTTTGCTGAAGTGCGCGGCCAGGGCGATATCACCCGGTCGATTGCCGATCTTGCGCTGAACTTGCTGGATGTCGATGAGCGGGGGTTCGATCACCAGGATCGGCGCTTGCTGCTGACCATGATTGAGAAGTTCGACGGCGGCCCGGTGGGAGTCGACAATCTGGCGGCAGCCATCAGCGAAGAGCGCCATACCATTGAAGATGTGCTGGAGCCTTATCTCATCCAGCAGGGCTACATCATGCGCACCCCGCGTGGACGTGTGGTAACCCGGCATGCCTACCTGCATTTTGGTCTGAATGTACCCAAACGCATGGGCGAACTGCCCGTGGAGCAGCAGGCTGACGGTGCGCTGGAATAAGAAAAAATACTTGCTGTACCCAATTGGCAAGACCGGGAGCTAAGACTAGAGTATGCGCGCGCAAAACGGAGTTCAGCCGTCCACCTTTCGTTGTCGGGTTTATTTCGAAGACACCGACGCAGGCGGCATCGTCTACTACGTCAATTACCTCAAATTTATGGAACGGGCTCGTACCGAACGCCTGCGTGATCTGGGTTTTCTCCAGTCGACGCTGGCCGAGGAGGGCCTGTTGTTTGTTGTGCACTCGGCTGAAGCGCGCTATCACGCGCCAGCCAGGCTCGATGATGAGCTGGTGGTAAGCGCTGAAGTGGTTGAGTTAAACCGTGCCAGCCTGCGTTTTCGTCAGCAAGTCAGGCGGGCAGCGGATGATGTGTTGCTCTGTGAAGGGCAATTTATGGTGGCCTGTGTGCGCGCCGACAATTTAAAACCCCGGGCTATTCCCCCAACTCTGCATGCGGCCTTTGCCGGGCAGGGTGGCGCGGGTACATCTAGAGCAGGAGAGTAAGCGTGGAAGCCAACGCCGTTGACCACATGTCGATGTGGAGTCTGATCAGCAACGCCAGCCTGGTGGTGCAACTGGTAATGCTGACGCTGGTGGCCGCATCGGTCACTTCGTGGGTCATGATTTTCCAGCGCACCGCTTTGTTGCGTGCGGCCAAGCGTGCCTTGGACAGTTTTGAAGAGCGCTTCTGGTCGGGTATCGATCTGTCCAAGCTCTATCGCCAGGCAGGCAGCAATCCGGACCCGGATTCCGGGCTTGAGCAAATTTTCCGCGCCGGCTTTAAAGACTTCTCACGTCTGCGCCAGCAGCCGGGTGTTGACCCGGATGCGGTGATGGATGCCGTAGCGCGCGCCATGCGCGTAGCGATCTCACGCGAAGAAGAAAAGCTGGAGCAGAGCCTGCCGTTCTTGGCCACCGTGGGGTCGACCAGCCCATATATCGGCCTGTTCGGTACTGTGTGGGGGATCATGAACTCCTTCCGCGGCTTGGCCCAAGTGCAGCAGGCAACCCTGGCTACTGTAGCGCCGGGTATTGCTGAAGCGTTGATTGCCACTGCGATTGGTTTGTTTGCGGCGATCCCGGCGGTCATTGCCTACAACCGTTTTGCCGCGCGCGGCGAAATGTTGATCGGCCGTTACTACACCTTCGCTGACGAGTTTCAGGCGATTTTGCACCGCAAAGTGCACACCAGCGACGACTAAGCCTTAGGCATTCTCAATACAGGTTTTTCAAGCCATGGCCAGAATTCGCAACAGACGCAAGCCCGTCGCCGAGATGAACGTGGTGCCCTACATCGATGTGATGTTGGTGCTGCTGGTGATCTTTATGGTGACCGCGCCGATGCTCAACCAAGGGGTTAAAGTTGACCTGCCGAAAGTCAGCAGCGAGGCCTTGCCGCAAGACAACAATGCCCAAGTGCTGACTATTTCGATCAAGGCCGATAAAACCTACTACTGGAATATGGGCACCGAGGTCGATGTCGATACCGTGCAGGACAAAGCGCTGACGCTGGAAGAGATGACTCGCGCGGTAACCGCGATCATTAATCAGAGTCGTGCCACGGGTAAGCAGGTCCAGGTCTTTGTGCGTGGCGATAAAACCGTCGACTACGGCACGGTGATGGCGGCCATGGGCGGTCTGCAG
The DNA here is from genome assembly GCF_028680365.1 of Pseudomonas sp. MIL19. Taxonomy (NCBI): domain Bacteria; kingdom Pseudomonadati; phylum Pseudomonadota; class Gammaproteobacteria; order Pseudomonadales; family Pseudomonadaceae; genus Pseudomonas; species Pseudomonas sp. MIL19. The sequence continues at coordinate 3,841 of NZ_JAPPVG010000036.1, read as the reverse complement.
CAGGCTGACGTGGGTAACGTCGGGCTGATTACCGAGGCCCCCTGATGCAATACCAGCGCGAGCGTTCGTCCTCGGAAAGTCTGTTATGGCCTGTGGTCTGGGCAGTGGCGCTGCACGTCATCATGTTTGCCATGCTGTTTGTCAGCTTCGCTTTTGCCCCGGATCTACCGCCGGCCAAGCCGGTGGTGCAGGCAACCTTGTACAAGCTGCAATCGCAGAGTCAGGCCACCACCCAGACCAACCAGAAAATAGCCGGTGAGACGAAAAAGACCACTGCACCTGTGTACGAAACCGAACAGCTTGAGCAGAAAAAAGCGGAGCAGGAGAAAGTAGCGGCCAAGGCAGCGGAACAAAAGAAGGCGCAAGAGGCTCAGAAAGCCCAAGACGCTAAAAAAGCCGACGCTGAGAAGAAGTCTGCTGAGGCGAAAAAAGCAGCAGAGCAAAAGAAACTGGCTGACGTAGCAAAAAAGAAAGCCGCTGACGAAGCTGCCAAGAAGAAGGCCGCTGAAGACGCTAAGAAGAAAGCAGCCGAAGACGCCAAAAAGAAAGCGGCAGAAGAGGCGAAGAAAAAAGCGGCCGCTGAAGCCGCGAAGAAGAAAACAGCTGACGACGCCAAGAAGAAAGCAGCGGAGGCGGCGCAGCGAAAGGCCGTAGAAGACAAAAAGGCTGCCGCACTGGCCGAGTTGCTGTCCGAGGATGTCGGTCGTCAGCAGGCTATGGCTGACACTGTTGGTGATGAAGTGGCCGGCAGTTTGGATGATTTAATTGTCATGCTGGTGAGTCAGCAGTGGCGGCGCCCGCCTTCTGCGCGCAATGGCATGAGTGTAGAAGTCCTGATAGAAATGCTGCCCGATGGCACCATTACCAATGCTAGCGTGACGCGCTCAAGTGGCGATTCACCTTTTGATAACTCGGCCGTGCAAGCGGTGCGTAACGTCGGTCGTATCGCTGAAATGCAACAGCTGGATCGCGCCACTTTTGATCGCCTTTACCGGCAGCGTCGCGCTGTCTTCAAACCGGAGGATTTAGGTCTGTGAATACCCTGATGCGTATTGTTCTGCTCGGTCTGACCTTGCTGGTCGGCTCCGTTCAGGCCGCTGACCCGCTGGTGATCAGCAGTGGTACCGACCGTGCTACGCCTATCGCAGTCGTGCCATTTGGCTGGCAGGGCGGCAGCGTGTTGCCCGAGGATATGGCCGAAATTATCGGCAATGACCTACGCAACTCGGGCGTTTTCGAGCCGATCCCGCGGCAAAATATGATCAGCCTGCCGACTCAGGCGGCCGAAGTCATCTACCGCGACTGGCAGGCGCTAGGTGCTCAGTACGTGCTGGTAGGCAGTATTGTGCCAAACGGCGGTCGCCTGCAGATTCAGTTTGCGTTGTTCAACGTGACCACTCAGCAGCAAGTCATGACCGGCAGTGTCGGCGGTGGTGTTGATCAGCTGCGTGATATGGCGCACCACATTGCTGATCAGTCTTACGAGAAGCTCACCGGTGTGAAAGGCGCGTTTTCCACGCGCATGCTTTATGTGACTGCCGAGCGCTTTGCGGTCAACAACACCCGTTATACCTTGCAGCGCTCTGACTATGACGGCGCGCGCGCAGTCACCCTGCTGCAATCGCGTGAGCCGATCCTCTCGCCGTCGTTTGCCCCGGACGGTCGGCGGATTGCCTATGTGTCGTTCGAGCAGAAGCGTCCGCGGATCTTCGTGCAGCACATCGATACCGGTCGGCGTGAGCAGGTCACCAATTTTGAAGGCCTGAATGGCGCGCCGGCGTGGTCGCCGGATGGCAATCGTCTGGCATTTGTACTGTCCAAAGACGGCAATCCGGAAATCTATGTGATGGACATGGGCACTCGACAATTGCGCCGGGTAACCAACCAAGCCTCTATCGATACCGAGCCTTTCTGGGGCAAGGATGGCCAGACGCTTTACTTCACATCGGATCGTTCCGGTAAGCCACAAATCTACAAAACCAACATCAACAGCGGTGCGGCTGAGCGTGTGACCTTTATTGGTAACTACAACGCTAATCCGAAGCTGTCTGCTGATGAGAAAACCCTGGTTATGATTCACCGCCAGGATGGTTACACCGTGTTCAAGGTGGCTGCACAAGACCTGCAGCGCGGCAATTTGCGCATTCTTTCAGACACCAGTTTGGATGAGTCGCCCACTGTTGCGCCCAACGGCACCATGGTAGTCTACGCCACCCGCCAGCAGGGCCGGGGAGTCTTGGTTTTAGCGTCCACCAATGGACGTGTGAGGCTCCCTCTTCCTACCGCTCAAGGCGAAGTTCGAGAGCCTTCTTGGTCCCCTTACCTGAACTGATGCGGCGCTATACCGTTGTTGTTTGAAACATTGCTTAACACACTGGGGTTCATTAGGAGCTATATGATGGAAATGCTGAAATTTGGTAAGTTCGCTGCACTGGGTTTGGCTCTCGCCGTGGCTGTAGGTTGTTCCTCTAAAGGCGGTGACGCTGCTGGTGAAGGCGCTATCGATCCTAACGCTGGTTACGGTGCCAACACTGGCGCTGTTGATGGCAGCCTGAGCGAAGAAGCAGCTCTGCGCGCTATCACCACCTTCTACTTCGAATACGACAGCTCCGACCTGAAGCCAGAGGCCATGCGCGCTCTGGACGTGCACGCCAAAGACCTGCAAGGCAATGGCGCTCGCGTAGTTCTGGAAGGCCACGCTGACGAGCGCGGTACTCGTGAATACAACATGGCTCTGGGCGAGCGTCGCGCCAAGGCTGTGCAGCGTTACTTGGTACTGCAGGGCGTTTCCCCAGCTCAACTGGAACTGGTTTCCTACGGTGAAGAGCGCGCCATCGCAACTGGTAACGACGAGTCCTCGTGGGCTCAAAACCGTCGCGTCGAACTGCGTAAGTAATTCGATATGCGAACGTGCCGCCGTGCTTTAACCGTTTTGGCGCTCAGCCTGCCGCTTGCGGCGTGGGCTGAGGTTCCCGTGGTGGATAACAATGCCGGTTACGGCAGCAGTTATCCGCCAGCTGGTTACGGTGCGTCCGGCACCTACGCGGGGGCAGGAGCTGCGGCTCCTGTCTCGGCGCAGGGCATGCTGTTCAACCAGTTGCAGCAGATGCAGCAAGAGATCGCGCAGCTGCGCGGTACATTGGAAGAGCAACAGAATGAAATTCAGCGCCTTAAACAAGAAAGCCTGGAGCGTTACCAGGACCTTGATAAGCGTTTGAGTGGTGGTGCAGCAGGTGCTGCAGCCAACCAGAATTCTTCAGCCACTGGCGCGATCAATGCCAGTGGTACGCCGACCTCGCCAGCAGCGGGGCAGGCTCCGGCCAGTAATGAGCCGGCCGACCCGGCAAAGGAAAAACTGTTCTACGAAGCGGCCTTTGACCTGATTAAGGCCAAGGACTTCGACAAGGCCAGTCAGGCGTTTGCCGCGTTTCTACGCAAGTACCCGAACAGTCAGTACGCCGGTAACGCGCAGTATTGGCTGGGTGAGGTGAACCTGGCGAAGGGTGATCTGCAGGGTGCCGGTCAGGCCTTTGCACGGGTCAGTCAGGCTTACCCAAGTCATGCCAAGGTGCCGGACTCACTGTTCAAGCTGGCTGATGTCGAGCAACGCCTAGGCAATAGCGACAAGGCCAAGGGTATTCTGCAGCAGGTTATTGCGCAGTACCCAGGCAGCTCTGCCGCCCAGCTGGCGCAGCGTGATTTGCAGCGTTTGCCGTAAAGCTGGATGAGTCACAACTAAGCCCGCGCCCTGCGCGGGTTTTTTATGGTGCGCCAGGCATGGCGCGTAGCGCCGTGACTGGCGCTGTCGGGTTCACTGTGGTGGTGAGCCTGGCGACTTGGA
>NZ_JAPPVG010000035.1:0-62831 GCF_028680365.1 Pseudomonas sp. MIL19 | reverse complement strand
GGGGGGGGGGGGGGGGGGGGGGGGGGGGGGGGGGGGGGGGGGGGGGGGGGGGGGGGGGGGGGGGGGGGGGGGGGGGGGCGGGGGGGGCGGGGGGGGGGGGGGGGGGGGGGTTAGATCAGACCAAGAAGGAAAAGCCAGGAATCGGGGTGGTCAGGTTCCACGGTGTCGCCGTCTGGTGTCTCGCACACGCTATCGAACACCATGGCCTCCAGCTCATCCATGCCCGGCACGTCATATTGGCTGCCATTCCAGGTGATGCTGCGAGGGAGGTTCATTGCACACTCCCGAACTCGCGGGCCAGGGCCTGCACGAAAAGCTCTGTGGCCTCGGCGGCGCTGTTACCAAATACAAGAATGTCCTCGTTCTCCATGCGCCAGCCATAGACGCCCTGGTCAGGCAGAACCACAAATTGAGGCTCAGGGATGAAATGCAATGTCTGCTGTTGAGTCATCGGATGTTCTCCGGTTTTGACCTGGGCAACATGCCCGGCCTTCGGAAACTATAATAGGACAAAATGTCCTATTTATCAAGCACTATTAGCTAACCTTTCATTGGCATTTGAGGGGCAGCCGCCGCCGTAGGCCGCCTGGGGTTCGGTCGTTGGCCCCTCGCGGATAGTTCAGCAGGTGCGGTGTCCAGGATGGCCACCTATCACGCTGCCGACACCCCCCTGGCGTAAAACCCTGAGATATTCCAGGTTGCGCTGATGTTGCTGCTGCGTAGCAGCTTATGCGGGCTGCTTTTCCAGGCGCTTGCGCCTGGTCTGCAGAGCAAATTCCGCTTGTGCTTTGATCTTGCTGTTTGTCGGCGATCGGGCAGGATGAATACGGTGCTGCAAGCGGCGCACAGAAACAAAGAGCGGGCGCGAGCGCCCACATAGCTGCAGGGCATGGATGCCCGGCCTAGGCCGCCGAAGGCGGGGCGACTCCAGGGAAGGCCGTAGGCCGAGGAGGAGGGTAGGCGGCGGCCAGCGTGGATTTTCGGGATCACGCGACAGTGGCTACCCCACGCGCTTTAGGAGCTTGTTTTAACCATTTTTAAGCTTGTTTGAAGAGCTTGTTTTAAAAGCTTGTTTTAGAAACTTGTTTACGGTCGCGCAAACTACTGAAAAATAAGGGGTTTTATTGCTTTTAGGGGAAGGATTCCGGCTAAAGGGGGAAGGATTCCGGCCCTACAGGGAAGGATTCCGGCTTATTGGGGAGGGATTCCGGCTTTATGGGGGAAGGATTCCGGCTTTGGAAGGGAGAGATTCCGGCTTATTGGGGAAAGATTCCGGCTGTTTTACATTACATATCAACAGCTTACGCACAGACTTATCAACAGGACAGGGAAAGGGATTGTGCCAATTCCCCCATTGGCTTAGTATTCCCCTGCCGACAAGGAGGGGGATCTATGGCGGACTTGGATAAGAACAGGGTTTACCAGTCAAACAAGCTGATTGAGTCGTCTCATACGCTCACGCTCAACGAAAAGCGTCTGGTGCTCTGTGCGGCCTCGATGATCGACTCACGCAAGCCACTTCCAAAAGATGGCTATGTGACTATCGCGGTCGATTCGTTCGCCTCGGTCTTCGGCATGGAAACGCGGCACGCCTATGAGGTCGTGCGCGATGCCGCCGACCGCCTCTTTAAGCGCGACATACGACGCCTAGAGAAAGGCAAGATCGTGGAGCAAATGCGCTGGGTCTACCACGTCAAGTACAGGGAAGGGGAGGGCTGTGTAGAGCTGGGGTTCTCGCCTACGGTGCTTCCGCACCTCACAAAATTAAATCGCGAATTCACCAGCTACCAACTAAAGCAGGTTGGCGGCCTCAACAGCTTCTATGCAATCCGTATCTATGAGCTTATGTCTCAGTTCTACAAGCTTGGCTCGCGCGACTGCGAGCTAGGCCGACTCCGTGAATTGCTCGACCTGGGCGACAAGTACCCCAGCGTCAAGGATCTGCAGAAATACGTTCTCATCCCAGCGTTGAACGAGGTGAACAGCCAGACAGATCTAACCGTCTCCATTGAACCTCGCCGCGCCGGCCGACGCATTACGGGCTTCAACTTCTCGATCAAGAAAACCGACCAGCTTGCGCTATCGCTCTAACCTGAAAGGGGAAGGATTCCGGCTATCTAGCCCCGGCTCGCGTCAAGCGGCCGGGCTTTCTATTGGGGAAGGATTCCGGCTAGCTGGGGTGACTACAGAATTCGGAAAAAATCGTACGCTAAGCATTCAGCTTGTGCGAATGAGAATGAGAATGAGAATGAGAATGAGAATGTACTTGTGCTCGCCTAGCCACTCCAAATCGAGGCCAAAAAAAACCGCCTGAGAAGGGCGGTTTTCTTTTGCGGGTCTGGTTGAGAGACCTAACCTGCGGGTTCCACTAGATACAGTCACTGAGGACAATCATAAATAACGATTCCACAAGCGTCAACAAGGTTCTACAAGCGCTCACAAGAGATTTCGGGCCTAAATCGGTTGCCTGCGAGCATGGCGACAGGCCATTCCCAAGTTTGTAGGATCAGGTATCATGCTCGCTGCTTACGTGCGATTCGTATCAAGTGGAAGGGGCTGGACGTAAAGATTTCGCTGTACCACCCCTCCCAACACGGCCCTGAGAAAGCCGTGCTGGTGGATGTTTTGGGAGGGCCAACCCTCGGTCGTACTTCCACTAGATACAGTCACTCGTACCTAAGGCGCTGAGTGCCAGCACAGGCGTTGGAAGGATGGCCAGCCAACATGGAGGCCATGAAATATGAAGCGCACGCTAAATATTTTGAGCCACGTTTGGGCAACCTTGAGGACTTTGAGCATGCTCAAGTCCGCTTGGGAGTTCATTCGTGATCATCACGACGATTTCCTGTAAGGGATAGTCTGGTGACGAACAGCCGCCCTAGCTCGCTAGGGCGGTTTTTTCGTTCTGGCCAACGAGAATCTGCACCCTCAAACAAGCCGTGCCCGTTAGGGGCCGTGACAGGGGCTTGCAGCCCTGTCACGTCCAGTTGAAGTACACCTTTGCCTAACGTCAGTTGGACCACCCAACCGCGTCAGAGTAAGCCCACGTTTCTGCATTTCCTGACGCCTCGGTGTCAACCTCTACGACCTCAATCTGACAGGTCACATGCTTAGCGTACGGTTTTGTCCGTTTTCTCTATTCACCCCTAGCTGAACAGCAAGGCTGGGCTGCTGCCCGCCAGGATCTGCCAGGGCGTCTATTGGGGAAGGATTCCGGCTAACTGAACAGCAAGGCTGGGGCTACCCGCCAGGATCTGCCAAGGCGTCTATTGGGGAAGGATTCCGGCTAGCTGAATAGCAAGGCTGGGCTGCTGCCCGCCAGGATCTGCCAGGGCGTCTATTGGGGAAGGATTCCGGCTAACTGAACAGCAAGGCCGGGCATGGCAGAGGGCAGGGAGGGGTCTGTAGTTGCCTACTGCGGCCTTAGACTCCACCCTGGATTCCGCCATAGGCAGGCGGTATGTAGTGCGATGCGATCACCAGGGGGGATGAGGGAAGGATTCCGGCTAGGTCGGGCCGACGCCTCTGTCTCGTGGCATTGCCGGGGAACTATGGGGGAAGGATTCCGGCTATACCTGACGGCGCGAAGGGCCGATACCGTAAATCTATTGCTCGTCACGGTCGTGTGTTCGGTATTTTCCAAACGGCCTTCAACGTAGACTTTGGAGCCTTTGCCCAGGTTATCGCACCAGGTGTCCATGACCGCAATGTCGAGGATACCGCGAGCAGGAGAGCCTGGGGTTTGAGTTGCCGACCTTGCCCGTGACTATGGGGTGTCGAGAACGACAATTTACAAACATTGCGGCGTGGTACCGCCGATCAATACCTGAATGGACAAAATCAAGATGACCAAAAAGACAACCTGCTTCGATGTGTTTGAGCAATGCGTACTGGCAGTTCAAGCCGGAGAGCTGATCGAGTCAGTGAGCGCGAAGGACAAGGAATTCCACTTCCAAAACTGGTTCCAGACGCGCCTGCAAAGTCTCGCCCTCCATTTCGAGGGTTCTGGTCGCAACACGTATCCTGACTTCTGCCTAGTCGAGTACACCGAGGGCTACGAGATCAAGGGTTTGGCGTGGCCCGGCCGCGAGAAAGACTACGACTCGAACAGCCAGGTGCCGACCGGGTATCACAACGGTCGCCAGATTTTCTATGTCTTTGGGCGATACCCCGCTGACTTGACCCAGTTCGCCGATCAAGGCAACGGCCGCAGGCAGTATCCGGTGGTTGACCTGGTGGTGTGTCACGGCGACTTCCTGAACGCTGACCACAACTACATCCACAAGAACAAGAACGTGAAGGGTTTTGGCACCTACGGCGACATCATGATCCGTGATCGCAAGATGTACGTCGCGCCCACGCCGTTTGCCCTTACCGAAGGCACTACTGGACTGATGACCCTGATCCTGCCGGAGGGCATGGGCACTGATCCTCGCTTTCAGGAAGTTGGACGCCTTACCCGTGTCGAGGCCGAAACTCTGGTGGTTGGCTACAACTTCGACCTGCGCACTAATGAGCTGAAAGCCGAGCGTGTACCAAACCCCAGCGCTGGCAACCAACACCGTTTCGCTGCATATCGCCTAGCTGGCCAGTCGAGTAAGCCGGTATCCATGTCTGGCAGCCCCGTGCTGCCGGATGAGAACACCACGGCGGACGATGAATGAACACCATCACTGACGAAAATGCATTCGCCCATGCCGCAGCTACAACGGCGCTTGAGTGCGACTTCCCCGTGGTCGAGATAAGCCAGATCGCCGAACAAGAGAGTTGGCGCAAGGAGATCAATCGGCCGATTTATCACATTCACAAATGGTGGGCCACACGGTTGGGGTCGGTGTTTCGGGGGATTGCTCTGGCAGCACTGAGCAAGCCAGGTGCGAACACCTGGGCGCAGTTCTACGAGCAACACGACTTTGCTGGCAAGGTTGTACTCGATCCCTTTATGGGCAGTGGCACCACGCTGGGTGAAGCCGTTAAGCTCGGAGCCAAGGCGGTTGGCTCTGATATCAATCCCGTGAGTACGTTCCTAGTTCGCCAGGCATTTACTCCTGCATCCGAAGTGCAGCTTCGTGCAGCCTTTTGTACGTTGGAGCGCGAGGTTGCACCCGAGATTCGCCGTTATTACCAGACGCGCGATCCGCTGTCTGGTGAGCTGATTCCGGTGCTGTACTTCTTCTGGGTCAAGACTGTCGTGATCCCGAGCGGCGAGGTAATCCCGCTCTTGTCACGCTACGTGTTTTCACAAAATGCCTACCCGAAAAAGAAGCCGAAGGCTCAGATCGTGTGCCCAGGGTGCTGGGGCGTGATCGAGGATCGCTACGACGCTACGACGCTGGATTGCCAGCACTGTGGGCACCATTTCAACCCGCAGGCCGGGCCGGTCGCTGGCCAGCACGTCACGGCCAAGGATGGTGCTCGTTACCGCGTGAAGGAGCTGCTGCCAAAAGATGGCACGCCGCTTAAGCATCGACTCTACGCCGTGATGGCCCTTCGCCCGGATGGCTCCAAAGTCTACCTAGCTGCGCGTGATGAAGACGTGGCTCAGTATGAGGAAGCGCAAGAGCGGCTTGCCACCGAAGAGCTTCCATTGCCTCAGTCCAGTGTTCGACCTGGCCACAACACCGACCAGGCACGCGGGTACAACTACACCAAGTGGCGCGACTTCTTCAACGACCGCCAGTTGCTTTGTCTTGGCCTGTTGTTACGTGGAATTCTGAGGATTAAAGACACCGAGATTCAAGAACAGATGCTGTGTTTGTTCTCAAGTACCTTGGAGTTCAACAACTTGTTTTGCAGCTTCAAAGGCGAGGGAACTGGCGCGGTACGCCATATGTTCTCGAACCACATCCTCAAGCCAGAGCGCATGCCTTTGGAAAACTCAGTGTGGGGCACGGACAAGAGCAGCGGCACGTTCAGCACACTCTTTGAGTCGCGCCTACTGCGCGCTAAGCGCTACCTTGATGAACCATTCGAGATCGACTTTGAGTACGACATGCTTGGCAAGCGCATCGGCTCTCGCAAAGTGGTGGCCAGCAAGCCGATCCAGGCGCGTCGGATGGATACGTGGGCCGAGCTGGACGCGGCCGACCACGGAATGATGATCCTGAACGGCGACAGTTCCCGGCTACCGATCCCGGACGCTTCTGTAGATGCAGTCGTCACAGACCCGCCCTACTTCGACTTCGTTCACTACTCCGAGCTGAGTGATTTCTTCTTCGCCTGGCTTTCGCCAGTGCTGCGAGATCGCTATCCATGGTTTGCGCGTGCAGACTCGTCCGATGGTGGCGAAGTTCAGCACAAAGACCCGCGTGTGTTCGCCAGTCAGCTCGCTTTGGTGTTTTCTGAATGCCGTCGCGTACTCAAGGATAACGGCGTGTTGGCGTTCAGCTTTCACCACTCTCGCGCTGAAGGATGGGCGGCCATCTACGAAGCAATTACCGAGGCCGGATTGGCCGTGGTGGCTGCACATCCAGTGCATGCCGAGCTGCGCGCTGCAAGCCCGAAATCCGCAGCGAAAGACCCGATCAGCCTAGATGCAATTTTGGTGTGCCGTAAGCGCGCTTTCGCGTTGACGGATACCCCTGCTGCCCAGGATGTCGATGGTGCCGTTGCAGCTATCGCCGCTCGACTGGAGGATGCCGGGCTGTTCATTTCGGCAGGAGACCGCTTCGTCATTGGGGCAGCTCAGACCTTGATTGCCCGCTCAACCGAAGTTCTCACGTTCGACGAGATCAAGTGTCACCTTGAGGTGGTGCGGCTGACTGCTAGGCCGAAGGCCGATGCCCTGGCTGACGCTGGCCCTGTCCAGGTCGAGTTAGAAATGACGTGAGTTACGGTTGTGCTTAACTACAGAAGCCCGCCAGTGGCGGGCTTTGGTGGCAATGTGACGCTTGCGGCTCGCGCACCATGCTCCGTACATCGTGGGCGTCTTGGGGTCGGCGAGCCATTTGTGTTGTACGGCCACAGACAAACGTAGCTTAAGTGCACTTTCTGTTCCGTTGCTCCCCAAACCCCAGCCTGGAGTGGATTGCACATCGGCATCACGGGTAAGATTGCAGATAAACTGAAACCTATTGAAATTCACTCTCAATACATCCCTCCCCGCGACAAGGAAGACGTCTAGCTAAACTGCAAAGACGAGTCATTATTTTAGCGGCTAAAATTTGTCGCCGACAAAGGGCACAGTCCTATCGTGTACAACATAATTTTTTTCACCAATATCCTCCGCATCCTTGATGAGAAGGGTATGACCAAATCCGAATTAGCCACCAAGGCAGATATGTCCGTGTCGTTCCTGTCCGACCTGACAACCGGGAAGGCCAACCCGTCGCTGAAAATCATGGAAAGCATTTGCGCGGCCCTGGAAACTCCACTGCCCATGCTCCTGGAGTCCAGCGACCTGGACAGAGAAGCGCTGGATGCCATAGCGGGCGGCAAGATGCCGCAGAGTCTACCGAAAGGTTTTGTCCGTATATGTGCGGTGCTACCTGAGGCGAAAGCCTTTGTTGTGAGAAAATGGGAAGAAGAAGCAAAGAAGAAAATGCAAGAGAAAGGCCGACCATAGCCGGCGATTGAACGCCAGGGGAAGAGACTTTAGCCGCTAAAGTCGCCCCCTGACTGGTTTTACTTCTGGTTTGGATAGCCAGAACTTCAAGCCGACCCTCTCGGCGGGACAAGGAAGTGCAGCAGTATCGCCACTCCACTTGTAAGCATTTACCTACATGCGATTTATCGCTGTTTCCGTTCGCTTGCGCGAAAATAACTTTCGGTATATCGTTTGCGCCGTGTCGCAATCTCATTTTCAACTCGGACGAAAATCATGCCAGAAGATGACAAAAGTGAAGAGCATTCCAGCCTGAAAGAGCGGGCGCGAAAGAAGCTCCAACGAGACGCGGGATCGCTAATCGTTGACGCACTCAATGATCCGAAGACTGTTGAACTGATGTGCAATGGCGACGGCAAGTTGTGGATCGAACGCCTTGGTGAGCCAATGCGCCAGATTGGCCAGCTCAAGCCAGCACAGGCTGAGTCGATCATCAAGACCGTTGCCGGCTACCACGGCAAAGAAGTCACCCGGCAAAAGCCACTTCTGGAAGGGGAGTGGCCACTTGACGGCTCTCGCTTTGCCGGGCAACTGCCCCCCGTAGTGCGGGCCGCTACTTTTGCAATCCGCAAGAAAGCCGTCGCCATCTTCACGCTGGATCAGTACGTCGAGGCCAGCATCATGACGGCCGCGCAGTGCGCCTCGATCAAGAAGGCCGTGCGTGAACATCGGAACATTCTTGTTATTGGCGGCACGGGCACCGGCAAGACAACTCTGGTCAACGCAATCATTGACGACATGGTTGTTGGCTTCCCGTCTGAGCGCGTTTTCATCATTGAAGACACGGGCGAGATTCAGTGTTCAGCGGCCAACTTTGTCCAGTACCACACCACCATCGAAGTCTCGATGACTCATCTGCTCAAGACCACGCTTCGTATGCGCCCCGACCGAATCCTGGTTGGTGAGGTTCGCGGCGAAGAGGCGCTTGATCTTCTCGACGCTTGGAACACTGGCCACCCAGGCGGTGCCGCCACCCTTCACGCCAATAGCGCGGCCGAAGGACTGACTCGCTTGAAGTCGCTTGTTTCCCGAAACAAGTCGGCTCCGGCCGAGATTGAACCGCTGATTGGCGAGGCGGTTCACGTTGTTATCTCTATCGCCAGAATCCCCGAAGGTCGCCGTATCCAGGAAATCCTAGAGATTTCCGGGCACGAAAACGGCCGTTACATAACCCGCAACATCTAAAGGAGCTTCACCTATGTACGCATCTGCCCACACCCTCCGCGTCAACCGTCAGTCGATGTTCTTCTATGTCGGTCTGGCCGTGATGCTGGCTGTGTTCCTCATCGCGCCCCAGCATGCTTTCGCTTCGGAAGGCACTGGCGGTTCCCTCCCGTATGAATCCTGGCTGACCAACCTGCGGGCATCCGTAACTGGCCCGGTTGCATTCGCACTGTCGATCATCGGCATTGTGGTTGCTGGTGGTGTACTGATTTTCGGCGGCGACCTGAATGGCTTCTTCCGTACCCTGATCTTCCTGGTACTGGTTATGGCCCTGCTGGTTGGCGCGCAAAACGTCATGTCCACTTTCTTCGGTCGTGGCGCTGAAATCGCTGCTGTAGGCGAGGCTCTGGTTCGTTCCGTTGCTTCGGGCCGGATCGCCTAATTATGGCTCTCCGCACGATCCCCATTCGGAGGGCTGGCAACCGAGACAACCTGTTCATGGGTGGGGACCGTGAACTGGTGATGTTCTCCGGCTTGCTGGCCTTCGCGCTGGTTTTCAGCGCGCAAGAACTTCGGGCAACGGTGGTTGGAATTGTGCTGTGGTTCGGAGCGCTTTTTGTGCTCCGCATCATGGCCAAATCCGACCCGAAATTGAGGTTCGTTTACCTCCGTCACCGCCGCTACAAGCACTTCTATTCAGCGCGTAGCACGCCCTTCCGGGACAACCCAACAAGCCAAGGAAATCAATACAAATGATCGAAGGTATTGCGTACTCAATCGCTGCCCTCGGCATTCTTCTTGTGCTGATCCTTGTCCAGCGTCTTATGACGGTGGACAAGGAATTGAAGCTCAAGAAGCATCGCGCCAAGGATGCTGGGCTTGCCGATCTGCTGATTCACGCTGCTGTCGTTGACGACGGTGTAATTGTTGGCAAGAACGGCGCGCTCATGGCCGCCTGGTTGTACAAGGGCGATGACAATGCCAGTAGCACCGAGGAACAGCGCGAGCTGGTTTCTCTCCGCATCAACCAAGCCTTTGCCGGCCTCGGCAGTGGCTGGATGATCCATGTGGATGCTGTAAGGCGTCCCGCCCCTAACTATTCGCAGCGCGGCGTCTCGCACTTTCCTGACAGCCTCACGGCCGCTATGGATGAAGAGCGCCGCCGTCTGTTCGAGGGTTTGGGGACAATGTACGAGGGCTATTTCGTCCTCACTCTGACCTACTTCCCACCGATGTTGGCTCAGCAGAAATTCGTTGAACTCATGTTCGATGACGACGCGACACCACCTGACCATAAGGCACGGACTCGCAACCTCATCGAACAGTTCAAACGTGACTGCGGCAGTGTCGAAGGCAGCCTTTCGTCTGTCGTGAAAATGACCCGCCTGCGCGGTAACAAGATCGAAATGGAAGACGGCCGAAAAGTCACACACGATGACTTCCTGAGCTGGCTGCAATTCTGCGTCACTGGTGTTACCCAGCCCGTGGTACTGCCAAGCAATCCGATGTACCTGGACGCGATCATTGGCGGTAAAGAGCTGTGGGGTGGGGTAGTGCCGAAGGTTGGCCGAAACTTCATCCAGGCGGTCGCCATTGAAGGCTTCCCGCTGGAATCCTCGCCGGGGATTCTCTCCCTGTTGGCCGAGCTGCCTTGCGAATATCGCTGGTCTTCCCGATTCATCTTCATGGATACCCATGAGGCCGTGCAGCACTTGGATAAATTCCGCAAGAAGTGGAAGCAAAAGGTTCGCGGCTTCTTTGACCAGGTATTCAACACGAACACCGGCAACATCGATCAGGACGCTATGTCGATGGTGCAGGATGCTGCTGATGCTATTGCCGAGGTAAACAGCGGCCTGGTAGCTCAGGGTTACTACACCAGCGTCGTCATCCTGATGGATGACGACCGCGAGCGCCTGGCGGCCTCTGCTCGCATGATTGAAAAAGCTATTGAGCGCCTGGGCTTTGCCTCTCGTATCGAGTCGATCAATACGATGGATGCCTACCTGGGCAGCATTCCAGGTCATGGCGTTGAAAACGTCCGCCGTCCGCTCATCAACACGATGAACCTGGCCGACCTGTTGCCGACCAGCACTATTTGGACAGGTCTGGCAGACGCTCCGTGCCCACTTTATCCGCCACTGTCGCCGGCGCTGATGCACTGCGTTACTCAAGGTGCAACACCGTTCCGGCTCAACCTTCACGTCCGTGATCTTGGCCACACCTTCATGTTCGGCCCTACCGGCGCAGGTAAATCAACCCATCTGGCCCTTATTGCTGCCCAGCTCCGCCGCTACAAAGGCATGAGCATCTTTGCCTTCGATAAGGGTATGTCGATGTACCCCCTTGCTGCCGGTATCCGTGCATCATCCAAGGGCAAGTCTGGCCTCCACTTCACTGTTGCGGCGGATGACGAAAAGCTGGCGTTCTGCCCGTTGCAGTTCCTGGAAACCAAAGCGGATCGGGCCTGGGTGATGGAGTGGATCGACACCATCTTGGCGTTGAATGGCTTGGAGACTACGGCCGCACAACGTAACGAGATTGGCCACGCGATCATGACGATGCACAAGGATGGCTCGCGGTCTTTCTCTGAGTTCTGTCTAACCGTCCAGGACGAAGCGATTCGCGCCACATTGCAGCAGTACACCGTTGACGGCTCGATGGGCCACTTGCTCGATGCAGAAGAAGACGGCTTGTTGCTGTCTGACTTCACCGTCTTTGAAATCGAAGAGCTGATGAACCTGGGCGACAAATACGCTCTTCCTGTACTGCTCTACCTGTTCCGTCGCATCGAACGGGCACTGAAAGGCCAGCCGGCCGTAATCATCCTGGACGAAGCCTGGTTGATGCTTGGCCACCCTGTTTTCCGCGAGAAGATCAAGGAATGGCTCAAGGTGCTGCGTAAAGCAAACTGCCTGGTCTTGATGGCCACGCAAAGCCTTTCGGACGCGGCTAACTCGGGCATTCTGGACGTGATTGTTGAATCGACCGCGACCAAGATCTTCCTTCCAAACGTCTACGCCCGCGACGAAGACACCTCGGCACTCTATCGCCGGATGGGCCTCAACAATCGGCAGATAGACATCCTGGCCACTGCTGTTCCGAAACGTCAGTACTACTACGTTTCGGAAAACGGTCGTCGTCTCTATGACCTGGCTCTTGGCCCTCTCGCCCTCGCGTTTGTCGGTGCATCCGACAAAGACTCCGTTGCAGCCATTAAGACACTGGAACGCAAGTTTGGCGCGGCCTGGGTGGATGAATGGCTTGCTGGCCGTGGACTCAGAATCAATGACTTTGGAGTGGCAGCATGAGCTTTTTCCGTTCTCTCAAAAGCAAGGCCCAAAGCGGCCAAGTGATGCCTCAAGGCAACACTGTCGAAAACCCGTATTTGGCTGCGCGCCGTACCTGGAATGACCATGTTGGCAGCGTCGTCACGGCTAAGCAGTCGTGGCAGATCGTGGGCATCCTGTCCCTGATGGTCGCGCTGGCCGGTGTCGGCGGCATCATCCACATTGGCAGCCAATCGAAATTCGTCCCCTATATCGTCCAGGTGGACAAACTCGGCCATGCCCAAGCCTACGGCCAGGCCATTCGCGGCAGCGCAGCCGATCACCGCGTTGTTGCTTCGCGGGTTGCATCCTTCATCGCTGACGCTCGGTTGGTTACGCCAGACGTGAAGCTGCAACGTGATGCCGTGTTTCGCACATACGCCGTTCTGGCACCGAACGACCCAGGCACGCAAAAAATGAACGAATGGCTGAACGGTAGCGCCGACTCCAGCCCCTTCGCTCGCGCAGCAAAGGAAACCGCCGCTGTCGAGATTCGTTCGGTACTGCCGCAGACGCCCGAAACCTGGCAAGTCGAGTGGGTGGAAACCACTCGGGATCGCCAAGGCGTGAAGAAGTCCGAAGGCACCTACCGCGCACTGGTCACGGTCTACCAGGCCGAGACAAACCCAAACACGAAAGAAGAAGACATTTGGATGAACCCGATTCGGCTGTTCGTCCGCGACTTCTCCTGGTCTAAACAAATCTGAGGCGTAACACCATGAAACCGATCCTCTCCGCAATTGCCCTGAGCCTGGCCACTGCAACCGCTTTTGCAGCCCCGGGCGACAACGCTGCAGATCTGTACTTTTCCACCAACAACCCGACCCTGACCCAGCAGGAAAAAGCGGCTATCGCCATTTCTCAGCGCTGGCAGCAAGCGAGCGCGACTGGTATCAAACCAGTGGACTCGGCCGATGGTTATGTTCGCTTCATCTTCGGGGCGCAGCAGCCGAGCATCGTCTGTGCAGTGCTCCAAGTCTGCGACGTTGCCTTGCAGGCAGGCGAGCAAGTGAACTCGATCAACCTGGGCGATACCGCCCGTTGGACGGTTGAGCCGGCGATTACCGGCTTCGGCGCGACCGAAGTTCAGCACCTCATCATCAAGCCATTGGATGTGGGCCTGGAAACAAGCCTGGTTGTCACTACCAATCGCCGTACCTACCACTTCAAGCTGCGCTCGCATCGTACCGAGTACATGCCTCAAGTCGCCTTCACCTACCCCGAGGACGCCTTGGCGAAGTGGGAGGCAATCAAGACCCGTCAACAGACTGAAATCAAGCGCGACACGATCCCGCAAACAGGCGAGTACCTGGGCGACCTGAACTTTGAATACACGGTAGCAGGCAATGTTTCCTGGAAGCCTGTGCGCGTCTACAACGATGGCGTCAAAACCATCATCGAAATGCCCAAAGCCATGTCACAAACCGAGGCCCCGACGCTGCTGGTCGTTCGCAAGGAAGGCGGCTGGTTCAAGGACGACGAAACCGTGATGGTCAACTACCGCGTCCAAAGCAACCGTTTCATCGTCGATTCCATTTTCGACAAGGCCATCCTGATTGCTGGCGTCGGCAAGTCTCAGGATCGCGTGACCATTCAGCGGGGGAAATAAGCCATGCACAAGATCGTAACTCTCGCGCTGCTGGCCACCCTGGCCGCTTGTGCCTCGAAGCCTTACGGCAACTTTGCCGAGGACGCCAGCCTGACCACTAACCAGACACTGGCAGCCGACACCGTTAAACAGCTCATGGCGGTTTATCCGCCTGCAAGTACACGTCTCAACCTGGTGCATGAAGCCCCGGACGCTTATGGCCGCTCGCTCGTTTCTACGCTCCGCGCAAAAGGCTATGCGCTCCAGGAAATCACTGAACAGCAGCCCAAGGACAAAGCCCCCAAGCCCATCAAAGCGGCGACGGTTTATCCGGCAGGCCCTGGCTTGTCGATGAGCTATGTCATCGACAACCCGCCAGAAACCAACCTGTATCGCGTGACTGTCACGGTCGGCTATCAGTCGCTGACCCGTGCCTATGTCGCGCAGAACAACACCGTCCAGCCGGCCGGTGCATGGACGCGGAAGGAGTAACAGCTAATGAGCACTGTTTCTGACGATCAAATGTCCCCGGATACTTCGCCTGGTGAAGTATCCAAGAAGTCAGGCGTTCGCCGCGTCAACAACTGGCCCATGTACATCGGTGGCGGGGCGGCTCTGGTGTTCCTGGTGATAATGATGCTTGTTGCCGCAGATCGTGCAGCCCAGCAAAACGCCCCCGCAGAAGCCGCAGCAGAGAAGGGCGGCAACAGCAGCATCTTCGCCCAGGAAATTGCGGGCGGGCGAGACGGCGGGATGATTCCCGACGCAACGCAACCGCTTATTGTGCCCGAGCTGGTTGACCCGAATGTTGAACAGGCAGCAGCTCCGGCCGGTAGCCTGGCAGTGGTTCGCCCTGATAATTTGGAAGCCCCGCCAACGCCTCCTGGGGATGGCGGCGAGGGTCGCTCCCGTGAAGATGATGAACTGGAACGCATCCGCATGGCGAAGATGCAGCAGTTCACCGAAGCCGTTAAGGCCAAAACCACTGTCCAGGTCGTTGCCCCGCGTAGCTCTGGCTCCAGCGACTACAACGCAGCGCCTCCAGCCAATGAAGAAGAAGCATTGGTGCGAATCGCAGCAGCTCGCCAGCGTATTCAGGCCGAGGCCAAATCAGATCCTACTGCCGCCTACAAAGCGCGCCTGGAGCAGCTACGGGCAGCAGGTATTGGCGGAGGGTCTGGTGGTGCTTCCGGGGGCGCTAACACTCAGGGATCGGGCTTCCTGGCTCCGTCCGGTGGTGGTGCTGGCGACAGCTATTCGGTGTTTGCCAATGCTCAGGAAGGCGACCGTTGGGAACTCCAATCGAAGCCAGAAGCACCACGCTCGCCGTTTGAGCTACGTGCAGGCTTTGTTGTCCCGGCAACGCTCATTTCGGGCATAAATTCCGATCTGCCAGGGCAAATCATGGCGCAGATTTCTCAGGACGTGTACGACACGCCAACCGGCCGACACTTGCTACTCCCGCAAGGTTCGCGCCTCGTTGGTTCGTACTCAAGTGACGTGGCCTATGGTCAGTCCCGCGTGCTGGTTGCCTGGCAACGCATCATCTTCCCTGACGGCAAGGCAATGGATATTGGTTCGATGCCAGGCGCAGACCAGGCCGGCTACTCGGGCTTCAAGGATAAGGTCAACAACCACTATTTCCGGTTGTTTGGCTCAGCTCTGCTCATGTCAGCTGTTACCGCTGGTGTAGCCCTTAGCCAAGAGCAAGACAACTCTGGCTTTGGCACCGAGACAACCGCCAGTAGCGCTATGAGCGAAGCACTTGGCCAGCAACTTGGCCAAGTAACAGCGCAGCTTATATCGAAAAATCTCAACATTGCACCTACACTAGAGATCCGCCCAGGATTTCGTTTTAACGTGATCGTCACCAAGGATTTGACGTTCTCGAAACCTTATAAGTCGTTTGACTACTGATTTTTACGCCAAGGAGAAGAGCATGAAATTTTTAGCCGCTAAAACTGCCCTCGCTGTCTCGCTGGCCCTTGGGGCCGGTGCGTTCCAGGCCGCACAGGCGGGCATCCCGGTCATCGACGTGGGCAACCTAACTCAAAACGTCATCACGGCGATTGAGCAGGTTGCACAGACCGTGCAGCAGGTTGAGCAGTACTCCAAGCAGGTCCAGCAGTACCAGACCCAGCTGCAGGAGTATGAAAACATGCTCCAGAACACGGCCGCGCCTGCTGCTTATATCTGGGATCAGGCCAACAACACCATTACCAAGCTCGTCCAGGCCCAGGACATGCTTGCTTACTACCAGAATCGTGCGGGTAGCCTCGATGCCTACCTAGAGAAATACCAGAACGCGGCCTATTACCGTAGCTCACCGTGCTTCAACGGCGGCGGCTGCACTGCTGCCGAGCGGGAAGCAATGGCTGAGAATCGTCGCCAAGCAAACGAGGCCCAAAAAACAGCTAACGCTGCGCAGTTCAAAGGCTTGGCTCAGCAGCAGACCAACATGCAAGCCGATGCCCGCCAACTGGAACGCCTGCAAGCTGCTGCCTCTACTGCTGACGGCCAAGTAAAGGCCATTCAGTACGCTAACCAACTGGCCAGCCATCAAGGCAACCAGTTGCTGCAAATACGCGGACTGATGGTCGCGCAACAGAATGCACTACTGGCCCAACAGCAGGCCGACCAAGACCACCAGGCTATTGAAATCGCTGCCGGCGAATACTCGCGGTCGAACACAACCGTCCGCAAAAGCCCGGATGTGAAGTGGTGAAGGGGGTACTCATGAAAAACGCAAATATCCATAAGGCGATTGTCGCTCTGCTGCTTGGCGGCGCTATCAGTTTGCTGTCCGGCTGCTTTGACGATGAGCCGAAGGTTGTAGCCCTGCCAGAAGTGAACGATGCCAATTGCAAACCGGCCGTCATCAAGAGCATCGAACCGCAATCAGCCCGCCAGAAGTTTTCGGGGGAATGCTCCAGGCGTGGGGCGGTAAGAACCAGCCCGGCTAAAGAGTGGTGATCGCAAAATGAACCTAACCCGCTTTGCCCGCGCCGGCTGGCCTCTGCTAATCACGCTCATGGTCGTAGCTATGGATGCGAATGCAGCCATTGATAGCTACGGCCTGATGGATGACGTACTACAGAAATACAAAGACAACGCCAGTTCTTGGGCGGCCACTTTTGAAAGTGCAGCAACCTGGCTTTTCTGGACTCTGGCCGTTATCTCTATGGTGTGGACATTCGGAATGATGGCGCTACGCAAAGCGGACATTGGCGAGTTCTTCGCTGAGTTTGTGCGCTTTACCATCATGACCGGCTTCTTCTGGTGGCTGCTCACTAACGGCCCCGCGTTCGCGGCTTCGATTATTGACTCCTTGAAGCAACTTGGCGGCACAGCCTCCGCGCTGACAGGTTTTGCCGATGCGTTTAGCCCATCCGCCATAGTTGATATTGGTTTTATCGTCTTGGGCAAGGCCCTCTCGGAAGTCTCAGGTTGGTCACCTATAGACAGCTTCGTCGGTGTGGTACTGGCCCTAGCCGTGCTGATCCTGATGACTCTGATTGCGGTAAACATGCTGCTGCTCTTGGTTTCCGCGTGGATTCTGGCTTATGCCGGCATCTTCTTCCTTGGCTTCGGCGGGGCTAAGTGGACTTCTGACATGGCCATCAACTACTACAAAACCGTCTTGGGACTTGCAGCCCAAATCATGGCGATGATCCTGCTTGTCGGTATCGGGAAGTCCATCATTTTTGACTACTACGACAACATGGAGGAGGGCGTAGTGTTCATGGAAATGGCCGTTATCGTCGTTGTCGCCCTGGTTCTATACATCCTGACCAACAAAATTCCTGGGCTTATCTCTGGAATCATCACTGGTGCCAGTGTTGGTGGTAACGGGATCGGTGCCTTCGGTGCCGGCGCAGCGCTCGGCGCTGTAGGCGTGGCAGCCGCAGCAGCGGCAACAGGCGGCGCAGCATTCGCCGCAGGTGCTGCAAACATCTCAGGCGGCGCACAAGCGCTCATGGCTGCATTCAAGGGCGCACAAGGCAGCGTGGCAGCAGGGAGCGACATTACTTCGCGCCTGGCCGGCGCTATGAGTGGCGGCGGCGATAACGGCGGTGGCGGTGGTAGTGCTTCCAGTGGCGGTAGCCCTCTGGCATCTGCTATGGGCCTCGACAGCTCTGGCGGTGGCTCGGCCGGTGGCGGCTCCAGCGGCGGCGAGGGTGGCGGTTCGTCCGGTAGCGGCTCCAGCGGCAGCGAGGGCGGTGGTTCGTCCGGTAGCGGCTCCAGCGGCAGCGAGGGCGGCGGCTCGTCCGGTAGCGGCTCCAGCGGCAGCGAGGGCGGCGGCTCGTCCGGTACCGGCTCCAGCGGCAGCGAGGGCGGTGGTTCATCCAGTGGCGGCTCTAGCAAATTGGCCACGGCCGGGAAGATTGCTGCTGATATGGGCGCAAATCTGGCGGCAGGGATGGGGCGCGCTGCTGCTAACAAAGCAGCAGGTATAGCGGACTCCGCGAAAGCCCGGATCGCAGATACCGCTGGAGGCCGTTTAGCCCAAGAAATCAGTAACCCAGGTGCAGCAGCACAAGAACGTCGCGACAACCAGGACATTGCCAAAGCTGAGTCGGTCATGTCTCAGCAATCGCGCAGTGAACAGGCCAAAGAAGCACGCGAGTTTCTTACTCAACAATCTGCCCCTTCGTTTGAAGGTGACAGCATTGGGAGTGCGGGCAGCAGTAGTGATGTAAACGCAGAGGAAGAAATCGCTGCGTTCCGTGATCGGAATCAAAATAGTTAAAAAGGAATGGATATGGAAATTTCACAAATATTCAAATACGGTTTCTGTTGTGCCTTGATCACTTGCACGTTCAGCCAATCGATAACAACCGCAAACGCTGCCTCCCAAGATGAGTGTTCAATCTGGCTGTGCTTACCAGGAGGATTTCCAAACGGTTGCAGTGCAGCGAAGTCGGCAATGAAAGACCGCGTAAAAAAAGGCAAGTCTCCACTACCATCCTTTAGCTCCTGCTCTGTAGATGGTAGCGCAGGAGGCATGAGTTCTAATGACGGCCGTGCAGCAGAAATTAGAAACGGTCAAAGCTGGGTTAAGAACACAACTTGTCGCTACCATCGAGGCGAAAGAACCCCACAAGGCTGCACAGACTCAGGTTGGTATGCCGAAGTATTTATAAATGGAACACAACAAGGCAATACCTATTTCTTCACTCCATAAGGACGCCTATGTTTTTCGTCGCTGATTTGCCACCACTCGAACAAGAGCGCATTTCGTGCTCTATAATTTCAGCCGTTAAGTATGAGTTGCCCGCCAACATCGTTCTGGCGGTCGCTGGTCAAGAGGGCGGTAAACCAGGTCAGTGGGTGAAAAACAAGAATGGAAGCTATGACGTAGGCACAATGCAATTTAATACCAACTACCTGACCGACTTGGCCAAGTACGGTATCAGCGCAAAGGATGTGGAAAAGCCAGGCTGTTATCCATTTGAGTTAGCCGCCTGGCGTATCCGCAACCATGTTAAAAATGATAAAGGCGACCTGTGGACACGGGTTGCCAACTATCACTCAAGAACACCCGAATATAACCAGGTTTATAGAGCGCGAATCATGAAGCGCGCTGCCAGTTGGGCAGACTGGTTAGATGAGCGATTCAATACCCATGCGATCGCGCAAGAGTCTGTTACGAGACTTTCGCCACCGCCTGCTACGGCACAGACGATCCAGACAAAAGCGGTAGATACGCCAAGGCTAGAAGCCCAGGCGACCCTGACAGCCCCGGCTAAACCGACCCAGCACCTATACGTTCCCCGTCAAATTCTCGTCAATAACCAGTAATTTAGTGGCTAAAACAATGAACAGAATCCACAGTTTTGTACACGGCTACTCTTTCGGCTTCTTCGACTGGATCGCCGCTTATTGCCAGTGGGCAGAGTCCCAGGTAACGAAGGAACTGGACGTCCTTATCTTGGCTGTAGCCCCGTCTGTAGTGATGTGTCTTGTCCTATGGTTCCTTCCTGTCTGGATCGCAGCACCTATCACCGTTCTGATCGCCATTCCGTTCCTCTACTGCGGCGTAATGCTGCTGCGGTTGGCTTTTGAGTGGTGGCGCGAGTGAGTAACACGGCCGTCGAATCTGTCTCGCTCTCGCTTCCGCGCCTAGTGATCGCCAACGGCACGATTGAGGCGTTGAAGTGGCTGGCCCTGCTGTTGATGACTGCCGATCACATCAATAAGTACCTCTTCAACGAGACACTTCCCTTTTTGTTCGAGGCTGGCCGAATAGCTATGCCTCTATTCGTCTTCGTTCTGGCGTACAACCTGGCCCGGCCAAGCGTTAGCGAAAGCGGGGCTTACAAACGCACGATGACCCGGCTTGCCATCTTCGGCCTGGTGGCCACGCCCCCGTTTATTGCCCTTGGCTCTCTGATGATGGGTTGGTTCCCGCTCAACATCCTTTTCACGCTCCTGGTCATTACGGCCGTAGTTGCGCTTCTTGAGCGCGCCCAGGCCGGCAGCTATGTCGCCGGATGCGGCGCGGTGCTGGTCTTCCTGTGGGGAAGTGGTTTGGTTGAGTTCTGGTGGCCCGCCGTAGCGTTTGGCGTTGCCTCCTGGTGGTACTGTAAAACCCCGAACTGGACAGCGCTGTTGGCCGCTCTGGCGTCCTGCGCGGCGCTCTTCTGGATCAACGGAAACCTGTGGGCGCTTGTGGCTCTGCCGCTTGTTGTAGCGGCCTCCCAGGTCAACTTGCGTGTCCCTCGGATGCGCTGGGCGTTTTACGCCTATTACCCCGCGCATCTGGTCGCGCTGCTGCTCATTCGCATACCAATGAGCAACGCCGGCTATCTGTTCTTCTAGGAGGTTCAATGATTCACAGGGACGTTAAATCAGGATTCGATGTGTACGAAGTGCAAACCAGCGAAGGCCCCGAGTTTATTGCAACCAAGCACGTTCCAGACCCCGTTCCACCCCTTGGCGTAACCCGCCAGCTTGGCCTTGTCCTCGGTGTTACGTGCGAGGCTGATGCCGTCCGCATTGCACGCCAGGTCGAGGAAATATCTAACCATCTCGCCCCCCGGGCTGGCCAAATCGTTTTGAACACACTCATCTAACAACCGAGCTGAACACTATGAAAAAACTGGTATCCGCCACTCTGATTGCTGCTGCTCTGACTGGCTGCGCTTCGATGAAGAACGACGATGGCAGCTTGAACAAGACAACATCCTACGGCGGCCTTGCAGCACTCGCGGGCGGTGTTGCAGGTGCGTTGATTAACCACAACAACCCAGGGCAGGGCGCGCTGATCGGCGCAGCCATAGCAGGCTCTGCCGGCGCTGGCTATGGCTATTACGTCGATAAGCAAGAAGCCGAACTTCGGGAAAGCATGAAAGGTTCCGGCGTCGAAGTTGAACGCGAAGGCGATCAGCTCAAGCTCGTAATGCCTGGCTCGATTACGTTTGCGACTGGCCAAGCGGAAATCCAACCGTCATTTCAGTACACACTGAATCAACTGGCCGCGAGCTTTCGACAATTCCAGGACAGTGACCTAATCGTCACCGGCCACACCGACTCTGTAGGCAGCTATGAGACAAACCAACTGCTCAGCGCTCGGCGGGCAGATAGTGTTTCTCAGTTCTTGCGCAGCAATGGCGTCGATCCTTCGCGCCTGCAAACCTTGGGTGCCGGCTCCAGCTCGCCCATTGCTCCCAACAACACCGCCGAGGGTCGCGCCCAAAATCGCCGCGTTGAAATCAAACTGGTGCCCCGTAGCGGCGCTGTAGCTCAAGAGTAAGGGGACTAAGCAATGCTGAAAGAAACTAAAGAGCTGCTATCCATCGTCGCTAACCAAAAAAGCGGGCCTATTCCGGCCTGGCTGCCGAAGGACGCAATCAAACGCCTTGAAGGAAGCCAACCCAACACCGAGCGAGCCGAAGCAGTAATAAATCAACTAAAGAGCGGCGAGAAGCATCCCGCGCTGGGTGACAAAATCCGCAAAGCTGAAAAGGAACTTGCCGAGTACAAGGAACAGCATCAGGGCCAGACTCAGAAACGAGGGGTGCGCCTCTAGGTGCTCATCGCGTGACTGGTGCCCGTAGCGGCGCAATAGCCCGATCCTCAAACTGATTTACCAGATTGATCAACCAAGGAGATTCATATGGGAAGTTACATAGAAAGCGCCCTTACAAAAGGCGAGAAAATTGTTTATCAAGGTAAAACCAGCATTTGGGCGCTAACGCCCCTGATTGTTCTTGGTTTGATATTTGTCGGACTCTTCGGGATCGGATTACTATTTTTGGCCGCAGCAGCAATTCGATATTTCACAACGGAACTTGCAATTACCAACAAGCGCGTAATAGCAAAGTTCGGTCTTATTAGCCGTTCCACAGTCGAAATCAATATTCACAAAATTGAAAGCATTCAAGTAAACCAAGGAATCCTTGGCCGCATTTTCAATTTTGGCTCTATCGTTGTGTCCGGTGCGGGGAATCCACAAGCCCCGGTGCCAGGGATTTCCAGCCCACTGGACTTCCGGCGCGCATTTCTCAACACCCAAGAAGAAACGGGCCAAGCGCGTTCCATAGCACAGCCAGCACAAGCCTAAGAGGCTCATACTCGACTCTCAAAAACCCTCGTTTTAGAGAATTTTTTCGAAGCTTCCCAAGGCCCCGCATTGCGAGGCCTTTTTTTATCTCAAAACACTTTCTTAAAAACATTTTCTCAAATACTCTCGGGAAACCGCGATTTGAGAAAAGACCATGACCCAAACTGTCCTGCTTGAAAAAAACCTGAGATCTGAGCAAGTCGAACTGCGCGAGACCATTAGCTATTCCCAATCCATCGGGGCAACTGGCATCAACGGGGTGTCGGTCGAGGTGCTAAAGCACTATTTCGCGCTGCTCGATCAGACCGCTAACCAGGTGACCACCTGATGCTGATTGGCTACGCCCGCGTCTCAACTGTCGATCAAGACTTACGCCTCCAGCTCGACGCGCTACAGGCGGCGGGATGCGACAAGGTTTTCACCGATAAGGCTAGCGGGAAGAAGCTAGACCGCGCCGGCCTGACGGATGCACTGGCTTTCGCCCGCGAGGGTGACACGCTCGTCGTGTGGAAGCTGGATCGCCTTGGCCGCTCAATGAAAGGACTGGTTGATCTTGCTGCCGACCTCGATGCGCGGAAGGTCGATCTTCGTTCGCTCACAGACGGTATCGACACCAAAGGCACCGCTGGCCGCTTCTTCTTTCACGTCCTTGCCGCTATGGCTGAAATGGAGCGGGAATTGATCCTGGAACGTACAAGGGCCGGCCTTGAAGCCGCCAGGCGTAGCGGAAAGGTCGGGGGCAGGCCAACGGTTATGACCCCGGCAAAGACCGAGGCGGCGCAGACACTGCTGAGCAACGGGATGGACGCCAAGGAGGTGGCCATGTCCATCGGGGTATCGTTGCCAACCCTCTATCGACACCTGCCGGCGCGGGATCGGGAATAGGCCACCGGCCGACCTGGCGTGTTCCTGGACGTGATTGCGCAATTGCACCTATTTGACCAGCCGCTTGCATCCGACTTGACCAGCTGGCGGCAGAGACGCGACAGGCAGAGATCGGCCAAGAGCGGTCATACCCCGTGTAGCAGCTGTCAGGACTGCATAGTCGAACATCCAATTTTGGTCTATGGCAACCACAAACGAGGCCAAGTGCATACTCTTCCTCGCCTCATCCCGCGCTCACGCAAGCGCACGGCGAGTACCCCATGCTCTCTTCCTCGCACTCTGACTACAGGGTAACTGGCGCACTCAAAGCATACACCCAAGCAAGGCAGCGTTCTGCTGGAGCACCGGCAGGCATTGATCGCGTAATTCCTGAAGGGTCAAACGTGCGGTAAATGTGCTGACACTCATAGCGGCGACCACTTTACCTTGGGCGTTTCTCACCGGCACCGCCATTGAACGCATCCCCAACTCGAGCTCTTCATCGGTAAAAGCAAACCCTTCGATCCGTGCCTGCTCGATCCTGTCCATGATCACTTTCGGGTCGACGATCATGTGAGCCGTGGTCGGCGACGGAGGATGAGTCAGGTAGCTGCGGATTTCTTCGTCGCTCAACCCTGCCAACAAGACCTGCCCCGTTGCCGAGCCATAGGCCGGTAGACGTGCACCAAGGCGTACGCCGGTAGTCACGACTTTTGCTGTCTCGGCACGGGCGACGAATACCGACCAGCCATCTTCGAATACGGCCAAGGAAATCGATTCCCCGAGCGTTTCACGGGCCGATGCCAAATATGGCTGCGCCAGTTGCGGTAGCGGCGCTGCATCCAGATACGCCGCACCGAGTCGCAAGAACCGAGGCGTAGGTCTGAAGTGCTTTCCATCATGGGTCAGATAGCCCAGATCCACCAGAGTAAGCAGGCATCGGCGGGCAGCGGCACGGGTGGTGTCGGTCAGTGCCGCCGCGTCCGATACCGTCAACTGCGAGTGCTCCAAACCGAACACTTCAATGATTGCCAGGCCCTTTGCCAGGCCCGACATACCTTCCGGCGCGCGCACATCTACACCATCAGCGGACGTATTTTTCTTGACAACCATAATTGTCCAACGCTCTAATTGTTCGAGAAATGAAACAATGTTCGCTATTCGAACAAAAATAAAACCTCATGTCAACCATGTGCTTGCCGGAAAGAACATTTTTCTGCAGCCGTGAGGATCTGATCCGGGAGAAAGAATGAACATCATTACTGATCGAGTACCTGAAAACCCGCAGTGGCCCGATGGATTGACCCGTGTGCCCTACTGGGCTTTTCAGAGCGCTGCCATGTACAAGGATGAACAGACGCGGCTGTTCCAGGGGCCTCACTGGAATTATCTGTGCCTCGAGGCTGAGATTCCCGAGCCCGGCGACTTTAAGACCAGTTTCATTGGCGAGACCTCGATTGTCGTGACCCGCGACAGCGACGGCGAACTCTACGCCTTCGAGAATCGCTGCGCGCATCGTGGCGCCCTCCTTGCCCTGGAGGACAGTGGTAAAGCCAAAGACTTCACCTGCGTGTATCACGCCTGGAGTTACAACCTGCAAGGCGATCTGACCGGCATCGCTTTCAAGGATGGCATCAAGGGTAATGGCGGCATGGCGCCTTCGTTCTGCATGGAACAACACGGCCCGCGCAAGCTGCGCGTAGCGACTGTTCACGGCCTGGTGTTCGGCAGCTTCAGCGATGACGTGCCCGATATCGAAGAGTACCTGGGCGAGGAAATCCTCAGCCGTATTGAGCGCGTTCTCGGCGGACGCAAGCCAGTGGTTCTGGGCCGTTTCACCCAGATGTTGCCCAACAACTGGAAGCTGTACATCGAGAACGTCAAAGACTCGTACCACGCCAGTATCCTGCATCTGTTCTTCACCACCTTCGAGATCAACCGCCTGTCCCAGCGCGGCGCGATCATCGTTGATGAGAGCGGCGGACATCACGTCAGCTACTCGGCCATCGACCGTGAAGCCGAACGTCAGGCCGAGCGCGATGCCTCCTATGCAGAACAAAGCATCCGCTCCGACAGCGCCTATCAGCTGCAGGACCCCTCTTTGCTCGAAGGCTTCAGTGAAGTCGGTGATGACGTAACGCTGCAAATCCTTTCGATCTTCCCCTGCTTCGTACTGCAACAGATCCAGAATTCGGTCGCAGTCCGCCAAGTGCTGCCACGGGGCGTGGAAACGACTCAGCTCAACTGGACCTACCTGGGCTTTGAAGACGACACGCCCGAACAACGACTGACGCGTCTGAAGCAGGCCAACCTTGTCGGTCCCGCTGGCTATATCTCCATGGAAGATGGTTGCGTAGGGGGCTTTGTCCAGCGAGGCATCGCTGGCGCGTCCAATCACAGCGCGGTGCTGGAAATGGGCGGGATTGACGCCGAATCGAGTGATAGCCGGATTACCGAAGCGTCTATCCGTGGTTTCTGGAAGGCCTATCGCGCAGCCATGGATCTATGAAGAGGGAATCATTCGTGACGCATAATATTTTTGCACTGATCAGCCAGACTCAAGCCCTATATGCCCGCTGCATCGACGAAGGCCCGCTTGAAGCATGGCCGGAGTTTTTCCTGGAGAAGTGCCTGTATACCGTTACCACTGCCGATAACTACCGACAAGGATTGCCCGCCGGCATGATTTGGGCCGACAACCGCGGAATGTTGATTGACCGGGTATCCGCCTTGCGCGACGCCAATATCTACGAGCGGCACAGCTACCGCCATATGCTCAATCAGCCGGTGATCCTGGAATGCAACGGCAACCTGGTGCGCAGCGAGACTGCATTCCTGGTGCTGCGCATTATGCGCGACGGCACGACCGAGAACTTCGTCTCCGGCCGCTATATCGATTGCTACAGGGTCGACGGCGAGACAGCCATGTTGGCTGAACGAACCGTGGTGTGCGACAGCTCACGCATCGACACGCTGCTGGCGCTGCCGCTATGAGCCTGCCCGCATCGCGAATCCTCTTGAGCATCGGCGACCCCAACGGCATCGGCCCGGAAGTCGCTGTCAAAGCCGTCGCGGCTCTGCAGAATGAACCCGAGTTGAATCCGATCATTGTCGGCGATCGGTTTGTCGTCGAAGCCTATGCGCAGGACGTTGGCCTGCGAGTCAAAGAGACTGACGGCACCGCACCGGCAGAAGCGGGAGTGATCCACATGCTGCCCGTACAAAGCCTGGCGTCCGAGGCTTTCGTGCCTGGGCAAGTGAATGCCTCGGCAGGTGCTGCCACGGTGGATTATTTGTCTGCCGCAGTGGTGGTGGTGGGTCTGAGCCTGGGCCGGGCACGCGGCATTGTCGCGTGTCCGCATTCCGAGACAGCGATCAATGCCGCCGGCATCGATTTTTCCGGTTACCCAAATCTGCTGGCCAAACTGGTAGGCGTCGAGTCCGACCGTGTGTTTCTGATGCTGATCGGTGCGGGGATGCGGATCGTCCACGTCACCTTGCACGAGCGCCTGGCCGATTCATTGGCCAGGCTGACACCCGAATTGGTGGTGGCCGCAGGTCATGCAGCAGTTTCTGCACTCCACGCGCTGGGCATCAATGCTCCGCGCATTGGCGTCTTCGGCATTAATCCTCATGCGGGTGAAAACGGCCTGTTCGGTCAGGACGATCAGCAGATAACTGTCCCGGCCGTCGAGCGCCTGCGGCAGGGGGGTATCGATGCCCATGGGCCGGTCGGCGCCGATCTGATGCTCGGCCAAAATGGCTATGACGCCTTTATTGCCATGTATCACGACCAGGGTCACATCCCGATCAAACTGCTGGCCGGGCGTACCGCTTCGGCGCTGTCCATCGGTGCCGGCCTGATCTTTTCCAGCGTGGGCCACGGCTCGGCATTCGATATCGCCGGTAAAAACCTCGCCGATCCCGAAGCGGTGATCCGCGCGTTGCGCTTGGTAGGTGGCGCGGCTCTTTCCAGCCAGGAGGTTTTGGCATGACGTTCGACGTAACAGTCTCTGGATCGGACATTGTCTTTCCCTGCGAGCCCGACGAGACAGTGCTGAATGCTGCCGAGCGGGCGGGGTTTTCGATCCCCTACTCCTGCCGCAAGGGCGTGTGCTCGACCTGCGAAGGCGGCTTGATCGCCGGGGAATTGCAAGTGCGCGGACAAGGGATCGCACGCGGGCCTGCCACGGGGGTGCTGCTGTGTCAGGCGCGCCCGTGCTCGCCGGTGGAAATCGCCCCCAAACGCATCGTTCAACGCGCGGCGCCGGTGCGCAAGGTCATTACCACCAAGGTCCATCGCCTTACCCGCCCCAACGCCGATGTCGTGGTTCTGCACCTACGCTTCCCTTCGGGTGTGCGCGCCAAATTCCAGGCCGGTCAATACCTGAAAGTGTTGATGGAGGATGGCGACAGCCGTAACTACTCCATGGCCAATGCGCCGCATGAGAGCGATGGCGTGCAACTGCATATTCGCCATGTTCCCGGAGGGCGCTTTTCCGAGGGCGTGCTGGCGGGGTTGAAAAAAGGAGACACGCTCAACGTCGAGCTGCCCTATGGCGAATTTTCACTGGACGAAGAGGTCGACCATCCGGTCATCCTGCTGGGCACCGGTACGGGCATGGCGCCGCTCAAATCCATCATCGAAGACCAGATCAAACGCGGAGGCTCAAGACCTATGCACCTGTTCTGGGGAGCACGCAGCAGCGACGACCTGTATCTGGGCGACCTGCCGGCACAATGGTCCAAGCGCCTGCCGGGGTTCAGCTTCACCCCGGTGCTTTCCGAGCCCGAGCCCGGCTGGTCCGGCCGTACCGGTTGGGTGCACCGCGCGGTTCTCGAGGATTACCCCGACCTAGGCGCCTATCAAGTGTATGCCTGCGGTAATCCAGTCATGACAACCGCGGCGCTCAATGACCTGACTGCCGAAGGCCAATTGTCGCCCGACGCGTTCTTCTGCGACGCCTTCGTGCCCTCTGGAGAGATCCAGCCGCCTTCATAGGCGGTTATTTCTCCGCCTGCGTGCACGCAATAAAAACAAAAAAGGCCAAAATGGCCATGAGGAAAAACCATGTTGCCCGAATCAAAGCCCTTGCAGCTTCCGCAGTTCGTGGATGAACGACCCGTGAGTCCGTTTCAGTACGTGGTCATCATTCTGTGCGGCCTTGTCATGTTCCTCGATGGCTTCGATACCCAAGCCATTAGTTACATGGCGCCTTATATAGCCAGTGAATGGAACCTGCCCAGGCATATGCTGGGACCGATGTTTTCTTCGTCGCTCGCTGGTTTGATGATTGGCTATCTGGTGCTTACCCCGCTGTCCGAACGCTTTGGGCATAAGAAAGCAATCATAGTCAGCACCATTGTCTTCAGCCTTTGCACCTTGGCATCGGTATGGGCCAACAACGTGACCGAGCTGATGATCCTGCGCTTTATCACCGGAGTCGGCCTGGGCGCCGCAGCCCCAAGTGCGATCGCCATGACCGGCGAATACAGCCCCAAACGCTTTCGTGCAACCTTTGTTCTGGCTATCTACTGCGGTTTTTCCCTCGGGTTCATCGCGGCTGGCCTGGCGGCGAACTGGTTCATCCCCCACTACGGCTGGCGCTCGATGTTCTGGATCGGAGGCCTGGCGCCGTTGATGCTGGTACCCGTACTGATTCGTTTTCTGCCGGAATCCATGGTGTTCATGATCCATCGCAAGGTGGCAGCCGAGCGAATCCTGCAAATTTTCCGAAAAATAGACCCAGCCGTTGCACGACAGGAGAAGCCGACATTCATCGTCGACGCCCTCGAGCAAGGGCAAGGGCAACGTGGAGCACTCGCCAGTCTGTTCACCCGTGATCGGGTATTGGGCACTGTACTATTATGGCTGGTGTTCGCGATTAACCTGGGTGAGTTCTACGCCTTGCAAAGCTGGTTGCCATCAATCATGACGGGGCTCAACTACCCAATGAGCACCGTGGTGATGGCTACCACCCTGACCACCGTGGGCGGTATCGCGGCTGCGTTCATTACCGGCCCCTCCATGGACCGGTTGGGCGCCTACAAAACCCTGGGCATTCTTTATCTCGTCGGATTCGTGTGCGTTGCATTGACCGGTCTGGCGTTCAAAAGCCCGCTGTGGATGCTGTTGACCGCCAACTTCCTCGCAGGCTGCTGCATCAGCGGCGGGCAAAAAAGCCTCATTGCCTTGGCGGCGGTTTTCTACCCGGCGCCGATACGTTCGACCGGAGTCGGTTGGGCATTGGGCATCGGGCGGATCGGCGGGATTACTGGCCCCATCGTGGTCGGCGCAGCCTTGGGTATGGGCTGGTCACCCTCGGCGGTTTTCTATGCCATGGCCGTGCCGATGTTGGTCGCCGGGTTACTTGTACTGTTTCTCGGTCGACGATATGGCAGCAACACGCTTTAAACACGAACGAGACAACTCGACAACTACAATGAAAGCTCGCCAAGGGATGAATAAGGATTTACGTCCCTTGAAAACAACCCACTCTTTATTCAACGCAAACGCAGAGTGCTTCTTTCCAAAGCATCGAAACGTTTAATCCGGAACAACATCGACGCGAATTCAACTTCATGTTGAGGCATCCCCGCGCGCGTCTACCTGCCCTATGAACAATAAAAAACAGGGGTCATCTGATGTTCAGCACAACACTGAAGCGTTACTCGTTCCACTTGCCGACCATTATCGCTCTCGTCCAAACGGTCCTGTCGACCGCTCAGGCCCAAGAGGTTCAGTCCACGCAGCCTTCGCCCCTTGAGGTATCCCGCCCTATGCGTCCGGGACCTGCGCGTTGGGTGGAGGATTATCGCTTTCTCGATAACCCGGCAAAACGCACGGACCCGTTCGATACATTGCGTTTTCAGCGCCTGTCGGACTCTGCCTGGCTGCAGACCGGAGCGGAACTGCGTTATCGCGCCGATGCGGCGGACCAACCGGTGTTCGGCCTGCGCGGAATAAAGGACGACTCTTATTTAATGCAACGTGCGCAAGTACATGTCGACCTGCACTTATTCGACGACAGCCTGCGCACCTTTATCCAATTACAAAATACTCGGACATGGGGTAAGGACTTGCCCAGCCCTTCCGATCAGAGCCGTAATGAAATACAACAGGCCTTTATCGACGGCAATCTTCACTACCAGAGCGGCACATTGACAACGCGGGTCGGTCGGCAGGAGATGGCTTACGGTAATCAGGTACTGGTGACCTATCGCGAAACCCCCAACATACGGCAGGTGTTTGATGGTGTGCGCCTGAGCTGGATTGCAAAGGATGGTTACAAGCTGGATGCGTTCGCCACCAGACCCGTGGTTAGCAGAGACAATGGCTCGTTCAACGACCCAAGTAATCATCAGCAAAAGTTCTACGGGCTCTATGGCACCCTGCCCCTGTTCAGCGTGTTGAAAGCCGATCTGTACGCCTTTGGCCTGGAAACAGAGCAGCGCAAGCTCGACGGTTTTACCGGAGAGGACACTCGCTACACCTTCGGCACGCGGTTGTTCGGCACATGGAATAAATTCGACTGGAGCTGGGATCTGATGAAGCAGGTGGGTCATATGGCCAGCGCCGACATCGACGCCTGGGCGGTTTCCAGCGACAGCGGTTATACCTTTGCGGGTTCCTGGAAAGCGCGTCTGGGTTTGCGTGTCGATGCCGCGAGCGGTGATAAGGATGGCGATCACAAGGCCGGTACTTTCGACCCATTGTTTCCCAAGAACGCCTTCTACGGTCAGGCCAGCCTGACAACGTTGTCGAACATCATTCTGGTAGGCCCGACACTCAGGTTCTCTCCCTTCAACAAGTTCCGTTTCGAACCGGGCATATTTGCTGCCTGGCGAGAAAGCAACGATGACGGCGTCTATTTGCCAGGCATGACCACAGCCCCCGGAACAACCGCCAGCAGCGGAAAACGCTTGGGCACCCTGTATCAGGCCAACGCCAATTGGACGCCGACCGCTAACGTTTCCGTTGACCTCGACTATTTGTTCTACGACATCGGTTCGGCGATCAAAAGCGCCGGCGGCAACAACTCGCAAATACTGATGCTGCGCTCTACGTTTCGCTTTTAGGCATCAAGAACATCCGACACGCCACAACCGCGGTTACGGCATCAGCCGATAACCGCGGATTCGCCGCTCTCATTGCAAGAGCGTGATCTTCAGAGCACCGAGCGTAAAAAGTCTGCCGTTTCAGCTTTTTCCGGACGGTCGAAGATCTGCTCGGGAGTTCCTAACTCGTGAATCTTCCCTTTATGGAAGAAGGCAACACGATCGGAAACCTCGCGGGCGAAGCGCATTTCATGGGTGACCACGATCATGGTCATCCCTTCATGAGACAGCATGCGCAATGTATCCAGTACCTCACCGACAAGTTGCGGATCGAGCGCGGCCGTCACCTCATCGAACAGCATGTAATCCGGCGACATCGCCAGCGCGCGTGCAATCGCCATCCGCTGCTGCTGCCCACCCGGCAAACGCGATGGAAACGTCGTCAGCTTTTCACCCAGGCCTACATGCCGGAGTTTTTCGACAGCAATCGCCTCGGATTGTTGCCGCCGATGCATTTTTGACCCGGGTGCCGACGCTATGCTGACCCAACCCAGCAGTCTTAAAAGTGAAATGCAACAACGAGTTCAGCATTCGATACTGGGGCAATGAAATTCCGGCATGTGGGTCAAAAATGCATCGGCAGCAACACTATCTGGAAAGTCCGGGACGGCCGGCTGTCCGAGTGTTGGGTCGAGCGTGGTGCCTGGGAGCTCTATCAGGCACTGACGGCAAAGCCCTGACATCGGGGACACCCATTAGCCGGTCCTACTGGAGCGTCAACTTACGCTATGGTGCGGAAATGGTCACTCGCGACAGACCGCTTTCGACCCAAAGCAGTCTGTCGCGACGGGTGAAAGGTGTCTCTTGGCGGTTGCAGGAGCTGAGTGCAACACGGTTATTGAATTGAAGCCGGAGCATCATGCCGCATTGCCATGGAGTTTTGCATGACCTCTCCCATCACCTCGATGGGGCATTTGAAGTCGAAGCGCTTGCGCGGTCGCATGTTCAGTTGCAGCGCAATGGCGTCCAGCTTCTCCTGGCTATGTACCGACAGGTCTGTGCCCTTGGGCAAGTACTGGCGAATCAGGCCGTTGATGTTTTCGTTGCTGCCGCGCTGCCAGGGGCTGTGCGGGTCGCAGAAGTAGATCGCCACGCCGGTTCTTTGGGTGATCTCGGCGTGTCGCGCCATCTCCCGGCCCTGGTCGTAAGTCATGCTCTTGCGCATCTCCAGCGGCATGCTATTGAGCGCGGCGCTGAAGCCTTCCAGTGCCGAAGTCGCCGTCGCGTCGTTCATCTTCACCAACATCAGGTAGCCACTGGTGCGTTCCACCAGCGTACCGACGGACGAGGCGTTGGCCTTACCCTTGATGAGGTCGCCTTCCCAATGCCCCGGCATCAGCCTGTCTTCAATCTCCGGCGGGCGCACATGAATACTGACCATCTCGGGGATCTGGCCGCGCCGATCCACGCCACCAGAGCGCGGCCGGCGCGTCGTCTTGCCTTGGCGCAGACAGATGATCAGCTCCTTACGCAGCTCACCCACTGGCAGGGCATAGATCGCGTTGTAGATCGTCTCGCGACAGACGTAGGCATCTCGCAGGTTGGGTATGTTCATGCTGCGCAGCTTGCCGGCAATCTGCTCGGGAGACAAACGCTCACGCAGCATATGGGTCACCAGTTCGAAGCGCTCGCTACCCGGCAACAGTTTTCGCATCGGTCGACAAACCTGGCGGCGGGCCTGCATTTGCTGCTGGGCTAGGCGGGCCGAGTAGCCACCGCAAGCACCTCGGTTACGGCGCAGCTCACGGCTGATGGTCGAAGGGGATCGGTTGATCAAGCAGGCAATCCTGCGCAGGCTGAAGCCTTGGGTACGACCGATTTGAATGGTGGCGCGCTCTTCAACGCTGAGTTCGGTATAAGACATAGGGGCAGCACCGTACCGGAAAGGTCAGGTGTTGCACTCAGTTTTTGCCGCCGCCAAGTATTAGTAGCTCTTCACTGTGCGAATCCGGGGCTAAAGGCTTCCGGTTTTCGCTGTTCTAAATACTGCTTCCGAGAAATCTGCCTCATGGCGTTAAACGCGCACCTTCCTCGCTGACGTAGTCCGTTTTCGCTGATTAGCTCACCCATTTAGAGCGACTCTACCCCCATTTCATCCCACACTTCTTCAGCTAGGTGGAAGGTGGCGTTGGCCGCCGGAATGCCGCAGTAGATCGCGCTCTGCATCAGCACTTCCTTGATCTCGTCGCGGGTCACGCCATTGTTCTTGGCGGCACGCAGGTGCAGTTTGAGTTCGCCTTCGCGGTTCATGCCGATGAGCATGGCGATGGTGATCAGGCTGCGGGTGTGGCGTGGCAGGCCCGGGCGGGTCCAGATGTCACCCCAGGCGTGGCGGGTGATCATTTCCTGGAACTCTTGGTTAAACGGCGTGAGTTTTTCCAGGCTGCGATCCACATGAGCATCGCCCAGCACGGCGCGGCGTACTTGCATGCCGGCTTCGTAGCGTTGTTTTTCGTCCATCGGAACATCCTCGATTTGGGGGCGTGGAAGCGGGTCTGCTCACGAAACGCTTAGGTCCACGAGCAAGCTCGCTCCTACGAGAAAACGACGATCAGGCCGTCAGGAAATCCAGCACGCGCCGGGTGAATGCGTCACCGGCTTCGACGTTGGAGAGGTGCGCGGCGTGGAACTCGACAAGCTCAGCGCCACGAATGCGCGCCTGCATGAAGCGGCCATGCTCCGGAGTCGTCACTACATCGGCTGTACCGCAGACGATCAGGGTCGGCGCCTGAATGCTGGCGACCTGCTCGCGGAAGTCGGCATCGCGCACCGCAGCGCAGTTGGCGGCGTAACCCTGCGGCGAGGTGGCGGCGAGCATGCCAACCACCGGCTCGACCTTGCCCGGCTCGGCTGCGGCGAACTCGGGGGTGAACCAGCGCGAGATCGAGGCATCGCACAGGTCTCGCATGGCGCGGGCGCCGCCAGCCAGCACGGTTTCGATACGCGGATTCCACACTTCCGGGGCACCGATCTTGGCGGCAGTGTTGCACAACACCAGACGCTCGATGCGTTCGGGGGCGTTGATTGCCAGCCATTGACCTATCAGCCCACCCATGGACAGGCCGCAGAAGCTCGCCTGGCGGATACTCAGCGCATCCAGCATGGCCAGCACATCGCGCCCGTTCTGCTCGATGCTGTAGGGGCCTTCACTGACCAGCGACTGGCCGTGACCGCGGGTGTCGTAACGCAGCACCTGGAAGTGCTGGGTGAAGGCGGCGATCTGCACGCCCCACATGTGCAGGTCGGTGCCCAGGGAGTTGGACAGCACCAGCACCGGCGCATTGGCCGGGCCTTCCAATAAATAGTTCAGTTCGCCATCGGCAAGTTGTACGACAGGCATGTAACGCTCCTAGCGCGAAAAAATTGTGTGTTCGGCAACGGCGCGTTCGACCCAGCGCCGCGCCTGTCCGAGGTAGTGGGCCGGGTCGAGCAGGTGATCCAGCTCGGCGGCGGAAAGTTGCCCAGCGACAGTGGCATTCGCACCCAACACGGCGCGCAGGTGGGCGCCCTCCTGCACCGCTTGGCGGCAGCATTGCTCCAGCAGGTGGTGGGCGGCATCGCGGCCAATGCGCTGCGCAAGGACGATGCTCACTGCCTCCGCCAGCACCAGGCCCTGGGTCAGTTCGAGGTTGGCGCGCATGCGCTCGGCATCCACCTCCAAACCCGGCACCACCAGCAGCGCCTGCTGCAGGGCACCGGAGACCAGGCAGCACAGCTCCGGCAGGGTTTCCCACTCGGCATGCCACAGGCCGAGGCTGCGCTCATGCTCCTGCGGCATCGCTGCCAGCATGGTGGCAACCAACCCCGGCGCACGGGTGGCGGCGCCGATCAGCACGGCGGCGCTGACCGGGTTGCGTTTGTGCGGCATGGTGGAAGAACCACCCTTGCCCGGTGCGGCCGGCTCGAATACTTCGCCCGCCTCGGTCTGCATCAGCAGGCTGATATCGCGACCCAGTTTGCCCAGGCTGCCGGCGACCAGACCGAGCAGGCTGGCGAACTCGACCAGACGATCACGCTGGGTATGCCAGGGTTGTTCAGGCAGATGCAGCTGCAGTTCGGCAGCCAGCGCTTCGCTGATCGGCATGGCCTGCTCGCCGAGGGCGGCGAGGCTGCCGGAGGCACCGCCAAACTGCAGCACCAGCAGGCGCGGTTTGAGCTCAGCCAAACGCTGGCGGTGGCGAGTGACCGCACCCAGCATGCCGGCCAGCTTCATGCCCAGGGTGACCGGTGTGGCATGTTGCAGCCAGGTACGGCCGGCCAGCGGGGTGTCGGCATGGCGCTGGGCCTGTGCCGCCAGTGCATCTGCCAGCTCGGTCAGATCCTGCTCCAGCAACGCAATGGCAGCGCGCAGTTGCAGCACCAGCCCCGTGTCCATCACATCCTGACTGGTCGCACCGAGGTGCACGAAGCGCTCGGCCTCGGCAGCGCTGGCGGCGATCTTCTTGCCCAGCGCTTTGACCAGCGGAATGGCCGAATTACCGGCGCTGCCAATGGCTACGGCCAGGGCAGAAAAGTCGTACAGCTCGGCCTTGCAGGCGGCCTCGATAGGCGCCACAGCCTCGGCGGGAATCAGCCCGACATGGGCTTCGGCGCGAGCCAGTGCAGCCTCGAAATCCAGCATGCCCTGCACGCGACCGTGATCACAGAAGATCGCGCGCATGGCCGGTGCAGT
Organism: Pseudomonas sp. MIL19; assembly: GCF_028680365.1. Taxonomy (NCBI): domain Bacteria; kingdom Pseudomonadati; phylum Pseudomonadota; class Gammaproteobacteria; order Pseudomonadales; family Pseudomonadaceae; genus Pseudomonas; species Pseudomonas sp. MIL19. The sequence continues at coordinate 26,927 of NZ_JAPPVG010000035.1, read as the reverse complement.
GAAGTAGGCATCGAAGAGTTGGTTGCTTGGGCTATTCAAGCCGGTGCTCCGCTGTTCGTAAAAGTAAGTCGTTGTATCGCAGTCGCCTTCCGCAGGCCAGCGCTTACAACAGCAGATCCGCCTGTCGGCCAGGTTTCCGAGCCCCAATAACCGGTGCACGGAACCCACTGCTGAAAAAATCCTGGCCGGGCACGGCACAGACCGCGCTCGGACCGGAGACGATCACCCCCGTTCGATAACCAGCGCCAGGCCTTGGCCGACGCCTACACACATGGTCGCCAGGCCGTAGCGGCCGCCGGTTTTCTCCAGGTGGTGCACAGCAGTCAGCACCAGACGATTGCCGCTCATGCCCAGCGGATGACCGAGGGCGATGGCGCCGCCGTTCGGGTTGACTCGCGCATCGTCGTCGGCGATCCCCAGCTCGCGGGTCACCGCTAGCCCTTGGGCGGCGAAGGCTTCGTTCAGCTCGATCACGTCGAAAGCCTGGATGTCCAGGTTCAGACGCGCCAGCAACTTGCGCACCGCTGGCACCGGACCGACGCCCATGACGCGCGGCAGCACGCCGCCGCTGGCCATGCCCAGCACCTTGGCGCGAGGCGTGAGGCCGTACTTCTGCACCGCTTCGGCGGAAGCCAGAATCATCGCCGAGGCACCGTCGTTGAGACCCGAGGCATTGCCGGCGGTGACCGTTTTATCGGCACCGTTGACCGGCTTGAGCTTGGCCAGGCCTTCAGTATTGGTGTCGGCGCGTGGATGCTCGTCGGTGTCGACGATGATTTCGCCCTTCTTGGTCTTGATCACTACCGGGATGATTTCCTCCGCGTAGTAACCGGCCTCTTGGGCTGCGGCTGCGCGCTGTTGGCTGCGCAGGGCAAAAGCGTCCTGGTCGGCACGGCTTACGCCATAGTCCTCGGCAACGTTATCGCCAGTCACCGGCATCGGGTCGACGCCGTACTGCTCTTTCATCGTCGGGTTGACGAAGCGCCAACCGAGGGTGGTGTCCTCCAGCTTCTGCGCACGACCGAAAGCACTGTCGGCTTTACCCATCACGTAAGGCGCGCGGGTCATCGACTCGACGCCGGCGGCAATGGCCAGCTCCATCTCGCCCGAAGCGATGGCACGGAAAGCCGCACCCACCGCTTCCATGCCCGAGGCACACAGGCGGTTGAGGGTCACGCCCGGCACGCTGGCTGGTAAACCAGCGAGTAGCAGCGCCATGCGGGCGACGTTGCGGTTGTCTTCGCCGGACTGGTTGGCACAGCCCATGAACACTTCTTCGACCGCCGACCAATCGACCTGCGGGTTACGCTCGATCAGCGCCTTGAGCGGGATCGCCGCCAGGTCGTCAGCACGCACGGCGGACAGGCCGCCGTTCAAGCGGCCAATTGGGGTACGCACGGCGTCGCAGATAAATACGTCGCGGCTCATTCGTCACTCCCCTTCTGCCCGTGGGCAGCGGCAGTGCGCACTTCGAGGTCACGCAGGGCCGCCAGCTCCTCGGCTTTCGGCGCGTCGGTGGTGGTCACCACGTCAGCGAAGCGAATCTGCCAGCCGGTGTTCTCAATCACCTGCTCGCGGGTCACGCCCGGGTGCATCGAGGTGACGATGAATTCGTTGCTGCCGGCTTCCGGCTCCATGACGCACAGGTCGGTGATGATCGCCACCGGCCCCTCGCCCGGCAGGCCCAGGCGCTTGCGGTGGTCGCCGCCTTCACCATGGCCGACCGACGTGATGAAAGCCAGCTTGTCGACGAAGGTGCGATGACCCTGCTTGAGGATGATCAGCACTTTCTTCGCGCTACCGGCGATCTCCGGCGCGCCACCGGCGCCCGGCAAACGCACTTTCGGCGCGTGGTAATCACCGATCACCGTGGTGTTGATGTTGCCGAACTTGTCGACCTGGGCCGCGCCGAGGAAGCCAACGTCGATGCGCCCGCCCTGCAGCCAGTAGCGGAAGATCTCGCCGGTCGGCACCACGGTATCGGCGGTCTCGGCCAGTTCGCCGTCACCGATGGACAGCGGCAGCACGGTCGGCTTGGCGCCAATCGGGCCGGATTCGTAGATCAGCACCACTTCCGGGGCGTGGGTCAGGCGCGCCAGGTTGGCGGCCTTGGACGGCAGGCCGATACCGACGAAGCAGACGCAGCCATTACCGAGGCGGCGAGCGGCGGCCACGGTCATCATTTCATTGGTGTTGAAGTCGCTCATCACTTGGCCTCTCCGTTCACTTTCGCCTGGTATTGCGCAAAATCCTCGGTGCCACGGATGTACTCGTCGATCCAGGCGGTGAAGGTTTCACGGTCGCGGGCGATTGGGTCCCAGGCCTGGTAGAAGCGGTTGTCGCGCTCGTAGTAGCCGTGGGCGTAGGACGGATGGGCGCCACCGGGCACCACGCAAACGGCGCTGAGGGCCCAGGTCGGCAGCACACAGGCGTTCATCGGCGCCTGCAGGTCGTCGACGATTTCTTCGACGGTGACGATGCAACGCTTGGCGGCCAGGGCGGCCTCCTTCTGTACACCGAGGATGCCTTGGATCAGCACGTTACCTTTGCGGTCGGCCTTCTGTGCGTGGATCACGGTCACGTCAGGGCGCACGCTTGGAATGGCAGCCAGCTTTTCACCGGTGAACGGGCACTCGATGAACTTGATGTCCGGGTTGACCTTGACCAGATCCGAACCCTGGTAGCCGCGCAGTACGGCGAACGGCAGGTTGGATGCGCCAGCAACGTAGGCGTTGGCCATGGCAGCGTGGCTGTGCTCGCTGATTTCAAGTTTGTGCGGCCAGCCCTTTTCCACCGCATCACGCAGGCGGTGCAGCGAGCCGACACCGGGGTTACCACCCCAGGAGAAAATCAGCTTCTTGGCGCAACCGGCACCAATCAGCAGGTCGTAGACCAGGTCCGGGGTCATGCGCACCAGCGTCAGGTCTTTCTTGTTCTGCCGGATCAACTCGTGGGACGCGGCAGTGGGAATCAGGTGGGTGAAGCCTTCGAGGGCGATGGTGTCGCCATCGTGAACGAAGCGCTCAACGGCTTCGCGCAGGGAAATAATGTCAGCCATGGTGATCTCGATTGTTATCGGGGCGTTGCAACACGCTGGTTAGAGAAAAAGTACTCTCCGACCGGCAAGCAAACAATCCGATAATCGATCTACTGTTCGATAAACGAACAGTAGATGTTCGCATGAACCCCTCACCCGCCCACGCCAATATTTCCGCTCAGCTCAACGGAAAAGCTGCGCGCTTAGCTCCTGGCTTGCCTCCAGCAAAACCGGCAGAAAATGACTCTCTAACTCTTTCAGGGAAAGTCTGCCGGCATGGGCGCCCACATTGAGCGCCGCCAGTACTTGCCCAGCAGAATCCTTCAATGGGACGGCAAGCGAGCGCAAACCGACTTCTAGCTCCTGATCAATAATCACCCAGCCCTGCTCGCGGATCTTGGTGATGTTGGCGCGTAAATCTTCAACCGTATGGAGCGTGCGACTGGTTTTGATCTGCAGATCGGCGTGCTCTAGGTAGTCGTCCAGGGCTAAATCATCGAGACCAGCGAGCAGGATGCGCCCCATGGATGTGCAGTAAGCCGGCAGTCGGCTGCCGACACTGAGGTCAACAGAGATCAGCCTTTGCGGCGTCGCCGAGCGGGCGATATAGAGGATCTCGTCACCTTCCAGGGTGGCCATGGAGCACGCCTCGTGCAGCTGTTCGCTGAGGCGGTCGAGAATCGGTTGAGCAGTGACCGCCAGCGGCGTCGACGACAGGTAGGCATGGCCAAGGGTCAGTACTTTGGGCAGCAGCGAATAGGTGCGCCCGTCAGTGGTGGCGTAGCCCAGTTTCATCAGCGTATGCAAGCAACGGCGCACGGCGGCGCGGGGAATCTCGGTGCGGTGGCTGATCTGCGCAATGGTCAGGTGACGCTTGCGCTCCTGAAACGCGTGGATCACCGCCAGGCCGCGTGCCAGCGAAGTCATAAAGTTCGGATCACCGGTCAACGCTTCGATGCGTTTAGCCGGGGAAGCGACGATAGGCGGTGCCAGGGTCGACAGTGGCAGAGGCGATTCTTCGCTCATTGTTATGGTCCTGTGCGTGCTTCGAGGGAAATAGTGCTGCAAAATTATGCGCGATTATCGAACCATAGTTCGATAATCGCAATTGCTCTGGTTTGAGCATACGTCTAACGTTGCGCCGCCGTAGGTAGCCACGCTCAAGTCACTGGTCAGGTACTGCAAGGGGGCTACCCGGCACGGCCTCGCTCACAAGGCGAGGCCGTTTACCCTCTGCCACAAGCCATGCCCTTCTCTGCAAGACCGGAGACAGGTAGCAGCGAAAGCACCTGCAACTGCTGCAGGCGGCTATGGGTACGTGACAAATCACTGTGCGTGCCACGGGGGCACAGCTCGTCGAGGCCGGTGGCACAACCGAGCAACAGCTGAATACCACTGTCGTAGGCGATGTCGATGAAGTTCAGGAAGCGTTGCTGCACATCGATGCCCTCGCCCGCTAGGCGCGGAACGCCGCCGATGGCCAGCTCACGGAACTCAGCGCACAACCACAGGTAATCAGCGCTGGAGCGCGGGCGGCGAAACACCTCGGAAAAATCCATCCAGGCCCGCGCGCCCTCATGGCCACGCAAGCGCAGAGGATGCAGATTGACCAACAAGTTCGAGTCGCGCTTTGCCGCGCAGCTCAAACCCAGCTGATCGCCCAGCCAGTCATCCTGTTCCTGCACCGGCCAGCACAGGTGCCCCCATGACTGGGTTGAGCCCTGCCGGTAGTCGTAGCCTGCGTCCAGTTGCAGCTCATCAAAGCGCTGCTCCAGCAAGGCAATGACGGGCTGGAAGCGCCCGTGGTACAGAGGATTAGGACACAATCCGGCCGGCGGGTAATTAGAGGTAAAAATCAGCCCCACGCCTTGCCGCACCAAGAGTTTGAGTAGGCGGCCGAGGAGCACAGCATCGCCGATGTCGTGCACATGAAATTCATCGAAGCACAGCAGTCGCGTCTGTCCGGCGATTTCCTCAGCAACCCGAGCTAATGGATCGGCCTGGCCGGCGTAGCCCCCCATACGCTGCTGCAACTCTTGCAAAAAGGCATGAAAATGCACACGGCGCTTCTGCGCCAATGGCGCGGCGGCGAAGAACACATCCAGCACAAAGCTTTTGCCGCGGCCCACTCCACCATGCAGGTAAACCCCGGCAGCACGACTGCGCGACCAGCGCCTACGAGGCTGCAAAAATGCAGAAAGCCACTGACCGAGATGGTCAATGGCTGCCTGTTGTGCGCCGTCAGCCCGGTAACCTCGGGTCGCCAGCGCGACATCTAAGTGGCAGCGGATCAACTGATCCACCGCCGGGCAACTAGAAGTCAAAGAACACCGTCTCCCCTTCCCCCTGGATGCGCATATCAAAACGATAGGCCAGCTTGCCGTCGACCTCGCAGCGCTGAGCAATCAAGGTTTCCCGGCGTTGCGGCTGCTCAATCAGGTTGAGCACCGGGTCTTTGCAGTTGGCTTCGGCTTCGTCGGAAAAGTACAGGCGCGTCTGCAGGTGGATATTGATACCGCGGGCGAACAGCGAAACGTTGATATGCGGCGCCATCGGCACACCGGCAGCATTCTTCACCACACCCGGCTTGATGGTATGCAGGGTCCACTCGCCAGCCTCGAAGGTGGTAGCGGTACGACCGAAGCTGTTGAACGGCTTTTCCAGGTCGAAGTCGCTGTCGTAACTGCCCTGATGATCAGCCTGCCAAATCTCCAAAAAGGAGTCCTTAACCAGATGGCCATTGCCGTCATAGACGTTGCCCAGCAGCAGGATGTGCTCGCCGGGAGCCCCCGGCTTGGCCATTTCGTTCCAGATTTCCTGAGGGCGAGCCGGGTTGCCGGCAGCAGCCAGAGCCAGGCCGATGTGTACGTAAGGGCCGGCAGTTTGCGAAGGGGTTTCCGGTAACAATTGAATAGGCATGTGCGAGGCTCCTCAGCGATTCTCGAAGTGAGTCTGACGCTGCCCACGCAGCACGATGTCAAAGCGATAGGCCAGGCAATCCATCGGATTGGCCGCACTCATGTCGAGCTTGGCGATCAGGCTCTGCACCGCTTCTGGGTTAGCAATCGACTTGACGATGGGGCACATCGGGATCAGCGGATCGCCTTCGAAATACAGCTGGGTGATCAGTTTGGTGGAGATAGACGGGCCACTGATGGAGAAGTGGATATGCGCCGGGCGCCAGTCGTTCGGGCCATTGCGCCACGGGTACGGGCCGGGCTTGATGGTGCGGAAGCTGTAGTTGCCCTCGCTATCGGTCAGGGCACGACCGACGCCACCAAAATTTGGGTCCAACGGCGCCAGATAACGGTCGTTCTTGTGCCGATAACGACCGCCTGCGTTGGCCTGCCACATTTCCACCAGGGTGTGCGGAATCGGCTTGCCGTATTGGTCCACCACCCGGCCGGCCACGATGATGCGCTCGCCGATCGGCAGGCTGCCGGTATTGAAGTTGAGCAGCAGGTCATTGTCGTACTCGCCCATCTTCAGGTGCGAGAAATCGGGGCCACTGGTTTCCGAGATCGACTGCGGAATGCTCACCAGCGCCTGGCGCGGCGAGCGGGCAATGGAGGTCTTGTAGTCGGGGGTCAAGGCCTTGGGGTGCCAGTTGCGGTCGCGAATAATGAAGCGACTCTGTTCCGCATCGGACATGTCGATCTCCTCTTGTTGGAATGAATGAAGCGGCCTGCAGGCGCAGGCAGGGCCACAGTTTCCAACAGAGAAGCGTTAGTGAAAATTGAAAAGATGCGAGAAATCCATAACCAATAGGTTATGGATAAGTCTCCGCACGGTAGTCCTCAGCAGCAGCGCGCAGCGCCTCGCAACACCATTGGGTAGCCAGTGACAGCGGTGTGGCCGGGTTGCTGCAGATACCTACCGAGCCGCCCGGCTCCTGCAGGCCTAATTCCAGCGCCACCAGATCGCCACGGGCCAGATCCTGACGCACAGCATCCTGCGGCGCGATCCACACCGCATCACTGGCTTGTACGTAACGCCGGCTAAGCGCCACCGACAGGGTTTCCAGACGCTGTTGCGGCAGGGCGATGCCGCACTGCACGTACAGGCTGTCGGCATAGCGGCGAATAGTGGTGCCAGCCAGGGGCAGCACCACCGGGTAATCGCCCAGCCGGCTGCGGTCACGCAAGTCGGCCTGCAGCAGTTCATGGCCGGGGCGCACCACAAGAATCATGGGTTCGCTGTACAGGTGTTCGAAAGTCAACCCTTCGATCTGCGGGCTGTCGGTCATGCGCCCGACCACCAGATCCAACGCACCGACCCGCAGTTGGTCAAGCAAGTGAGCACTAGGGCCGGTCACCACGCTCACCACAAGCGCCGCATGCTCTTCATGCAGGCGCCGCACCACGTCCGGCAGCAACGAGCTTTCCACCGTAGACAACACGCCAAGACGCACCGCACCCGCCTCGTGCTCACCCGTCCGCAGGCTGCGTACACCTTCACGCAGGGCCTGCACGCTAGGCCCTGCGTAGCGCAGAAAGGCCTGCCCTGCGGCGGTCGGCACGACGCCTTGCTTGCTACGGTCGAACAGGCTGGCGGCGAGAACATCCTCCAACTCCTTGAGTGTCTTCGACACCGCCGGCTGGCTAATCGCCAATACTTCGGCCGCACGCGCTAGGCTGCCCTGGCGCGCCACTTCGAGAAAGCACAGCAGGTGGCGAAACTTGATGCGATTGTCGATATTCATGCAAGTCTCTGACTCAACGCTTAAGACGAAAAACTTTGGGAGAAAGGCCGGAGCCCCGTTTGAAAAACCGCGAAAAGTACGCCGGTTCAGAAAAGCCCAGACTGTCCGCAACCTGATTGATGGTCATCGCGGTGTAGACCAGGCAGCGCTTGGCTTCTAACAGCAGGCGCTGGTTGATCAGTTGCAAAGCAGACTGACCTGCTAGGCGACGACACACCGCATTCAGGTGCGCGGCGCTGATGCCCAGTTCACCTGCGTAATGTTCAATCGGCCGGTGTTCACGAAAATGCACCTCCAGCAACCGATGAAAACCCTGCAAGTGTTCGCGGCCTCGGTCTTGTAGCGGCGACTCGGCGCGACTGAGATCCAGCGAGCGTCGGCCTACCCAGACCAGTAAGGCACTGACCAGTGATTGCAGCATCAACTCGCGCCCTGCCGCCTGCTCGCAATACTCCTGTGCAATGGAGTCAAACAAAGTGTCCAGATAACGTTTCTGCCCCGCCACCGGATAGCAGCCAGCACGGCCCAGGGGGGGGCTGTCGAGCACTGCACTAAGCTGGTCGACCCACGGCTGAGCCAGGCTCAGTACATGGCCCTGGATATCCTGAGAAAAGCGAAAACCGTGCACGCTCAAGGCCGGCACCACCTGCAGCGAGGGCGTTTCCACACGATTGATCACGCCCTCGACTTCCAGCTCGGCGCTGCCGCCTTGCACGTACAACAGTTGCACCAGATCGCCATGGCGGTGAGGCTTTATGTCCCAATCATGCAGCTGGCTGCGCTCGGGAATCGACTCGCAGTGGGCGGTTGCAGGAGCTGAGTGCAACACGGTTATTGAATTGAAGCCGGAGCATCATGCCGCATTGCCATGGAGTTTTGCATGACCTCTCCCATCACCTCGATGGGGCATTTGAAGTCGAAGCGCTTGCGCGGTCGCATGTTCAGTTGCAGCGCAATGGCGTCCAGCTTCTCCTGGCTATGTACCGACAGGTCTGTGCCCTTGGGCAAGTACTGGCGAATCAGGCCGTTGATGTTTTCGTTGCTGCCGCGCTGCCAGGGGCTGTGCGGGTCGCAGAAGTAGATCGCCACGCCGGTTCTTTGGGTGATCTCGGCGTGTCGCGCCATCTCCCGGCCCTGGTCGTAAGTCATGCTCTTGCGCATCTCCAGCGGCATGCTATTGAGCGCGGCGCTGAAGCCTTCCAGTGCCGAAGTCGCCGTCGCGTCGTTCATCTTCACCAACATCAGGTAGCCACTGGTGCGTTCCACCAGCGTACCGACGGACGAGGCGTTGGCCTTACCCTTGATGAGGTCGCCTTCCCAATGCCCCGGCATCAGCCTGTCTTCAATCTCCGGCGGGCGCACATGAATACTGACCATCTCGGGGATCTGGCCGCGCCGATCCACGCCACCAGAGCGCGGCCGGCGCGTCGTCTTGCCTTGGCGCAGACAGATGATCAGCTCCTTACGCAGCTCACCCACTGGCAGGGCATAGATCGCGTTGTAGATCGTCTCGCGACAGACGTAGGCATCTCGCAGGTTGGGTATGTTCATGCTGCGCAGCTTGCCGGCAATCTGCTCGGGAGACAAACGCTCACGCAGCATATGGGTCACCAGTTCGAAGCGCTCGCTACCCGGCAACAGTTTTCGCATCGGTCGACAAACCTGGCGGCGGGCCTGCATTTGCTGCTGGGCTAGGCGGGCCGAGTAGCCACCGCAAGCACCTCGGTTACGGCGCAGCTCACGGCTGATGGTCGAAGGGGATCGGTTGATCAAGCAGGCAATCCTGCGCAGGCTGAAGCCTTGGGTACGACCGATTTGAATGGTGGCGCGCTCTTCAACGCTGAGTTCGGTATAAGACATAGGGGCAGCACCGTACCGGAAAGGTCAGGTGTTGCACTCAGTTTTTGCCGCCGCCCATCATAAAAATGCATAACCATGCCATTAAAGACGCTCCCTTCGGTCGCCGGACGCTCGTTCCTCGCGCCGTTTATGGCGGGCGTTAGCATTTTAAAAAAATCATGAGTCAGCCCATGAAAAAAGAAATTCCGGCCCCGGTTATAGCTGTGCTCTCGGAAAACATGCCCGAGATGGAAACTCATGCCAGCTTAGATAATCTTTTCTCATTCGCTGAAGCTCCGGGCGAGCCACCAGAGGGCTCCAAGTCAGTAAAAGTACAAGCATGGCTTCGGCGCGTAAATAAAGAGGCTGAGCGACCTCTAACCGTACTGGGCCGAATAATTGAATGCTATATGGAGTTACCAGACGCAGAGGAAAGCTCGCGCTCTTTATTTGGCGCACCTTCCATAGACGTAAAAAAAGAGCTCAAAAGAAAGCTTGAAGCAATATTGTCTCGTTGCAACCTTACATACATTGCTGGCGGCATAATTTCAGACGGCAGTTCTGCGCCTAGCCGATCACTTGCCGAATTAATCAAAGGCAGGGATATTCCTTCAATAGACGCTGAGTTTACCAGGGCCCTTGCCAACGTAAATACAGAGCCTAGAGAAGCGGTCTCTGCCGCATGCAATATATTAGAATCCATCTTCAAGACTTACATCGCAGACGAAAACTTGGAAATGCCTCAAAAGCAGGATCTCCAGAATGTTTGGAAAGTTGTGCGCTCTGACCTAGGCTTTGAGCCTGGTCTATTACAAGATGACGATCTTAAAAAAATTCTTTCTGGTGTGCTATCCGTTGTTGATGGAATTGGAGCCTTCAGGACCCATGCAAGCTCAGCTCACGGAGAAGGTCGAAAGGTCTATAACCTTAAACCACGGCATGCGAGACTCGCTGTTAATTCAGCTCACACCATAGCGCTATTTGTCTTAGAAACGTGGGACGAGAGAAGGCATCGATAAAAATGCTAATAAATGGTTCAAATCGCTCGCTTCGCTCACTGGGACGGGCTAAAGCCCGCCCCTTAACCAAACGTTATAGATCACCGATGTGTAGAGGTAAACGTGGGACAACAGCTTAATATTGGCAGATTTCTGACGCTAAAAAAGCAGGAGCTTGGCGCAGAGAATAACGATTCAATTGTGAAGCTGGAGGTATGCACCCAGTCGATTTATCGTTGGCTCCAGTACTGCGAGTATCATTACGTCAACCTTGAGGACGCCGCGACGAAATCCAACTTGAGGTTTGATAGGATTTCAGCCTATCGACGAGCCGGAGAAACAGTCCCTGTCAGGTATGTTTACGAGGCTAATATTGCTGCATTTCTTAATAGCCTCCATGCTTTGCTTGATTCATTCCCTTATTTGCTGAATCTCTTCATCCCGGTGAAGGAAGACCCCGAGTCTACTGGGATTAAATGGCACGAAAGCTTCATCAAAAAATACGAAGGTATGGATTTTTATGATGAACTAATATGCCTCTTTATGGATAGCACCTTTCATAAAGTGAAGGGTTACGTAAACACAATAAAGCATAAGCACCTTATCAGGATTTTAAACAAATGGAATCACTTGGAATTCGAAGAATATAGCTACAAGAAGCCCTGTCGTGATGAACAGGGGAAAGTCACATTTCAGCCCGAGATCGTAGCAGGTGAGAACGTAGTATCCTTTATTGAAGAATGCCACAACGAATTGATTCCAAAACTTTTCAACCTTTGCGATAGCGTATTGCATTTCAAAGGTTCGCAGCTTGCTAATGATCTATAACCAGTCGCAGCAGTTCGCGGCCTGCGGCCGCCGGACGCTCGTAAACTTGCGCCGCTGTGCTCAGCGTCGGGACACTGAAAGCAAAAAAGACGCCATAGGCGTCTTTTTCATAATCATTGAGGGCTGGTAATCGAAGCGCTCGCTTCGAAATATCCTGCCATGCTCCTTTCCTCCTATTGATTGATGCGGCCTGTTCTGCGGCCGGTAATGATGTACAGCACGTCAAATCCCAGCTTGTCGAGGCGGGCCAGGGCTACCGCATCGGGGCAGCTCTGGCCTGCTTCGTAGTAACACCAGGTGCGCCGGGAACATCCAATCCCGGCAGCAGCCTCGGTGCCGGTCAGACCAAGCCGGGAAGACTCCAGGGCCAAGCGCCGACCGATGGCGACCTTCACAGGGTATGCACCTTTTTCGCTTGCAGCTTTGCACCTTGCTCCTGGGTCAGTCCGGATTTTACCTTGCCGGCCCCTCGGCTATAGGCCACCTCGTAACACTTGCCCACAACCGGCTCCTTGCCGTCCAGCGCTTGATCGAAGATCTTCCGATCATGCTGGACAATCCCCTTGGGGCCTAACTGGTAGACGTGTTTCTTGTCAACGTGCAGCACCTGACCGCCGAAGCTCTGCGGGTGGACGTTCTTGGCCGGGTTGGTGGCGTCGTGCAGCTGATGGATTCCTTTCGGCAAGCCATTCTCCGGGAGCACCTTCATCGTGACCCAGCCAAGTTCCCCGTTTTGCCCAGCACCCGGCACAACCTGGTCGATCTGCCGGCTGCCGTTGAGGACTACAACCTTCACGCTGCCCTCTGGCTTCATAAATACGCCGGCATCGCCGTTATTGCGGTTTGCAATTTTCATTACCACTTCAACTTCTCCTTGTTAGCGCGACATTGCCCGGCGCGGCTGTTGCTTCTCTGTTTGCGTCTGTGCCTGGACTTGCTCCAGACGTTTCTGCTCGATGCGCTCCTGGTGCTTCTCGATGGCCAAGCCAACTTCTGAACGCACTTGGCGATCCAGGGCCTCGCGGCCAAGGCTGCTTTTGGTGGCCAGGTCGTTGAAGTCCGTGAAGCGCTTCATCTGGTTGATCGCCTCCTGTTGCTCCGGGGTCAGCTTATTGGCGCGGGCCTTCTCCTGGCCGATGGGTTCAACGCCGGCCGGATAGGCTTGCTCGCCTGGTGCGAAGATCGGGAAGATGGCCTTGCCCTCTACCGCTTTTGCTGCTTCCTGGGCTTTGGTTCGGCCTGGGTTCTTGCCGTCGATCAGCTCCTGGTGAAGATCGTTGTCCCCAGCGATCAAAATTGGCTTGTCCGGGAACTGCTCGCGCATTTGCTTGGCGACATGGGGCAGGTTGCCCGAGTCAAAGGCCGCAACAGTGGCATACCCAAGGCTTTGCGACAGGGTGTCGGCCGTGGCATAGCCTTCGCCGATTACGATGGCAGGGGCCTCTTGTAGAGCCTCCAGGCCGGCACCGCCGACAACATGGAAGTTCTGGTGCTTCTCGGTTCCCTTGGCAAACATCTTCGTGCCGTTGGCGCGAATTAATTGCGCAGCCTTGAGGTCGCCATTGCTGTCCTGTGCGGTCAACAGCAAGTCGCCGGCTGTGAAGACCAGATTATCCGGGTTGGCCTCGCGTAGCGCCTTCGACTCCCTGGCGTTTTTTCCGATCAGAATGATCGAATCTGCCGGCAAGCCAGTTGTGTCAGTAGGCACAACCTTGAGGTCGCCCGGCCGGGCTTCCTTGTTCTTGAGATAGGTGTGATCCGCTGTTGCTTGCGGTGCGATCGCCAGCAATTCACCAATCGCCTTAACTGCGCGAACTTGGTTTGCCAGTCGTTCTTGCTCTCGCTGAGCTTGCCGCTGTGCTGCTTCTGCATTGAAAGATGCTTTGTCGCCCTCGCTCAGCGCGTAGCCCTTGGCTTTCCAGTTCGATTGGAAGCCTGTGCGGTGGTTCTGGATCGTACCTGCTGGAACGCCTTTCTCGCCTGGGGCCAGTTCGAAGCCCCGATAGGCTCCCGAGGTGTTGCCCTTGCTTCCACCCTCGACCGACACCCGATGCCATTTACCGTCCATGATGGGGTGCTCTCCATCAACAACTAGGCCGGCTTCCTTCATGACCTGGGCGAACTCTTCTCGCGGCTCCATCGCTGGAGCCTGGCGAACCTGGTTCTCCGGTAACCATTTTTGGAGCTTGTCCAGGTCTGCGCCTGGCTGCGCATACCAGCATTTAGTCGGCTTATCGAAGCCGATGGCCGAGCGGCCATTCTGTAGTTTCCCAGCGACTTTCTTGGCCTCGTCGCGCTGCTCGTATGGCACAGCCAACCAGGTCTTTTCCTTGGCCACGTTGGTACTGCTCTGCTCGCTACGCGCTTCGCTCTTTTCGAGTTCGGCTATTCGACGCTGCATTTCAGGATCATTTAGAGCAAGCGCAACCTCGGCATTTTTGCGTTCTTCTTTGGCCGCAGAAATGTCCTCGTCGGTGCTGTTTGGGTTTTGTCGCACCTGCTCTTCTCGCAGTCGTGCTTGCTCGACTGCTTGCTGCATATCATCAGCCTGAACCAGTCCCTGCCCCTGGAGCACTTCGCGCCGCTCGCTGACCGCATCAGTAGCATCGAATATCTGCTTCTCTACCTGGTCAACATCCTGGTACATGGCCTCGGCCGCTTGCTCATGGCGCTGCCAGAATGGGTTGTGGTTACCCATTGGGTGCATTGAACCCAGGACGCCCTGCACGGTGTCTAGCTGACGCTCGTTCATCCGGCCGATGGCCGGGCGAAGATCACTGCTCAGCTTGTCCAGCACCCACTGCTCGGCAGTCAGTTGCTGCTGTGTGATTTCCTGTTGGGGCAACTGCTGTCCTTGCTCCAATGTGGCCTCCTGTTGCTGACTGCCGTGTAGCTGAAGGCGCGCATCGCTCCGGTGGTTCTCCAACTTGTCTTGAACCGCCTTCAAATCTTGAAGGTTAGACGCTGCGTGCTGCGAGTATGTTTCGATCATCAAGAGTCGATCCGCCAAAGCAATGGCCTCGTCGGATGTACTCAACACTGCAACCTGCCGTGATTGATCGCCCGCCCCCACACTCACGACATACTGGTTCGGCAATGCGTCATCGTCGCGCACTGCGCTTAGCTCGACACGTCCGTCCCACTCAGGGGGTAACTCGACGCCTAGCGCCTTTTCGCTGGCCTGCCTGAACACCGCTTGGTCAGCCTCTGGCGCTACTGACATGCTCAGGAGGTCGCGCCGCGCATCAGTGAGCGCCGCATCGGCAGGCGTCATCAACCGGGATTCCACCAGCCGATCTACAAGACGTCCGCCCTTAGTAAGCATTTCTTCATAGCGAGCCGCTGGTGAGGTTGCTTGCTGCTGCTCTTGCTTCTGCTGCTGCCGATGCTGATCTGTAGCGATTGCTGAGTTAAGGGCGTCCGTCTGCCATTCAGCATCCGAAGTCATACCAGTACCTGGAACACGCTGCCCCTCGATGCAGCTCACTGCTTTACCGTCTCCGCTGTGCAGCTCGCTATGTACTGGAATCAATTTGCCGTCTGCATCCTGGTACTCGACGCGAATATCAGCCTCGTACTCTCCAGCATTCGACCAGCGAAGCATCGCCTTGAGGCCATTCGCCTCGGCCGCTCGCTCCAGTGTCTGCCATGACTCTAGAGCGCTATATCCGGGGTTCGCGTTCTTGTGGGTTGCCTGGATATGGGCCAATACCTCGGCCTGCTCTTGGCCTAGCTGCTCAGCATCAACCTGGTGGTCTTGAACCTGCTTCTGTTCAAACGCCAGAACGAAAGCCTGGATTTTCTCGGCATCCGCGGCTGCCCGGAATATCTCCAGTGGATCTTCTTGCAGCACCTTGATCCATGACCCGACATACGCAACGTGCTGGCCAGGGTCGTGGCCAATGCCCAGCTCGTTGCCCAGGATCATGCTGGAAATCTCTGCGCGCAGCTCTTCCTTGGCGTAACCCTCAGACCCGAACGGGTTAGACAAATCACGATCAAGGCGCGAAGGATGACCAGTCCAGTGACCAAGCTCATGCAGCGCGGTCGCATAGTAATTGTCGGCCAAGGCAAACTGGCCGCGCTCGGGCATGGTGATGCTGTCGGTTGAAGGGCGGTAGAACGCCCTATCACCGGCTGCATGTGTGATTCGCGCTCCTGATGCCTGCAAGATGTGCTCTGCGCGCTCTACAGCGTCCCAGGTTTGTTCTTTGCGCGTTATCGCGGGCAGCCCGTCGATTTGCTCAGCGTTGAAGACATAAGCATGGAAGCACTTCGGACGCTCCAACTGCACAGTCTCTTTGACCTTATTGCCCTTCTCATCGAGGACAGGCTTGCCATTCTCTTTCTTGATGCGTTCCTCGGAAAACTTCCAGTATTGGATCATGGTGCTCTTCTCGCCCTTGCGGACTTGTGCACCTTGATCCAGCGCCTGGTTGTACGTCATCCAACGAGGGTCGCTGCAGCCTTGCATCATGAGCTGGATTGAGTTGACGCCCTTGTAACGGTTCCCCGTGGTGGGGTTCATCGGCATGGAACCGAACTCCCCAGGCATCCACGGTTTTTGCCAAGGTGCTGTACCGGCCTTGAGTTGCTCAATTAGCTTTTCAGCAACTATTTCGTGAAACGGCTTTTTCGGTTCCATCGTCTCGCCTTTCCTGAATAGTTCATTGAGGTGCGGGAATGTCTGCTGTGTCCTGGATCGTTCTTGGATGCCCTGAGCGACCATGCACACGATGTTCTGTAGATCGCTGGCCTGCATAGGCCGAGCACGGGCAATACAGGTTTCAGCGAACGACTGCTGACCACGCTGCTGCACCTGGTCTATGCCGGCATGCTGGTTTGGGGCGACACCCTCACAGTACAAAGCAAAGACTTCCTCGGCCCGCACGTCCTGCGAGCTGTCGGCATAACGGCGGTCTACGTCATCCCATAGAGGTTTCAAGCTGGGTTCTTCGCGGGAGGCTGCCAGGCCGTCCAGCAAAGCGCGCTTCTCTGCCGGCGCAAAAGTGTTTGCCCCGTAGTGCCCCAAGACTTCATGCCGTAACGTCAGCAATAGGTCGCGGGCGTCGGTCATGTTCTCCAGGGGAACGTCGATCCGGCCTCGGTACGTACGGCCGTTGTGCTCGGTCGGCTTCGGGATATATCCGCCCTTCATGCCCCCAGGCACTTCGGCCGCTCGATCCCCGTATAAACCTGCCGTGTCCTCCCGAAATCTATAGGCCAGCTCCAGTGCGCCAGGATAATCGCGGACAAATAGCCGCGTTACTCCCTGCGCTTCGGCCTTTGTCATAGGCATGGGTTAGCCCTCCTTGGCCTTACGGTCGATGGCGTCAATCACCGATTCGTCTTCTTGAAGGTCGTACAGCTCGCGGGCATTGGTGGTGGTAATGAACGGCGGAATATCTGCGCTAGGGCCATCATCGTCCAGGAACGCCGGCTCCAGGTCGTCATTCAAATCATCGCCACTTTCAACAGCAGCAGACTCATCTAGAGCATCTTCTTTGAACGCCCCTGCCCGCTCGGCTTCTTCCGCGTCGAACTCGGCTTGATAGCGTGGAAGACGGGCATCAGCCATCTTTTCGTTTAGCAGTTCCGCACTTGCAGACTCGGAGTCAAATTCCTTTTCCGCTTGTTCTTCAAGTAGGGTGCTGCCTGTTTGATCGTTGCTTGAATTTTTCATGCTGTTCTCCTTAACGCTTGCTGAAATCAGGTTTGCCTTTGAGGTCTGGATAGGACTGCTTGCACTCGGGATAACCGCTGCAACTCCACCACGGCAGCGCGGGCTTACCGGGTCTTTTGGTGCCCATGCGACGGCTCAGGCCGCGACTGCACGCACCACATTTGTGTATTTGGGAAACGGTGACGGGCACCCTCGGGACGGGCTTGCCGCCCTTGTCGTCAAAGCTGGCATCGCACCCTTCCTGATAGCGGGAACAGCTCCAGAAAAAGCCGTCCCCGGCCTTCCTGGGGAAGCGGCGCAGTGATCCGGTCTTGCACTTAGGGCAAGGGAGGCCACCTGCGCCGGCGATCTTCACAGAACCATCGTTGGCCTTGGCTACCTGCTCACGAATGAACGCCTCTTGTTTGGCCAGGAACTCATCCAAACTACCGTTGTTCTGCTCGATCTGTTTCAGCATCCGCTCGTACAGGGCTGTGAGTACCGGACTCTTCACCACTTCGGGCAGGGCGTCGATCAACCCACGGCCAAGCTGGGTGCTGACGATGGCCTTGCCCTTCGGCTCCAAGAATTTCTTATTTTTCAGTTCGGTGATGATTGAAGCGCGAGTAGCCGAGGTGCCAATGCCATCGCCTTCCTTGAGGATCTTCTTGTGCTCGGCTTCGGTGACGTAGTTGTGGATATTCTCCATCGCCTTGCCCAAGGTGCCCTCGGTAAAGCGCTCCGGTGGCTTCGTCTTGGTCGGTTTCAGGATTGCCTCAATGCAGGTAACAGGGTCGCCCTGTTTCACTGGCGGCAGCACCTGGTTGGCCTTCTTCTCTTCGCCCTCGTCCTCATCGTCGCCAAGGTTGCCGTAAACGTCTTTCCAACCGTTACGGGTCACGGTCTTGCCAGTCACCCCGAACGTCTCGCCACCAACTTCCAGGATGATCTTGGTGCTCATGTACTCATGCAGCGGGAAGAACTGAGCCAGGTAAGCGCGAACGATCAGGCCGTAAATGTTGCGCTGGCTTGGCGTTAGTCCAGATACGTCGCCAACATGCATCGTTGGGATAATCCCGTGGTGAGCTGTAATCTTCGCGTCGTTCCAGGTCTTGGATTTAATGCTTGGGTCGGCCGCGTCGATGATGCGCGCCCACTCGGGATTGACCTTCTTAACTGCGGCCAAAACCTGGGGGGCGTCTGCGTGCTGCGACTCGGGCAGATAGTCGCAGTCGGTGCGCGGGTAACTGGTCAGCTTCTGCTCGTAGAGGGCCTGGCAGACCTTCAACACTTCATCGGCGGAATAGCCGAACTTCTTGGAAGCAACCAACGTAATGTCGGACAAAGCAAAGGCCCGAGGGTGGTTGTCCTTTTTCGGTGTGTCGCTGTGCTCGATGATCGTGCCGCTTTTGCCTGCAACCGCCTGCGTGATGGCATCCGCTTCTTTCTTGTCGATCAAGCGGCCTTCCGGATCTAGGCCGGCCTGATCTTCCTTTGCTATCCACTCAGCCGCGAAGCTGCCCTTCTCATGCTTGAAACTGGCCTGGATGTTGAAGAAATCAATGGCTTTGAAGGCTTCAATCTGACGATCCCGCTGCACCACCAGGGCGAGGGTCGGAGTCTGTACCCGGCCTATCGACAGTACCACTTGGCCACCGCCACGCTGGGCGCGCAACGTGTAGGCACGACTGAGGTTCATCCCAATCAACCAATCGGCTCTGCCGCGCCCTAGCGCAGCTTCCGCCCAGCCCTTGTACGTCTCGTTATCCTTGAGTGCGGCCAGACCGCGCTGCACGGATACCGAATCCTGTGCGGATACCCAAAAGCGTTTAACCGGCTTGTTACTGTTGAAGTGTTCCAGGACGGCATCCACAAGAAGCTGCCCTTCCCTGTCGGGGTCGCCGGCATTGACGATCAACGATGCCTTCTTAATGAGCTGACCGATAGCGGCGAGCTGCTGCTTTGCATCCGGTTTCGGCTCACTGATCCAGGTTTCTGGAATGATCGGCAAGTCTTCCGCCCGCCAGATTTTCTTGCCCGAGTTGTTGCGCGGCACGTCTTCCGGCAAGTAAGCATCCGGCTCTGCTTGCTCCAGCATGTGGCCGAAGCACCAGGTCACAAAATCGTCACCGCACTGAATGAATCCATCGCCGCGATTGGTTGTGCCCAGCTCGCCGGCAATGGCTTTTGCTACAGACGGTTTTTCTGCGATGAATAAACGCATATTGGCCTCCTTACCAAGTGACTACGGGGCGAATTACGCCCTTGATCTGATTGCGGCTGATCGGCCCGTAATAGCGGCCATCAAATGAGGTTCCGCTTACGTCCGACATAAGCAGCAACTCAGAATTTCCGAGCGTGTAGTGGGTGGCTTGGTAGCGCGGCAGCTCACGGCCAGCTTTGTCAGTTGCCAGGGGGGCACTAAGCGGGAGTAACTGGCCGTTGACGGCTACACCTTCGTCGGTAACAGCAACTTGGTCGTCTTTAGCCGCTAAAACGCGCTTCATCATGAAGCCGTAACCGCCAGGGCAGAATCCAGCCCCGATATAGCCGCGTTCCTTGGCTTCATCGAACACACCGACCTGCGGCGGGCAGAAAACGACATAAGCCCCCTTCTCTACCGGATCTCCCGTCATCCAGTAGATGCCTACCGGAATGCTCTTGGTGGTATTCACCCGAGCGCCTACCGAATAGCATCCAACGCCCAGCAGCAGGACGGCGGTGCCAACGATGGTTGTCCCGATGGTGAACTTCTTGAGGAACCGGCTCATATCGTGATGGCCTCCGACGCCTGCGGCTCTTGAACGAAACGCAGCTTGTCGCTTGCCTTCGGTGCCTGGATCGAGGCTCTGGCTTGGAAAATCGGGTCTTTGAAGTAAAGGGGCTGCTTCCCATAGATCGCTGGATAGCCAGCCATATAGACGACCATATCCCCCGCTTGGGTTATGTCGCCGCCCGCTGACTTGACCGGGCCTGGCATCCGCAAGCATTCGTCAGGCGTCAGCAACGGGCGCTGCACTTCCTGCATCGTCCTGGACACCTGGCCCAGCAAAGCACTGGTGCGCCTGCCGCTGGTGGTGATCTGCTCTTTGACTACGGTAGTTTGCCCGGTGAGCTTGGAAAGGTGCTCAGCCGTTTCCACGCGGTTAGGTGGATAAGCATTCTGGACGTGACAGTTCGAGGTAATTGTCTCGTCAGGCCCATAGCCGGTTTCCCGCGACTTGAGCTGGTTAATGTCCTGGCAAATCAGGTAGCACTTGATCCCGTAGCCGGCAACGAACGCTAGCGACTCTTGCAGAATCTCCAGCTTTCCCAGGCTTGGAAATTCGTCAAGCATCGCTAGCAAGCGGTGGTTGTAGTGCGCGACTGGCCGGCCGTTCTCGAACTCCATCTTGTCGGCCAGCAGGCGAATAATCATGTTGAGAAGCACGCGCACCAGGGGACGCAAACGTGCCTTGTCGTTCGGCTGCGTGACGATGTACAGGCTGACCGGGTTGTCATGGTTCATGAGGTCTTTCACCTTGAACTCTGACGCGCTGACGTTGCGGGCAACAATCGGGTCGCGGTACAGGGACAGGTAAGACTTGGCCGTAGACAGTACCGAGCCGGCTTCCTCTTCCGGCCTGTCCATCATGTCGCGGGCGGATGAGCCAACCACTGGATGGTTCTTGCCGTTAACGTGGCCGTAGGTGGTCATTTCCATCCACAGCTCGCCGAGGTCGCGGTCTGGATCAGCCAGGATGCGGTCAACTTCTGGCAGGGTGGCCAAGGTGCCTTCGATCTTGCTCTTGTACAGAACGTGCATGATGAGGCCGACCAGCAGGGCCTGACTGGTTTTCTGCCAGTGGCTTTCCAAGCCCTTGCCGTCCGGGTCAACGATCAGGGTTGCAAGGTTCTGCACGTCCCCTACTTCGTTCTCCGTGCCAATGCGGATTTCATCCAGCGGATTCCAACGCACACCGCCGTTGCTGGATGCAGGCTCGAAGCGCAGCACCTTGTTGTTTGCGTGCTTCTTCCGCCAGCCAGACGTTAAAGCCCACAGCTCGCCCTTTAGGTCGGTTACAACCGTGCTCGCCGGCCAGGACAGCAGTGTTGGGATAACCAGACCGACGCCTTTACCTGAACGGGTCGGGGCATAGGTCAAGATGTGTTCCGGCCCGTTGTGCCGCAAGTAGTGTTGAACACCGTTCTTATCCAGCCAGGCCCCCACATATACGCCTGTGTGGGTGGGAGCTGACTTGCTGGTAACAATCTCCAGGCCCGTCCGATCACGTTGCAGCAGGCCAGCAGCTTGAATGTCCTTCTTGTTCGCCCAACGGGCCGAACCGTGCAGGTACTCGTTTGCCTTGGAGCTGTTGGCTTGGATCATCTTTGTGATCGCCAGGCCAAGCAGGCCGATCCCGGAAGCCAGCACGCCGATGCTACCGGCTCGCATAACAGCCTCGGGATAGGTGCCATACCACTTGCTGGCCCAGGTCAGAATCGACCACGGGGCATAGATATGATTGACGTGCGGGCCTAGTACGTCCTGGTACTTGAAGTCATAGGCGAAGTATTGAGTCGCTGCAGCCAGGCCGACCCCAATGGAGAGTAGCGACAGGGCGGGAATGACCTTCCCGACTCCGGGCTTCTTTGCCCGTACCTGCGGCCCGACCGCATTGTTGAACTTGTCTTTTGAAATCATCTGCTTCTTCCTTTGCTTTTGATCGCACCTGTAGCGTTTGCTGTGACCGGATCGCCCAGCTTCATGCGCTTCATGCGCCGTGCTGTGGCCTCATTGACGGGCAGCACCAAGAGTTCATCACCACGTTTAAGCAGCGCCATCGACTGCCCCTCAACCTGGCGTAATCCTTCAAAGGTTGCCGGCCCATCATCGGCCTGATTATATATCCTGTGCTTCGGTATATCGAAGCCTTTCGCCCGTTTATCCTCCCGCTCGGCGACGTACTGCCTTGCTGCTTGAGCGCTCGAAATAGCTTTACCCTCGGGCGCTATTACTCCTGACCTAGAAACATCCCGTCGCAACCCGTTATCTGGTTTGGCTCTTTGGTGCTCCACGACACCAGGAACATCACGCGGCAATAGCACTTCACTTCCTTGGGTGAGCTGAACCACACCGAGTTTGGACAGCGCTCGCAAACGGTTCTGGCTTTCGGGCGGCGGCTTGCGTCCAACTCTTGCAACACCAGGCTTTGGGGTTCCTCCAGGGGCGCGAACGGTGACTCGTCCACTGGTTGCTGTTCCAGCTCGTCCAGAAAGCCCGGTTCCGGTGGTATTTCCCCGAACTCCAGTACTTCGCCCGGCTCCGGTGGTTCTTCCGGCCCCGGTTCCTCGTCCGACCCTGGCGGCGTTGAATCCATCGACGCCAGCGCCTGAGCCAGCAGCTCTTCCTCTGTCAGTTCTTCCGACATTGCTTCTCTCCTTCTCTATCGCTTGTTGCAGTGATTGACGACGCTGCTCTAGGGCTGGGTCGTCGAACTTGATTGACAGGTTTCTGATTGCCGCCGTTTGTGCAACCAGCTCCTTGAACTGATCGGAGCCGGTGATGGTGATTTTTTCCCCGTAGCGCGCAGCGGCCATCCGCAAGGCAGTCTCAATGCCGTCAAAGTTGGCCCCCTTGGATAGTTGAAGTTTGCTGCCGTCATCCCGGATCGCGGATGCTCCCGCGCGGTAAATAACGGTGCCTTCTTTCGTGATGTGGTCTTGCTCAAGCGGAACGGGCTTGGCTGGCTGCTGTTGCCCTTTGGCTGAAACCGCATCCCCTTGCAACCCCTTCACGCCCTGACGTGCGCGAAGCGCTTTCAGGGCGTCCTGATCGCCTTCCAGGGCCTTTACTTGAAGCCAGTCAGCCCACTGCCGCGCTTTGTTCAGCGTGTTGATATTTTCAATGGCCTTGATGTGTTCGGCGCGCAGGCTGGTTATCTGTTCCTGGAGCGATTTGTGTGTGCTGGCATAAAGCAGCTTCTTTGTCAGGCCAGGGGTAGCCATCAGCTTGATTGAAGAACGTTTTAGCTTGGCTACATTCTTGGCGTACTCAATCGCCCTATCGCGGCGATCACGGGCCGTAGCCAGCTCCTTGGCCTTCGTATGCCGTACAGCGTTCTGCTCGTCACGGAAACGCGCATATAGCTCTGTCGTATCTGACTTGTGCCTTACGGGGCTTTTCTCGTAGCGCTTGCCACTGTCGATCTGGATAGTTTGCAGGGTGGACAAGCCGCGTAGCCGGTTCTTGCTGGCGGGAGGTGGGCGACGCCCTACCCGCCCGATTCCCGGCTTACGCGGGAGTGGTTTGCCTTGTTTGAGTGAGGCCCGGGTTTGCTGCCGTTGATTCTCGAACGCCCCAAGGCGTTCCTCTAGTTTGCCTTTAGATAGGTCGCGGGCGACGGTGCTGGCTTTGACCATCGTTCCGGCCTGGTCGGTAATTACCAAACCATTGCCGCGTTCACGCAGCTCCAAACCGTTTTCGTGCAAGACCTGGTGCAACTCAGTCCAGCTCTTCGCACCCTGGACTTGCTCCAAGCATTCGCGGCGCACCCAGCTAATCAAGCTCTCAACCCCGGCGTGCTGCTCCATGTCGTTTGCGCGACCTTCGCTCACACTCTTTTTGCGGGCGTGGTTGACCTGCTGCAACCCATGCTCAAGCTCCAGGCGGGCGCATATATCGCCCAGCGTCTTGAAGTCTCGATATGGTTCATGGAGCGTGTGGCGCTCCGGGTGAATCTTGTTAATTGCAATGTGGATGTGCAGACAGTCAGTGTCGTTATGCACCGCACTGACTCGCTGATGCTCTTGGTAGCCTATTGCGCTGCATACGCGATCTTCAATGTCGCGTAGCACTTCGCTTGAAGGTTGCTCTCCCGGCGCGAGACTTATCAGCAAGTGATAGGTCTTGTCGCCCTCGGCACGGGTGTTGATCTTCTGAGTGTGCAGAACTTCATACACAGCCCATGAAAGCTCTTCGGTCTGGCAATTGGTGACGCGCACCTCGCCGACCCGCTCATTGATTCCCTGGCTGCTGGTGATGTACTTCACCAGCCCTGCGAAGCTGCTCTTCTTCGCCGAGTTCATTGGAATGCGCTTGGCGATCATCTGCCTGCGCCTTTTTTAGCGGCTAAAAAAAGGGTCATGCTTTCTTCGCCAGCTCCAAAAGAGCCGCCTGCGTTTCACCGATCCTGTCCAGGACAACCCGGATGGTTCTGTGCAACTGCTCTTCCTCAATCCCGGCAAGTCGCTTGTCGCTCACAAGCCACATTTTCAAGAGTCCCCCTAAGCGGCCTTGATCGGCGTTGACCTTGGCCAGCTCCAGGACTAGACGACTGTCGATCACGCTTTGCAGCTCATAGCCAAGGCCAACCGCCCGCATGTAAGCCGCAACGGACTTACCAGCAGCACGGGCGCTTTCCTCAATTTTTGCTTTCTCTTCTGGCAGGACAGGCACCCGTAAATGGGTGTCCTTCCTTGTGATTTTCTTCTCGTCCATCCCGCTTTTCCTTTGCGGCTTTGCCGCTGCTTCTGACGGCGGTAGCCGTCCAGCCTCGCAGAGCAAGATGCCCCGTTGAGCGCGAAGCGCGAATAAGGGCAAGTGAAGATAGTTAACCGGCTTGCCGGTTAGCTAACTTCACCTATCTTGCCCGGCTCTTCGAGCCGTTTAACGCCAGGTGAGTATCGCATACAAAGCCGATTGATCCACCTCTAGGACACGATAAAACGTAGAACAACAGCGGATATAGTGAAACCAGTGGAAAACGGGCTAGAATGGGCGTGTAAGGCTTCAATCGGTTTAGAATCGGCCTTTAATCGGGGTAATGATGGATATGGGATCGACATGGCTAAGAGCGCCAAAAGCCTTTCTGAGCGCATAGCAGAACGGGCGCAGAAGAAGACACAGCCGGGCCGAGCAGGTAAAAACCGGGCGGCATTTTTGGCTGTTCGGGATGAAGTACGGCAGGCCCTTGATGACGGCTGGCCTGTAAAAGACGTATGGGAAACGCTCTATGCCGAGGGCGCTATTGCCTTCCGATATGACGCTTTCATTGGGTACGTCAAGAAGCTGATTCGTCAGCCTACAACTGCTGCCGCCCCCTCCATACCAGCAGTGCAGGAAGCTCCGGCCAGGACACCAACACCGGCCAAAACCCCAGCGGCCAAACCGAAGCCATCACCAGCGCCGGCCACTCCTGAGCCGGTCGTAACCAAGCCGAACACACCGGCCGGCTTCTCGTTTGACTCAACTCCAAGGAAAGAGGATTTACTCTAATGGCAAAAATTCACATGGTTCTCCAGGGCAAGGGCGGCGTCGGAAAGTCCGTGATCGCTGCTCTGATCGCACAGTACAAAGCAAGCAAGGGCCAGGCTCCCTTGTGCCTCGACACAGATCCGGTCAACTCGACATTCCACGGCTACAAGTCGCTGAATGTTCGCCGCCTCCAGATCATGGATGGCGATGAAATCAACTCGCGCAACTTCGATAGCCTGGTCGAACTGATCGCACCGTCAACCAATGACGTAGTGATCGACAACGGGGCAAGCTCTTTCGTCCCCCTCTCCCACTACCTGGTAACGAACCAGGTGCCGACGTTGCTGCAAGAAATGGGGCATGAGCTGGTTGTTCACACCGTTATCACGGGGGGCCAGGCTCTGATCGATACTCTGAGCGGATTCGCCCAGCTCGCCGGCCAGTTCCCGGCCGAGGCCCGTTTCGTGGTCTGGCTCAACCCGTATTGGGGGCCGATTGAGCATGAGGGCAAGACATTCGAGCAATTGAAGGCGTACACGGCAAACAAGAGCCGGGTTTCCGCCATCATTCAAATTCCCGACTTGAAGAAGGAAACTTACGGTCAAGACCTGAGCGACATGCTCCAGGATCGCCTGACCTTCGATGACGCACTGGCCCTGGAATCGCTGACGATCATGACGCGCCAGCGCCTCAAGATCATCAAGAGCCAAATCTACGCACAGCTTGAAAATGTGCCCGTTCTGTAAGAGGTAGCGCTGTGAGTGACCCGGTAGATGAGCTGATTAAGGAAATTGCGGTTAAGCACAACATCGCCGTCTCCCGTGACGATCCGATTATGGTGCTCCACACGATCAATGAGCGCTTAATGCGGGACTCTGAGAAGGCCCAGCAGGACATGCTGGACACCTTCAAGGAGGAACTAGAAAGCATTGCTTTCCGGTGGGGCGCTGATGCCAAGGAGAAAGCGGAGCGCATCCTGAACGCTGCACTGTCGGCAAGTCGGGAAACGATGGCCAAGGCAATGCAGGACAGCGCTAAAGCAACGGCCGATGCCGTCAGGACCGAGGTAGATGCAGCCCTTCGGCGCGTGGTTGCACCTGTTGAAGATGCCAAGCGAATCGCTCGACTCAACATCGTGGCCGCATGCCTAGCCTTCGCAGCCGCTGCAATTGTTCTATTTGCGGCCTTGTGAATAGAGCACCCACTAAAAACCCCGCCTAGGCGGGGTTTTTTATCGCTGCTGTGACAGCCCCAAGCGCAGGGCGCGACCTAGCTGCTGCTGTTCTTGTTGCAGCTTCTGCTTACGCTCCTGCTCTTGTCTCCGCAGCATTGCCTGGTAACGGCGCTGGGCTTCTTGCATTTCATCAAACTCAGACGCTATGCCTGGCTCTTGGGCGCGCAGCTTGCGGGTGTGTTGCCGCTGACCGAAAACTGACCCAGTAGAGGCTGTTCTGCCGACTGAAAACTGACCCAGGTGTTCAACTGCTTCTGCTCAATTTTTGAGCAGGAGAACACAGGGTGATCAGTATGGAAATGATGGGCAAAATCCGCCGGATGTATTTCCGCGACAAGCTGTCGCTGCATGAGATAGCCAAGCGCACCGGGTTGGCGCGCAACACGATTCG
>NZ_JAPPVG010000034.1:0-32473 GCF_028680365.1 Pseudomonas sp. MIL19 | reverse complement strand
CGCTGAGTTCGGAATAGGACATAGGGGCAGCACCGTACCGGAAAGGTCAGGTGTTGCACTCAGTTTTCGCGGCCGCCCAGCATCGCCCGACGGTAACACCCAAACGCAATACATATGCTAAGGCAGAACTACACATACATTAATCATAAAAAGAGGGCGGCGGTTAACGCGGCCATAGCATCACGCAAGACATCGACATGCAGAATCAGCAAATCGTTATTGCGCCGCAGCAGAAAATCGACCGTTAAAAACAGGCTCGCCCCCGGAACGAGAACACGAGGATAATCCGGCATTCCGACCTATGCTAGAGATCGAAGCTCAGAGTGTAGCCTAGGAAATACCGCGGACCTTCGGATGGATTAGTCGCAAGCGTAATCTGTTGATAAATTTTCATCCGTGAATGGTGATCCCAATACTGCTCAATTATCCATAACGAAACATCCCGCACGTTCACGAGACGCTCAATATAACGGCAGATACCGGAAGTTAGCGGCAAAATACGGAAGCGCCTACGCCGATCCCACCCTACCAATCCGCCATAACGCGATTCAGACCAACCCTAGAACGCCCCGTCCACGTGCAGCCGAATCGCAGACAGCTGCGGGTATTTCTCTTCCATACCCTTAAGTTCATCTAACGCCTGAAGATAAACAGACTCACCAAACTGCGCACGCACTATCTTAAGCTGCTCAATTGCATCTATTGGCCGGCCATTCAGCCCAAGCGCCAAAGCATATCGAAACAAACTAAACGCAATAGGCTTACGCAAAGTGACCTTACGCATCCAGTCAAGCTGAGAGCTTGACATACCTTCAAAAGGCTGAAAACGAACAAAGCGAACATACTCTCGGGGCTCACTAATCAAAACAACTTCTGGAACAACCCCTGTTTTTACTCCAACAATTCGCGCTTCCTCAAGACGGCTAACCCTATAATACTCATCAATAATGCGATACTCTTTAAAAAAACAATAAAACAGAATAATTGAACACACCAACACCAGCCCCAGCAACCAAGAGGAAACTTTAATATCAAACGCAGAACGACACTCAGCCGCTGCCAACCCAAGGAGAAGCCCAAGCGGCAGTAAGAAGAAAGCATATGCCAAGGGATATTCCAGCATCGCATGCACCAGCACACAACCGGCAGCGAGTAGCGCAAATAAGCTTTCCGATGATCGAGCGCTCCAACCAAGACGCAACAGCCAACTCGCGACTAAAACAATAACCCCCCCCCCTAAGACGGGACCATTCCACAACAGCAGATCCAGTAATATGTTGTGACTGTAAAGCGTTGCTAAATCAGGAGCCGGATAGCCTACCGCCACACTTGCCTGAGCAACACTTACCTGCCCCCAGCCATAGCCCCAGATAGGACCTTGCAGGACAGCTTGCCAGAGCTGAGCCCACATCGTTAATCGCTGGAAAGATCCCGCACGCGCCAACGGATTGCTTTCAGCAGTCAGCAAACCTGCGGAAATGCTTGGCAAAGCCAGCAGAAAGACAACATAAATACTTAGCCAGCCGAGCAAAGCCAGGACAGAAAGACGTAACTTTCCGCCATGTGCCTTCCAACTCCAGAATGCCAGCAGCGCAACAGAGAAAACCCACGGTGTTCGGGACTGGGTCAACGCAACACCAAAAATAAGCAATACTGCTAACAACCCAGCCGAAACATGGTTTATTAAATAGCGCTCAAACAAATATACAACGCCGACCAACCCCATACACAAAAGTGTTGCAAGGCTATTCGGTTGCGCAAGATTGGCATACGGCCGCCCGCCGCGGGGCAAGTCTATTACCCAGAAAGAACTGGGAGAAAATAATAACCATTGATGCAGTGCAACCCATACAGATAAGACTGCACCTAAAACAAAAGCCACTGCCAATAATTGCGCAAACAACACGCGACTTTCCAAGTGCGAGCCCAAGCTGTAACCAACCATCAGCATCAGCGCAAAGCCGAGCAAAAACACAGCAACAACCCATTCAGCGCCCGGAATAAGTATTAGCCCAAACCACCCTTGAACGAGCGGAACAAGCGGGAATAACAAAAAACTCATAATTGCAGGAGTAACCCTACCTACACGCAACAATGACACTGCCAGTAGCAACATCATCCCCGCAAGAAAACTCGCAAACTCCTGATACGCAGACGTCCAAGGAGGATTATGATTTGGCATTAGCCACGCAAACACAAATACAACCATTGCGAGCAAAATCAACCCTTCGCACCTAACTTTCAACACCATAGCCCCACCTGAATTGCGACACCCTGAACACAAAAAGGCAATTACACTATAAATCCAACAGCGAGTTAAACCATCAATCTTCAATCAAACAATAGTTAGCCCAGGCGCCTAAACAAAAAAGCCCCGGTTACCCGGGGCTTTTTAACACTTCAACGCGTGACTTTACGTTAGACTCTCAACAAATCAACGTTAAGCTTGCAGCAATTACTTACAGCTACCCGGCATCCACTTTAACGGAGAACCAGAGCAGGTCCAGGCAGTAATCACACCATTTCTTGCGTTTGCCGGTTCTGGCGTCAGCGTAACGCTTGTATCATTAGCGGCAAGAATGGTGCCAGTAGCAGTGATAACACCATTTGCGTCAACCGCTACAGTATTAACAAACTGGGAGGTCTGCGAGGTTGAGCACGCTACAAAGTCGGCAGACGCCAGACTTTTTGCACTCTGGTTAATCTCTTGAACGCAAGTACGCGCAGAGCTAGCCGCCAGAACGATTTCAGATGCTTTGGCGCGGTTTGTATAGTCCTGGTAAGCAGGCAGTGCGATAGCAGCCAGAATACCGATGATCGCAACCACGATCATCAATTCAATCAGAGTAAAGCCTTTCTGCATTTGAGCTTTCATAGAAGCATCTCCTTAAATGTGTATAGGTCGACGACCTATACCTCACAATGCAGCTCGCATGCCAACTCCCAACACAGCCACAATCAAACCTCTTGGGTAAGCACACCGACAAGCCACCATCGCACCGCTGGCACTAACTGCCATTTTTTGTCACCTGACCTTGCTCGGTTTGGCATGCCCTGAGCATCTAGGCTATAACGCACGCATTGTTATGGAGTTAGTGATGAACGATAGCGTGTCCCTTACCGGCCTGGCCCGGCAGATGGTGTTGGCGGAACTGCTGGATGAAAAAGCCGCGCAACAGGCGCAAGCCCAAGCGCAACGCAACAAGCTGTCGCTGGTCACCTACCTGGTACAAAACAAGCTGGTTAAAAGTCGTGTGTTAGCGGAGCTGGCCAGCGACCAGTTCGGCGTATCCTTCGTCGACCTCAATGCTATTGATAAAGACAGCCAACCCAAAGACCTGGTGACAGAAAAGCTGGTGCGCCTGCACCGTGTGCTGCCACTGTGGCGGCGCGGTAACAAGCTGTTTGTGGCCGTTTCCGACCCGACTAATCACCAAGCTATTACTGACATTCAATTCAGCACCGGGATGAATACCGAGGCCATTCTGGTTGAAGATGACAAGCTCGGTGATGCCATCGATAAGTTCTTTGAAGCCGCCAATAGCGGCATGGACGACCTAGCCGACGTCGACCTCGACGGCCTGGATGTCGAAGCCGTTAATGATGATGCCGACGTCGCAGGCGAAGGCAACTCGGCCGATGACGCTCCCGTGGTGCGCTTTGTTAATAAGATGCTGCTGGATGCCATTAAAAAGGGCTCATCGGACCTGCACTTTGAGCCTTACGAGAAGACCTACCGGGTGCGCTTTCGTACCGATGGCATCCTGCATGAAATAGCCCGCCCGCCGATCCAGCTTTCACCCCGCATTTCTGCGCGCCTGAAAGTGATGGCCGGCCTGGATATTTCTGAGCGGCGTAAGCCGCAGGATGGGCGCATCAAGATGCGCATCTCGAAAACCAAATCCATCGACTTCCGCGTCAGTACCTGCCCAACCCTGTGGGGCGAGAAGATTGTGATGCGGATTCTTGACTCGGCAAGCGCACAGATGGGCATCGACGCCCTCGGCTATGAAGAGTCGCAGAAAGACCTGTACATGGCCGCCCTCAAGCAACCGCAGGGCATGATTCTGGTCACCGGCCCGACCGGCTCCGGCAAAACGGTATCGCTGTATACCGGCCTGAACATCCTCAATACCGTGGACGTGAATATCTCCACGGCTGAAGACCCGGTGGAAATCAACCTAGAGGGCATTAACCAGGTCAACGTCAACCCCAAGCAGGGCATGGACTTTACCGCGGCCCTGAAATCCTTTCTGCGTCAAGACCCGGACATCATCATGGTCGGTGAGATTCGAGACTTGGACACTGCCTCCATCGCCATCAAAGCGGCACAAACCGGGCACATGGTGATGTCAACACTGCACACCAACAGCGCGGCAGAAACATTGACACGCCTGCGCAATATGGGCGTGCCGTCATTTAATATCGCTACCTCGGTGAACCTGATCATCGCCCAGCGCCTGGCACGCAAGCTTTGCAATAACTGCAAGAAAGAAATCCAAATCCCCCGTGAGACCTTGCTGGAGGAAGGCTTCCCAGAAGATAAAATCGGCACATTCAAGATTTATGAGCCGGTTGGCTGCGAGAATTGCAACGGCGGATACAAAGGCCGTGTCGGGATTTATGAAGTGGTTAAAAACACGCCTGCGCTGCAACGGATTATCATGGAGGAAGGCAACTCAATTGATATCTCCATCCAGATGCGCAAAGACGGCTTTAATGACCTGCGAACTTCAGCCCTGCTGAAGGCCATGCAGGGAGTTACCAGCCTCGCTGAAGTGAACCGCGTGACTAAGGACTAACCGATGGCCGTTAAAGCACTAAAAACCAGCACCTTCGCCTGGGAAGGCACCAACAAGCAGGGTGCCAAAATAAAAGGTGAAGCCAGCGGCCAGAACCCTGCATTGGTAAAGGCGCAATTGCGCAAGCAGGGCATCAACCCGACCAAAGTGCGCAAAAAGTCTGCCTCGCTGTTCAGCGCGGGCAAGAAGATCAAACCAATGGACATTGCGCTGTTTGCCCGGCAAATGGCCACGATGATGAAGGCCGGCGTGCCGCTGCTGCAGTCTTTTGACATTATTGCCGAGGGCGTTGATAACCCCAACATGCGCAAGCTGGTGGATGACATCAAGCAGCATGTTGCAGCCGGTAATAGCTTTGCGGCGTCCCTTAGAACGCGCCCAGAATATTTCGACGATTTATTCTGCAACCTGGTAGATGCGGGCGAGCAAGCAGGCGCACTGGAAAACCTGCTGGACCGTGTAGCCACTTACAAAGAAAAGACCGAAGCGCTCAAAGCCAAAATCAAAAAAGCCATGAACTACCCTATTGCGGTGGTGGTGGTGGCTGTAATTGTTTCAGCTATTTTGCTGATCAAAGTTGTACCGCAATTCGAGTCTGTATTTGCCAACTTTGGCGCTGAACTGCCGGCCTTTACTCAGTTTGTAATCGGCATATCCCAAGCCCTGCAAGAGTGGTGGTTTATCATCCTGATCGGCATGTTTGCCGCATTCTTTGCCTTTGGTGAAACTAAAAAACGCTCGGAGAAATTCCGTAACTGGCTCGACCGTACCGCACTGAAAGCGCCGATTGTTGGTGACATCATCTACAAATCATCTGTCGCTCGCTACGCCCGCACCCTGGCCACCACCTTCGCGGCCGGCGTTCCGCTTGTAGAAGCGCTGGACTCTGTAGCGGGTGCAACCGGCAATATCGTATTTAAGAATGCGGTGAATAAAATCAAACAGGATGTAAGCGCCGGTATGCAGCTGAACTTCTCCATGCGCAGCACCGCGGTATTCCCCTCAATGGCCATCCAAATGACCGCCATCGGTGAAGAATCCGGCGCGCTGGATATGATGCTGGACAAAGTCGCCAGCTATTACGAGGCCGAGGTTGATAACGCCGTAGACGGCCTTACCAGCCTGATGGAACCACTGATCATGTCGGTGCTCGGCGTACTGGTCGGTGGCTTGATCATTGCCATGTACCTGCCAATCTTCCAGCTGGGTAGCGTCGTTTAACCAATGTCAGTAATCGACTTTTTGGCCAGCCATGTGCTGGCCTTTGTTTTATGCGCGCTGTTGATTGGTTTACTGATCGGCAGTTTTCTCAATGTCGTAATTTATCGCCTGCCAAAAATGATGCAGCGCGACTGGCGTGAGCAGGCCCGTGAGATATTAGCGCTGCCTGCTGAGGCTCAGACGACAACCTTCAATCTGGTATTACCCAACTCAAGCTGCCCGCACTGCACCCATGAAATAAAGCCCTGGGAAAACATCCCGGTTATCAGCTATCTATTTCTGCGTGGCAAATGCTCCAGCTGCAAAGCGCCGATTAGCCCGCGTTACCCGCTGGTTGAACTGACCTGCGGTTTGCTCTCGGCCTATATTGCCTGGCACTTCGGCTTCACCTGGCAGGCCGGTGCGATGCTAGCGCTGACCTGGGGCTTGCTGGCGATGAGCCTGATCGACGCTGATCATCAGTTGCTGCCGGACTCTCTGGTGCTTCCGCTGCTGTGGCTCGGGTTGATTGCCAACAGCTTCGGCTTGTTTACCAGCCTGGAAGATGCACTCTGGGGCGCTATTGCCGGCTACCTGAGCCTGTGGTCGGTGTACTGGCTGTTCAAGCTGGTTACCGGCAAGGAAGGCATGGGCTATGGCGATTTCAAGCTGCTGGCCATGCTTGGCGCCTGGGGCGGCTGGCAGGTATTGCCACTGACGATTTTGCTGTCGTCATTAGTGGGTGCGGTACTCGGCCTGATTATGCTGCGCCTACGCAACGCCGAAACCAGCACACCAATCCCCTTCGGTCCTTATCTGGCAATTGCCGGCTGGACTGCCCTGCTCTGGGGCGAGCAGATCACCGCCAGCTATCTGCAGATTGCCGGGTTCTGATACGACGCAGCAGCCCAAATGCATCTGAGCTGCTGTAGTAATCCGTAGGGTGGGTTAGGCGCGAACCAGGAGCACGCAAACACCATCGGCCCTCAATGCGCCGTAACCCACCATGGCGGTCTACCGAGAAAATCCAACGAAGGGTTGCGCAGCGCTCGAATAGTGTGGTGCCCCCATAGTCAGCGTTAGCGCCGCTAACCCACCCTACAAAAGCAGGGGCGAGCAAATCAAGGCCCGCTACCTTCGGATTGTCGGGTTCTAGGTTCGTGACGGATTGTTCGCTTCGCTCCTGAATCCGCCCTACAATCGCGCCCTTGGATGACCGAGACGAGCGCGCACCTTGAGCACAAAACCCTGGATTCTTGGCCTCACTGGCGGCATCGGCAGCGGCAAGAGTGCTGTCGCCCAACATTTTATCGACCTGGGCGTGCATTTGGTCGACGCCGACCATGCGGCGCGCTGGGTGGTTGAACCCGGCAAACCGGCGCTGGCGCAGATAGTCGAGCACTTCGGCCCACAGGTTTTGCACGCCGATGGCCAGCTTGACCGCACCGCCCTGCGCAAGCGGATCTTTGCTGATGTGGCAGAGCGTCGCTGGCTCGAAGCGCTCTTACATCCATTGATCGGCCAAGAAATCGCCCAATACCTGGCGCGCGCCGAATCGCCCTACGCCATTCTGGTTTCACCGTTGCTAGTGGAGTCCGGCCAGCACCAGCTGACCCAGCGCATACTGGTGGTGGATGCGCCGGAGCACCTGCAAATAGAGCGCACCATGGCCCGCGACCAAAGCTCCAACGAACAGGTGCAGGCCATTCTTAAGGCCCAAGCCAGCCGCGAAGAACGCCTGCGCCATGCACACGATGTATTGCTTAACGACCAAGACCTGCACGGACTGCAAGCCGAAGTGGAACGACTCCACGCCTTCTACCTAACCCTACGCGGAGGCCAAGCATGAGCACCCCCACCTTAGTCCCCTGCCCTACCTGCAGCGCGCCCGTCGAGTGGGGCCCACAAAGCCCGAGCCGGCCCTTCTGCTCGGAACGCTGTAAGCTGATTGACCTCGGTGCCTGGGCCTCGGAAGAGCACGCGATCCCCGGCAACCCTCTGGAAGACGATCTATTTTCTGGCGAACTGCCACCGCGCGAGCACTAAACAGTGCCTTGAAACCGTCGGTGAAGCAGGCAAGACTTCAATCGCCTGCTGCTCGTCAGGGCCGCATAAAGCTGTAATCACGCTCGTCATCGAGGTTATCGGCGAGAAACTGCAGCTCTGCGGCCAGATCTGCCGCACTGCGCGCCGCCCGACTACGCTCGATAACGGCGCTGAGTAATGCCCGCAATGCCATGGCCTGATCGAGGCCCTGCGCCTCGACACCCTGCAGACTCTGCTCGATTGCCTGCCTTGCCCACTGATGTACACCCATCTCACGCCCTCCTGATTGATGCCACCACGATGAGCCCTAATAGCTCGCGCGGCTTGATCCACATCAACACGCAAAGCGCCATCAAACCGCTGAAGGCCTCACCATCAGCGCGACGGATCGTCATCCTTCCACGGCGCGGCGAGATAACGCGTGCGGTTGAAGGTTTCTAGCCAGTCCGGGTAGAACACCACCAGCGCTGTCACCAGCATGCCGTTGATAAACGCCTCAGGGAAAATCACCAGCCAGAGGTAGCCGATAAAGTCCTCCAGCCAGGGCGGCATCGGGAACAGCCCATCCAGCCAAAGCACGGCGAAGGCGGCAACGATAAACACTAAGGCTGCCAGCGCTGCAGCAAAGAAGCCGTTAAACAGGATGTAGACGAATAGATTACGCGGCTGTTTTTTCTCGACCCACAGTGCACAGGCCTCGGTCACCCACACAGGAATCACCACCAGCAGCACGCCGTTGACGCCCAGCGCCGCTAAATCCTGCCGGCCCAGTGCCAGCAACCCCAGCTGGGCAACTAACCCCACCAAGATAGCCAGCGGCCAATCCAGCAATAAGGTGACCGCCGTCATGCCAATAAAGTGGTAGGACAACCCCGAGTCGAAATCCCGACGTATCAACCACAGTACGAACAGCGCCAGTGCTGTGCCACCTAATAGATGCTGGCGGCGCAAATCACTGCAAAGTTCGACCCAGGGCGCACGCCAAACGGCCCAACACAGCAGCGGTAGATAGATCATCCAGCCGAGCATCTGACTGGTGGAAGACAACAA
Organism: Pseudomonas sp. MIL19; assembly: GCF_028680365.1. Classification (NCBI taxonomy): domain Bacteria; kingdom Pseudomonadati; phylum Pseudomonadota; class Gammaproteobacteria; order Pseudomonadales; family Pseudomonadaceae; genus Pseudomonas; species Pseudomonas sp. MIL19. The sequence continues at coordinate 23,375 of NZ_JAPPVG010000034.1, read as the reverse complement.
GTGCGCGGCAATCATCCAAACAACCCCCATACACGCTTAGTGATCCTAGGCAGTCTACAACCGCCGCCAGCACATTCGCCCAACCGACGACAAAAAGCCTGAAACAACCGCAACAGAGGGTACCAACACACCTGCCGCGCACGCTAAGCTGAAGCCATGGACGACTCAGACTACCTGCGACTCTTGACGCACCAGGCCGAACAAGCCAATGCCTTCCTCTCCAACGCACGCAAGTGGGAGCGCGAGCGTTGGGTCTGCCAGCGCCTGCTACAAGCCTTGAATGTCAGCCATCGCCTGGATGAGTTCAGCGCCGCAGACCACGAGCCGCCAGACGTATTGTTCCGCGACGCCAGCTTTGAAGTGTTCTTCGTCCTCGACGAGGGCCGCCGCCTCAATGATGAATGGCGCGCCGAGCTGGAGCGCAGACGCAGCGCGTTCTCCCTTAGTCAACTGGTGCGCCGTGAAGCCAAACCCAGGCGTATTGCTGCGGCTAATCTACAACAGCGACTGACGCCCACCCTGCGCAAAAAAGCCCACAACTACCAAGAACGCGGCCTCGACCTGGGCGAGTTGGATCTGCTCGCCTACGTCAACCTTAAACGTGCCGTACCGGACTTCAACAGCCACTTCCCACCACCGACCGAATTTCTCCGTCAGGGCTGGCGCTCACTGTCGCTGGTGGGCCCGACCTTTGCCCGCGTGCTGTTCGCGCACCCGGATGCACCGAGCTTTCTGCGCAACAACCTCGGCCGCAGCGTGCTGTTTGATGTGGGCATCAGCCTATGAGCCCCTTACACGAGTTACTCGCGGCCGTGCCGCAACAGGGCTGCGTGCGCTGGATTGGCGTGCGCCCAGCCTCACGGGCGACGATGATCGAATTGGACGCCGTGGAAGCAAGGCGCGAAGCCGGCCTGACTGGCGACCACAGCCGCCCAGGCCCGCGTAACGCCCGGCAAGTGACCCTGATCCAATGGGAACACTTGGCGGTCATCAGCGCCCTAATGGGACGCCCTGCCGAAAACCCAATTACCGCCCACGAACTACGGCGCAATATGGCCATCAGTGGGATCAACCTGTTTAGCCTCAAAGGTCGGCGCTTTCGTCTCGGCCAGGCGATACTGGAAACCACCGGCTGGTGCCAACCCTGCGCAAAACTAGAAGAGCGCTTAGGGCTCGGCACCTTCCAGGCCATGCGTGGCCACGGCGGAATTACTGCGCGCGTGCTACAAGGGGGGATTATTCGACTGGATGATGCCCTGCGCGTTGAGCCGCTATAAGCTGCGCAGCTAGAATGCCCACCACCCCAGCCCGCAATCGACCCTACTCAATTGCCAACGGCCCCCTTTACTCGAGGCACACATGACCAGTCGCCTGAACCCTGATGATCAAAAACGTGTCGAGCAATACCTCAGTGCTCCGCAGCATCAGGTCGAACGCCAGCCGTTCAAGGTTTGGCGGCTGCTGCTGATCATCGTGATGATCACGATTGGCCTGGGCCTGCTGAGCCGTCTTCTGAGTCGCCTGGTGCTATGAGCTGCTTAGCGCTCGCCCACACCGACTCACCGTCTTTTCTTAAAAGCCTTGTGAGCGTGTCGAATGACTCATCAAATCGTAATTGTCGGCGGTGGCGCCGGCGGACTGGAGCTTGCTACCCGCCTAGGTAGAACCTTGGGTAAACGCGGCCAAGCCAAGATCACCCTAGTCGACGCCAACCTGACACATATCTGGAAGCCATTACTGCACGAAGTAGCCGCTGGCTCGCTGAACTCGTCTGGCGACGAACTCAACTACGTGGCCCAGGCCAAGTGGAACCACTTCGAGTTCCAGCTGGGGCGCATGCACGACCTCAATCGCGCGAACAAACGTATCAGCCTATCGGCCACCCTGGATGAGCACGGCCAGGTATTGGTCCCTGCGCGCGAGCTGAGCTATGACAGCCTGGTCATCGCTGTGGGCAGTATGACCAATGATTTCGGTACCGCCGGCGCTGCCGAGCACTGCCTGTTCCTCGACACCCGCGAGCAGGCTGAGCGCTTTCACCACCAGCTGCTCAACCACTACATGCGCGCCCACGCCAGCCAGAGTGAAACGACCGAGCTGATTAATGTCGCGATTGTCGGGGCGGGCGCCACGGGGGTCGAACTGGCGGCCGAACTGCACCATGCGGCGCGCGAGTTGGCGGCCTATGGCCTGGATCGAATCAGCCCGGAAAACATGCGCATCACCCTGATCGAAGCCGGCCCGCGCGTATTGCCCGCCCTGCCTGAACGCATCAGCCAGCCGGTGCACAAAACCCTCGAGAAGCTCGGCGTCACCGTACTCACCAGGGCCGCCGTCAGCCAGGTAACCCGCGAGGCGCTGCATACCGCGCAAGGCCAAATCATCCCGGCCACCTTGAAAGTATGGGCCGCCGGGATTCGCGCCCCCGACTTTCTCAAGGAACTGGATGGCCTGGAAAGCAATCGCATCAACCAACTGCACGTAAGGCCGACCCTGCAAACCACCTTGGACGACAACATCTTCGCCTTCGGTGATTGCGCCGCCTGCCCGCAACCTGGCAGTGAAGGACGCAACGTACCGCCGCGCGCACAGGCCGCGCACCAACAAGCCTCACTGCTGGCAAAATCGCTAAAACTGCGCATCGAGGGCAAGCCGCTGGCGGAATACCGCTACCGCGATTACGGCTCACTGATCTCGCTATCGACCTTTTCAGCGGTCGGCAACCTGATGGGCAACCTGACCGGTAGCGTCATGCTCGAAGGTTGGCTGGCGAGAATGTTCTACGTATCGCTCTACCGCATGCACCAGATTGCGCTGTACGGCATGACACGCACACTGTTGATGATGCTTGGCGACCGCATCGGCCGCAGCACCGAACCGCGCCTGAAACTTCACTGATACCAGCGCGGGCAAGGCCAAGCCTTGCCCGCCAGCACAACCAAGAACGAAAAGATCAAATCGCAGGCAATAAAAAACCCGCACTAGGCGGGTTTTTTATCATTCAAGCATGCTTGAAATGGTGGGTCGTGTGGGATTCGAACCTACGACCAATTGGTTAAAAGCCAACTGCTCTACCAACTGAGCTAACGACCCAAAAATGGTCGGGGTAGGGGGATTCGAACTCCCGACATCCTGCTCCCAAAGCAGGCGCGCTACCGGACTGCGCTATACCCCGATGAAAGATTGGCTCCGCGACCAGGACTCGAACCTGGGACCCAATGATTAACAGTCATTTGCTCTACCGACTGAGCTATCGCGGAACTACTTGCTTCCTTTCTCAGAAATTCGAACCGCTTGTTAATTCGTTTCGCTTGTCTGAGGCGCGCCATTTTACGGTTTATCGCGAAGCTGTCAACCCCTAAAATTGCTTTTAGTACAATGATTTGCAGCTGCGTGATGGGCTGCTATATCTTCCCTATGTCTGTGTTCATTGCAGGACGCATCTGCCGCAAGGCCTCAGTCAGGAAAGTCCATGAGTAACCAGGGCACACCGCCGACCCCACCCTCATCTATACAGACCCTTGCTAATCGTGGCATCCAGCCGCGCTTCGGGGAGCTGGTACAAAGCTGCCGCAAGCTGGTGATGAATCGCCTGGCCGAGCACCTGACAGGCGTCTTCGCCCAGGTCGACGACACACTCTTTGAATGCGCCGAAAAAGCCGAGAACAATCAGGTGCAAACATTGTTCTTCGACAACATGCGCGAGATCCGTAAGCAGCGCCCACAAATAGAACGCAGCTACCATAAGCAGATCGCACAGAACCTCGCCGACTTCCTCGACGGCAAGCTCAAGCCGCTATCCAGTGCTAGCAAACTGGATGTCGAACACATGGCCCTGGTGCAAAACGAGGAATATGAAGAAAGCCTGCAAGTCACCAATATGGTCAGCCGGGTCAAGGCCCGCTGTGCACAGCCGCTATTTGCCCTGGAGCAGCGCCTGGCCTTGCTGAATAACGGCCAGAAGCTGGGTGAGGACAGCAACCCTTTCGGCCCACAAATGATTGCCCAGGCGTTCCGTGACGCCCTGGCCCCCTGCCCGTTCCCGCTGCGTATAAAGGTCATCCTCTATACGCTGTTTGACACCCATGTCATGCAAAGCCTGGACAGCCTCTATAGCGCACTGAATCAACGCCTGATCGAAGCGGGCGTGCTGCCGAACCTCAAGTACAGCGCACAACGCAACAGTCAGCCCGCTCGCCAGAAGACAGCGCCCACTGCAGCAGCCGAACAACCGGCCGAGAGCAACGCCAGCAGTGGCAGAAACACCCGCGCTGGTAGCGGTGCCGGGCAACAGCCCCGCGCCGGCAACACCGACCTCAGCGGACCGCCCCCCAGCGACCCGGTGGAATTACTGGGTAACCTGGCCACCCTGCTGAGCGAACATCGCCAGCGCGACATTGATGCCCCCCTACTCGGCGGCACCCGCAGCATTGCCAGCTTTACTCCCCGCGAAGCGACCAGCACCTACAGCGCGTCCGCGCTGCTGGATGCACTCAATCGCATGCAGCAGCATTCGGCCAGCGACCTGTCACAGCGCCTGCATCACCCACAGCCAGTAGAAGGTCTGAAAGCCGATTTGCAGCAACAGCTGGAGGCCCACAGCGCGCTTCCCGGCCAACAGAAGGTTTCCGACCAAGAAGCGGATGTAATCGACCTGGTCGGCATGCTGTTCGACTTTATTCTGGACGACGATAACCTACCGGACACCTGCAAAACCACCCTCTCGCACCTGCACACGCCCTATCTAAAGGTGGCACTGCAAGACAAGGCACTGTTCACCCAGCATCACCACCCTGCCCGCCGCCTGCTCAACAGCATGGCCCAGGCCGGCGTGCTGTATGGCGGTGAGGGCGATGAGCGCGGCCTACTGGCCAAGATGCAGTGGGTGGTCGAGCGGGTCATTCATGATTTCTCGGGCGACTTGCAGCTGTTTGACGGCCTCCTAGAGGAATTCAATGAGTTCGTCGGCACCCTCAGGCACAAGGTCGAACTGCGCGAACGCCGCGCAGTAGAAGCCGCCAAAGGTCGCGACAAACTGCTCGGTGCTCGTCAGCACGCCGTCGAGGTCATTGCCAATAGCCTGAACAATCGTCAGCCACCCAGCATTATTCGTAACTTCCTCGAACTGACGTGGGCGGATGTGTTGGTATTCGTGCTGCTGCGCAATGGCGAGCGCAGCCCCGAATGGCTGCGCGCCTGCGAGGCGGCCGAGCAATTGGCATGGAGCGGCACCTTGCTCGATGAAGCCGGAGGCGAGCGCCTACAGAAGCTGCGCGTGCCGCTGCTCGAAGACTTACGCAAAGGCCTGGAGCTGCTCGGCGGCTACCACGAAGCGGGCATTCGCCGCCTGCTGCAGGATTTGGTGGCCTGCCAGCATGCCGTACAAGCCAAACAACCGCAGGTGGCCGCCAAGCTCCAACCCAGCCTGCCAGACAGCCCCCTGGCCGCCATGCTCGGCGAAGATGCAGCCCTGGCGACCCTGGCACCACGCGAGCCAACCCTCTCGACGCGCGCTCAGGCACTGGCCAAAGAGCTTGGCCATATCGAGTTCGGCACCTGGTTCGAATTTGTCACGGGCGAGCAGGTGCGCCTGCTCAAACTGTCTTGGTTCAGCCCAACAACGCGCAACTACATGTTTGTCGACCAGAGCGGCCAACGCGTGGCAATCAAGCCACTCACTCAACTGGCCACTGAAATGGAACAAGGACTCGCACGCATCGTCACCCCCGAACGAGGCGCCCCACTGGTGGACCGCGCTCTTACCGCTATTTACCGCGTGCTGCAGCGTTTTACCGGGCGCACGGCTGAGCCCCAAGAATAAGGAACTCGCATGAATGACGAACGTCGCCTGCATAACCGGCATAGCGCCGACGTGCAGTTGGAGGTCTTTGACCTGCACTCTGGCCAACGCCTGGGCCGCATAGTCGACCTGTCTGCTGATGGCTTTATGTTATTTAGCGACACACCGCTGACTGCAGATGAACTGGTGGAGTGCCGCCTGGTCAGCGAACAGCTGATTGAGGGCGTGGGTGAAATAACCCTGGGGGCTGACTGCCTGTGGAGTCGCCCCGGTGCTGACGGCCAACACTGCTGGGCCGGGTTTCATATCATTGACCTGGCTGAGGACCAGGCAGCTGCTCTGGAAATCCTGCTCAAGCACCTGTAATCCAGGCAAAAAAATACCCCGGTCAGCGCATGCTGAACCGGGGTATTTTTATCTGGCGCCGTTGTTAAAGCGGCTAACTAGGATCAGTCGAAGACGATCTCATCGCCCTCTACCCGACCGGTGACGCTGCTGCCCGGCGCAAACTTGCCGGCCAAGATCAACTGCGCCAAGGGGTTTTCGATCCAGCGCTGCACCGCACGCTTGAGCGGACGCGCGCCATACACCGGGTCGTAACCAATGGCAATCAGCTTGTCCATCGCCTCAGCCGAGAGGTCAAGGTTCAGCTCACGCTCAGCCAGGCGCTCACGTAAACGCCCCAGCTGGATTTGCGCGATACCCGCAATTTGATCACGGGCCAGCGGCTCGAAGATCACCACCTCATCAATCCGGTTGATGAATTCCGGACGGAAATGCACACCGACCGCATCCATCACCGCTGCGCGCTGCGCTTCACGATCACCAACCAACTCCTGAATCTGTGCGGACCCCAGGTTGGAGGTCATCACGATCACGGTGTTTTTGAAGTCCACAGTGCGACCGTGACTGTCCGTCAGACGACCGTCTTCCAGCACCTGCAAAAGCACGTTGAAGACATCCGGGTGAGCCTTCTCCACCTCATCCAACAAAATCACTGAATAAGGCTTACGGCGCACGGCCTCGGTCAAATAACCGCCCTCTTCATAACCGACGTAGCCTGGCGGCGCGCCGATCAACCGCGCCACGGAGTGTTTCTCCATAAACTCGGACATATCGATACGCACCAGCGCGTCTTCGGTGTCAAACAGGAACTCCGCCAGCGCCTTGCACAACTCCGTCTTACCGACCCCGGTCGGGCCGAGGAACAGGAACGAGCCGCTCGGCCGATTAGGGTCAGACAACCCCGCACGGGAGCGCCGCACCGCATTGGCAACCGCCACCACAGCCTCATCCTGACCAATCACGCGCTGATGCAGCAGACCTTCCATTTTCAGCAGCTTGTCACGCTCACCTTCGAGCATCTTGCTGACCGGAATACCGGTCCACTTCGATACCACTTCGGCAATCTCTTCCTCGGTGACCTTGCTGCGCAGCAACTGATTATCTTTTTTGCCGTGCTGGTCGACCATTTGTAGGCTGCGCTCCAGATCCGGAATAACGCTGTACTGCAGCTTGGCCATTTGCTCCAGATCACTCTTGCGCCGCGCCGTTTCGAGTTCCTGCCGGGCCTGCTCAATTTTCTGCTGGATCTGCGCAGAGCCTTGCACCTCGGCCTTTTCCGACTTCCAGATTTCCTCCAGGTCAGCATATTCACGCTCCAGACGGGCGATATCTTCCTTGAGTTTTTCCAGGCGCTTCAACGCCGCCTCATCGTCTTCTTTCTTTAACGCCTGACGCTCAACTTTGAGCTGAATCAAGCGACGCTCCAGACGATCCAGCACCTCTGGCTTGGAGTCGATCTCCATGCGGATACGGCTAGCCGCCTCGTCAATCAAGTCGATGGCTTTATCCGGCAACTGGCGGTCGGTGATATAGCGATGGCTCAGCTTGGCCGCCGCGATAATCGCGCCGTCGGTAATGGCCACCTTGTGGTGCACCTCGTAGCGCTCTTTAAGGCCACGCAGGATGGCAATGGTGTCTTCTTCGCTCGGCTCATCCACCAGCACTTTCTGGAAGCGGCGCTCTAACGCGGCATCCTTTTCGATGTACTGACGGTATTCGTCCAGGGTAGTCGCCCCCACACAATGCAGCTCACCGCGAGCCAGAGCCGGCTTGAGCATATTGCCGGCGTCCATCGAGCCTTCGCCTTTACCGGCGCCGACCATGGTGTGCAGCTCGTCGATAAACAGAATGATGCGGCCTTCCTGCTTGCCCAGTTCATTGAGCACCGACTTCAGGCGTTCTTCGAACTCGCCACGGAACTTGGCACCCGCGATCAGCGCGCCCATGTCCAGCGACAGCACGCGCTTGTCCTTCAGGCTATCCGGCACTTCGCCATTAACAATGCGCTGGGCCAGTCCCTCAACAATGGCGGTTTTACCCACGCCCGGCTCACCGATCAGCACCGGATTGTTCTTGGTGCGACGCTGCAGCACCTGGATGGTGCGGCGGATTTCATCATCACGGCCGATCACCGGGTCCAGCTTGCCGTCTTCGGCGCGCTTGGTTAGGTCAACGGTGAATTTATCCAGCGCCTGGCGATTTTCTTCGACATTCGGGTCATTCACCGCATCGCCGCCGCGCAGGTTCGCCACGGCATTCTCCAGCGCTTTACGGCTGACGCCCTGGCCGAGCAGCAGCTTGCCCAGCTTGGTGCTGTCATCCATCGCGGCCAACAGCACCAGCTCGCTGGAGATAAACTGATCCCCCTTCTGCTGCGACAAGCGATCAGCCTGATTGAGCAGGCGCGCCAAATCCTGCGACAGGTTTACGTCACCGGACGGATTCTGGATTTTGCCCAGCTGATCCAGCTCCTTGGCCAAGGCCAGGCGCAGGCTATTCACATCAAAGCCGACCTGCATCAACAGGGGCTTGATCGAGCCGCCCTGTTGTTCGAGCAGCGCCTGCATCAAATGCAGCGGTTCAATGGCCGCATGATCGAGGCCAACGGCCATGGATTGCGCATCGGATAGCGCGAGTTGCAGCTTGCTAGTTAAACGATCAATACGCATATCAATCAACCCTCTTAGTGGTGGCAGGCCGGCGCACTGAATCGCGCCCAGACAAAAAAACCTGCGGATGAAGAGTAGATGAGGTCGATTGTGCGCGTTTCAAGTCACGCGACGTTGATGGGGGTCAGTAAAACGGTACCGCGAGCCACTGCCGGCCCGCGACGATTCGCACCCTCAGTTACCTAGCCAGATCAGGCTGGCAAAGCGCCCGGTTTGCGCCGAACGGCGGTAAGAGAAGAAACGCGGGTCGGTAACGGTACAAAAGTCGCCGCCATACATAGCCTCGACACCACAGGCCGCCAGACGGATGCGCGCCAGCTGGTAAATATCGGCCATAAACTTGCCCGAGTTAACGCTCGGCTGAAATGCAGCAGCCGCTTGCGCCTGCTGGCCGACAAAGGCCTCGCGCACTTCCGCCCCCACCTCAAAGGCTTGCGGCCCAATCGCTGGGCCCAACCAGACCAAGACCTGGTCCGCCGGCACGGCCAGCTCATCCAGAGTAGCCTCCAGCACGCCGCCGGCCAGTCCACGCCAGCCCGCATGGGCGGCCGCCACGCGAGTGCCCGCGCGATCACAGAAGAGAACCGGCAAACAGTCGGCGGTCATCACCGTGCAAGCAACACCCGGGGTTTCGGTCCAGCTAGCGTCAGCTTCAAGCACTACCGCTGGATTGGCCTCTACAACTGCAACACCGTGCACCTGCTGCAACCAAGCAGGCTTACAGCCCAACAGACTGACTAAGCGCTGACGGTTTTTAGCAACCGCACGCGGGTCATCGCCAACATGCTCGCCCAGGTTAAGGGTGTCATACGGCGCAACGCTGACACCCCCACTGCGGGTGGTGACAGAAGTTTTGACTTTGGCCGGTGCGGGCCACTGCGGCATCAGCCAGTCGTGCATCTTGTCACCCAATAAATGCCTCACGGTCCTGGCGCAACAGCGTCAGCAACCAAACAAAGTCATCCGGCAACGGCGACTGCCACTTCATTCGCTCGCCAGTAATCGGATGGTCCAGTTCAAGGAAGCGCGCATGCAACGCCTGGCGCGGGAACTCCTTGAGGGTCTGCACCATGCTTGGGTTTGCGGCAGGCGGAATGCGGAAACGTCCGCCGTAAACCGGATCACCGACCAGCGGATAACCGATATGGCTCATGTGCACACGGATCTGGTGCGTGCGCCCGGTTTCCAGCTTGACCCGCGCATGGGTATGCGAGCGATAGCGCTCTAGCACACGGTAATGGCTCACCGCCGGCTTACCACCATCGCTAACCGCCATACGCTGACGCTGCGACGAACTACGGCCGATCGGCGCGCTGATCTTGCCGCCAGCGGTAATCACGCCAATCACGATGCACTCGTAGATACGGCTGACCGAACGTTTCTGCAGCTGATCGACCAGACGGGTCTGCGCCTCAATGGTCTTGGCCACTACCATCAAACCGGTGGTGTCCTTGTCCAGGCGGTGCACGATGCCCGCACGCGGCACATTGATGATGTCCGGCACGTGGTGCAGCAAGGCATTCAGCAAGGTGCCATCGGCGTGCCCGGCAGCCGGGTGCACCACCAGGCCGGCAGGCTTGTCGATGACCAGGATTTGATCATCTTCATAGACGATGTTCAGCGGGATGTCCTGGGCAATCCACTCACCCTGGGCTTCCTGCTCGGCCTTGAGCGCCAGCAGCGAACCGCCATGGACGATGTCGCGCGGGCGCAAGACCGCACCATCGACGGTCAGCAGACCCTCTTTGATCCAGGCAGACAGACGCGAACGCGAGTGCTCGGCGAACAGGAGTGCGGCGACTTGATCGAGGCGTTGACCGCCCATGTCATAGGGCACCTCGGCGTTCAGTTCAATAATCTGCTTATTAATAGAGGGCATGCTCGGCAACGGCGGGAAAGTCTGAAAAGGTCTAGCCTTTGGTTTCGGCTACACGCTTGTGGTTAAATACGGCGTCTTTGCCCCAGGGGTACCGGGGGCGCTCATCATAACAGGACGGCTTTGCTCAAGACAGCCGCCGTCACAGGGACGCAAGCCGCCATGCAAGTGAAACACCTGCTGCTGATCGCAATCCTCGCCCTCACCGCCGCCTGCTCATCAAAACAGGTAGTTGACGAAAACCTGAGCGAGGCCGAACTCTACCAGCAGGCACAAGCCGACCTGGACAATAGTAGCTACACCGCTGCGGTGGCCAAGCTCAAGGCGCTGGAGTCGCGCTATCCGTTTGGCCGCTACGCCGAGCAGGCGCAGCTAGAGCTGATTTACGCCTACTACAAGAACGTTGAGCCGGAAGCGGCAAAGTCCGCCGCCGATCGTTTTATTCGCCTGCACCCGCAGCATGCCAACGTTGATTACGCCTATTACCTCAAAGGCCTGGCCTCGTTCGACCAGGACCGCGGCCTAATCGCCCGCTTCGTGCCGCTGGACATGACCAAGCGCGACCCTGGCGCCGCGCGCGACTCTTACAACGAGTTCGCCCAGCTCACCAGCCGCTTCCCGACGAGCCGCTACGCCCCAGACGCCAAGCAGCGCATGATCTACCTGCGCAACCTGCTGGCCGCTTACGAAATCCACGTGGCGCACTACTACTTGACCCGCAACGCCTACGTGGCTGCCGCCAACCGCGGCCGCTACGTGGTGGAAAACTTCCAGGAAACCCCGGCAGTCGGCGACGGCCTGGCGGTGATGACCGAAGCCTACCAGCGCCTGACCCTGGACGACCTGGCCGCCACCAGCCTGGAAACCCTCAAGCTCAACTACCCAGATCACCCAAGCCTGGTCGACGGCCAATTCGTACCGCGCGAAGAAGAAGCCGATACGCGCTCCTGGATTGCCAAGGCCACCCTGGGCCTGATCGAAACCGATACGCCGCTGCCGCCAGGCGAAACCCGCGCCAGCCAGGACGTCATCCGTCAGTACGAAGATGCCGAAGAGCTGATCCCGGATGAACTCAAAGCGCAAGAAGCCGAAGCACCGAGCCGCTCCTGGTTCAGCTACCTGACCCTTGGCCTGTTCGACTGAGCAAGCGCAACACCGCAAAAGGGAGGCTTCGGCCTCCCTTTTTCATGCCTGCGCGAACGGACTTAATAATACGGAGAGTTGACCAGAGCCATCAGCGCTCAACCGGCGTGCAGACCTGATCAGCGCCGACATGCGCACCGCAATCTGCGTGTAACGTATAGGCGACACATGACTGGCATTAACCGAGCTGGCGAGCCTACTCGCCACAGAGCGGGCAAGCAGCTAACTGCCAATACCCATAACAACGCCTGGGTCACTGTTTGAACGCTGGGCGCATGCGAACGGGTTAGCTAAACTGCGCGCCTATCAATAAGAAGAGAGCGCCATGGGCCTGTTCCGCTTGCTGTTCTGGATTGCCATCATTGCTGCCGCCTTCTGGCTGTGGCGGCGCCTTACCCGGCCAACCAGCGCGCGCCCGAAACGCCCTGACACGGCACAAAAGCCAGCGCCGATGGTGCGCTGCCAGCAGTGCGGCATTCATGTACCCCGCGATAACGCACTGGCAAAGGGCGAACAGTGGTTCTGCAGCCAGGATCACCTAGAACAAGACGCCAAATCCCGTGAGCACTGACTTCCCCCTAAGCGGGGAGCAAAGCTGGCGCATCCTGCGGCTCTACCACCTGTACCGTCTCATTATCGGCATCACCTTAGCGACGCTGGTCTCCAGCGACCTTGACTCACAACTGCTGGACATGGCGCACCCGGCACTGTTCCGCAATGGCAGCTGGCTGTACCTGGCGCTCAACGTCCTGATCATCGCCACCGTGCGCCGCCCCAAACGCCTGGCTCAGGTATTCAGCCTAGCCTTGGTCGATGTGATTTTGCTCTCAGGGCTGTTCTATGCCGCTGGCGGCACGCCCAGCGGCATCGGCAACCTATTAATTGTCGCCGTGGCCATCGCCAATATTCTCTTGCGCGGGCGCATCGGCCTGCTGATTGCAGCCGTAGCGGCAATTGGCATGATCTACCTGACGTTCTACCTCAGCCTTAGCCGGCCAGCCGCTTCCGCCCAGTACGTGCAAGTTGGCGCGTTTGGCGCGCTGTGCTTCGCGGCCGCACTGTTCGTGCAAGGCCTGACACGCCGCCTGCAAGTCAGCGAAAACCTGGCCGAGCAGCGCGCTGCCGACGTGGCCAACCTGGAAGCACTCAACGCGCTGATCCTGCAACGCATGCGCACCGGCATTCTGGTGCTGGATGACGTGCATCGCGTATTGCTGGCCAATCAGGGCGCCAACCACCTGCTGGGGAAAAATGACCTGACCGGCAAGATCCTCGACCCACACTGCCCGGAGCTGATCAAACGCATGCAGCAGTGGTCGCACAACCCAAGCCTGCGACCTGCCAGCCTGCAAGCAGCGGCTGACGGCCGCGTACTGCAGCCGAGCTTTATCGCCCTGCAACGCGACAAGCATAAACACACGCTGATCTTTCTCGACGACATCTCACAGATCGCCCAGCAAGCGCAGCAACTCAAGCTTGCCTCGCTGGGCCGCCTGACCGCAGGCATCGCCCACGAGATTCGCAATCCTCTCGGCGCGATCAGCCATGCGGCACAACTGTTACAAGAATCGGATGAGCTGCAAGGGCACGACCTGCGCCTGGCGCAGATCATTCAGGATCATTCGCGACGCATGAACCTGGTGATCGAGAACGTCCTGCAACTCTCGCGGCGGCGCCAGGCCGAACCGCAATTACTCGACCTAAAATACTGGCTGCACCGTTTTGCCAGTGAGTTCCGCAGCAGTGCCACACCTCAGCAGACGCTACACTTGGAAACTAGCAGCGGCAGCATCCAGACCCGCATGGACCCGCACCAACTCACCCAGGTATTAAGCAACCTGGTGGAGAACGGAATGCGCTACAGCGCGAAGAAGCACAAGCAAGGGCAAGTCTGGCTGAACCTATTCCGCGACCCGAGCAGCGAACTCCCTGTACTCGAGATACTGGACGACGGCCCAGGTGTAGCCGAAGAACAACTGCATCACCTGTTCGAGCCCTTCTACACCACGGAAAACAAAGGCACCGGCCTGGGCCTGTATATTTCCCGCGAGCTATGCGAAAGCAACCAGGCCCGCCTCGATTACAAACCCCGCGAAAGTGGCGGCAGCTGCCTACGCATCACCTTCGCCCACCCGCGCAAACTGAGCTGACCATGACCCGCCAGAGAGCCTTGATCGTCGATGACGAACCCGATATTCGCGAACTTCTGGAAATCACACTGGGGCGAATGAAGCTCGACACCCGCAGCGCACGCAACGTAAAAGAGGCGCGCGAATGGCTGGCCAAAGAGCCCTTCGACCTCTGCCTGACCGACATGCGTCTGCCTGACGGAACAGGCCTGGAGCTGGTGCAGCACATTTTGCAGCGCCACCCGCAAGTGCCCGTGGCGATGATCACCGCCTACGGCAGCCTGGACACCGCGATCAATGCACTTAAGGCCGGCGCCTTCGATTTTCTCACCAAGCCGGTCGACCTTGGTCGCCTGCGCGAGCTGGTCGCCGCGGCCTTGCGCCTACGCGGCGCCGACGGCGAAGAGCTGCCCGTCGACAGCCGCCTGCTTGGCGACTCGCCACCGATGCAGACCTTACGCAAACAGATTCTTAAACTGGCCCGCAGCCAAGCGCCGGTGTACATAAGCGGCGAATCCGGCAGCGGTAAAGAGCTGGTGGCTCACCTGATCCACGAGCAAGGCTCGCGCAGCGAGCACCCCTTCGTACCGGTCAACTGCGGCGCGATCCCCACCGAACTGATGGAGAGCGAGTTTTTCGGTCACAAGAAAGGCAGCTTCACCGGCGCCATCGAAGACAAACAGGGCTTATTCCAAGCCGCTAATGGCGGCACCTTGTTCCTCGACGAAGTGGCAGACCTGCCACTGCCAATGCAAGTCAAACTGCTGCGTGCCATTCAGGAAAAAGCCGTACGCGCAGTGGGCGGCCAGCAAGAGTTGGTCGTCGACGTGCGCATCCTTTGCGCCACCCACAAGGATCTGGCCGGCGAAGTCGCCACCGAGCGCTTCCGCCAGGACCTTTATTACCGCCTCAACGTTATCGAGCTGCGCGTACCTGCCCTGCGTGAACGCCGCGAAGACATCGCCCTACTGGCCGACAGCATGCTCAAGCGCCTAGCCGAAGGCTCCGGCATCAGCGCCGCCAAGCTGGATGAGGACGCACTGGAAAAGCTCAAGAGTTACCGCTTCCCCGGCAACGTGCGCGAGCTAGAGAACATGCTTGAACGCGCCTATACGCTGTGTGAAGACGATCGCATCACCGCCAGCGATCTGCGCCTGGCCGACTGCAGCCCCAGCAGTGAAAACGGCGAAAGCAATCTCGCGCAGATCGATAACCTGGAAGACCACCTCGAAATTATCGAGCGCAAATTAATCATGCAGGCCCTGGAAGAAACCCGCTGGAACCGCACCGCCGCTGCGCAGCGCCTGGGGCTTAGCTTCCGCTCAATGCGCTACCGCCTAAAGAAGCTTGGCATCGACTGAACCGCACATAAGCTGTGGGAGGGGCTTTAGCCACGAGCCCCTCCCAGTGAAACGCTCAACCAACCGAAGCCAACCGCCCCGCCGGCGCATAAGGGGCCGGATCAACAATCGGCTCACGCCGCAGCATCAAGTCCGCGAGTAATTGGCAGGACGCCGGCGCCAGCACCAAACCATTGCGGTAATGCCCGCAATTCAGCCATAAGCCCTCATACCCAGGCACCGGCCCGATATACGGAATGCCTTCAGGCGAACCCGGCCGCAACCCCGCCCAATGCCCCACCACCTCGGCATCAGCCAAAGCCGGTAACAACTCAACCGCCGAGGCCATCAGACTGGCCAACGCCTCTTCGGTCGTGGTTTTGTCGAACCCGGCATGCTCCAGCGTGCTGCCAATCAGAATATGGCCATCACGCCGCGGAATCGCATAACGCCCTTTGGCCAGCACCATAGCGGGCAAAAAGTCCTCAGCGCACTTGTACAAAATCATCTGCCCCTTGACCGGCACCACCGGCAACTCGATGCCAAGCGTCTTCATCAACTCTCCGCTCCACGCACCGGCCGCGAGCACGACCTGATCGGCCTGCATATCACCCTGCGCAGCCTGCACTCCCGTGATACGCCCACCGTCGCGGATAAAACCGCTGACCGCACACTGCTCATGCACGGTGACATTCGGCATCTGCTGCAGCGCCGCCCGTAACGCCTTGACCAGCTGTGGATTACGTACATTGGCCACATCCGCCATCTGCACCGCGCGCTCAAAGCCCACGGCCAACGCAGGCACCGCACGTTGCACGGCCTCCATATCGACCGAGCGCAGCTCACGCCCTTCCCGCTGCGCCCAAGCCAGTGCCTCGGCGTCATCGTCAAGGTCCAACCAGTACAACCCGGTGACATACACCTCAGCATCAATCTGCGTTTGCCCCAGCAACTGCTCAGCCAAGCGCGGATAAAAATCCTGCGACCAATGCGCCAGCGCAGTGACAGCAGGGCTGTAACGCCAGGGATACAACGGCGAAACTATACCGCCGCCAGCCCAGGAGGACTCTCCACCCAACTGACCTTGATCCAGCAAACAAACCTGCACCCCTGCCTGAGCCAGCGCATAGGCTGAAAGCAAACCGATAGCGCCACCGCCGACAATCAATACCTGCATACATCCCCTTGATTCAGTGTTACCGGAAGCGCTGGAGCGCTCGACACAGCTTGTAAGAGGGGCTACTTGCCGTCAACACTTGGTCACAGGCACAGATGGGTCATTAGACCAAGCCATAAACAATCCTACCGTATTCGATATGCGCTACATTCAGCGGAAGATGGGCCCGAAGCCTGGCCTACACAGTACAAATTCCAGCACTTCAACAACGCAATAAGTCAGGCGACACATGCCTAGAACTTGTCGCCACTAGGCAGATCAAAGAGAGAATAAAACCTCCCGCCACACCAGAGGCGCCTTTGGCCTACGAAGACAGTTCGTGACTGCCTATCACAAGCAACTAGAGGAAGACTGCCGTTTGACGGCGGTGCGCCCGGTGGCACTGATGGCTATCTCGCTTTCCTGATTGCCGAGACTAGGAGTGGCGCGACAGACCTTGAGCGTGGCGACCGTGGAACCGACACCGGAAGGCTGGAAGGCAATACTACTGACTGAACCAATTATCTTGAATCCATCAGTGATGGTTTTTTGCCGGTGCACCACCTCCCCGCCGCTGCTCCGTACAATCCAGCCGCTCTCCCAGCTACCGGCGGCGCAGCTGGTGCCATTACTGGACACGCAAAGGGTTACCACCTGATTGCGCTTGATCGCCTCGGAGCGCGCCAGCACCGCACTGGCGACAACTTCATTGGAATAGGAGCGCAGCTTGCCGCTGAAGGTGAACTGACTCATGGAAGGCGCGGCGATGCCAAGTAGCACCGCCAAGACTGCCAGCACAATCATCAACTCTACCAGCGTAAAGCCTCGCGCCAGCCGCCTTGAAACAAGGCATCTGGGCGGATATGCCGGCGCACTAACCATCATTGCTCGATATTCCAGTAAACCCTGGATTTGGGCTGCAAAGGTAGCGAGGTCGTCTCGAACGGGTCGTCGACGTCGTAACGATTCTCCCCACAACTGATGCAGATGGTGGCCTCGCTACCATCATCCAGGATTATCTGCACGATCACCGGCGAAGGTGGAAGCCCGCCCCCAATCACCTCAACATAGCGTTCGCCAGTGGCCGAGGCGTCTTTGTAGCTGACTCGGTAAGCTTTGGCGCCCCCCAAGCTGGAACACTGCCCGGCAACCGCAACGGCAGGCGTGTGAGTGCTGAAAATAACGGTCCCGAGCCCAGTCACGGCGGAAGTCACCACTTGCTCAGTGGACTGCAACTGCAGGTACCAGCCCTTGGGATTACCGCCAATCTCATCTGCCTCAGGCGTATCGGCACCTATCCCAAGCAGCGAATCCAGACAGATCAAATTCGCCGAGCAAGCGCTCTGCTCCGAGTCGAGCCATTCCGGATTACCCGGCTGATCGACCAGCATAAAGAAATAATTGTCCACGCCGTTGGAAGTGCTATAGGCAGTGATCGGCTTCTCCCTATCACCGGACCCCAACATCACTCGCATGGAAGCCCCTTCATTGACCACACTGGGGGCAAACATGAACTTGCGGTTCGCGTTACATCCTGACGTAGCCGAGTCACAGCCCAGAGAGGCGATCTTGGTAATCGTCCAGGCGGCGGGCTCAGCATTACCCATACTGATGCGGTAGACATTACCGCCCAGATCCGCGGTGTAGCCGTAGGTAACCAGCCCATTAGCATCGCGTACCAGCGTGACATCAGCCACGACTCCCCGCTCCGTATCGAAGCTCTTTAGCAGGTTGCCGCTGTCGGCGTCCATCACATAAACCTTGGCCCCCTTGGGCGAACTGCAAGTAGACGGGTCCGCATCCTCACAGCTATCGTAGCCACCGCCCATGACCAGCATCGGCTTGTAGGTTATCAGGGTGTCGCCGGTATCGGCATCTGTGCTGCTGTCGGCATAACCAGCAGACTTGAACAGCACCGGAGTCGACCAGGTCTGGCCAATGCCGCTCATGCCGGAGGAGCAGCCAGTATCGTTGCCGATATCCGGACAGCCCTTCTTCCACTTCAAGCTAGGCGCAGCAGGGTTGCTGACATTGAAAGAATAGAGCGCACGCCCGCCCCTCCGCATGCCGGCGTAAAGCCAAGTATTGGAGCCTTCCCGATAAGCCGTGACCGAACCGTCCATGCCATAGTTTTTGGGTTCGGGAGTCGGATTGCTCGCCGTCTGCCCCGGGAAACTGATGGTGGTGGTGTTGTCGCGCAGGCGTTTGATATGAGGGTAGAACTCCGGCGGCATGAAGGACCAGAGTTCGCTGCCGGCTGACGCACCGTGGGCGGTCGCGCTGCGATTACCGTTGATGGCACGGAGCTGTCCATCGTTACCGCCATAGAAGACCACTACCTGCGGTGCTACGTCGGTACCGTAGTTGATCGCAACCGGACGCGAGTGGATCACATCCCCGTGGACGGAAGGGCGCTTTTCCGTCGTATTGGAATTGGTGTTCTCGTCCTGGTTGTCCTGCCCAAGTGCCCAATTGATGATGGCGTCACGTTCGGTAGTAGTCGCCGCCCCCAGCAGAGTCTGCGTGGCGACGGAGCTGGTGAAGTCGGCCAAACTGGTGCAGGCGCTTGTAGCGCAAGTTTTCATGTTACGACCAATACTGCTACGCAGCATGTAGGCATGCCCACCCTTCTCCACTACATTGCCGTCCGGACTGTTCGATTCGGCAGCCCCCATAACCGTCAAACATTCGCCCTGTGGGCGGAAGGCCCAGTAGGAGTCAGTGGTTGTCGGCGTCCAGAAGCTCCTCGCGCACTCGTTAAAGTAGCCGGTGTTGTTGTTGATCGCGCTCTGACTATTGGCATCGGCAGTGGCCAGTTCGCCATCAATACGTTCCACCTTGAATTGCTTGAGGTTACCGACCCAGCGTGGGAAGGAATTACTATCAGGACGGAAAAGACCGACAAATATCTGATTTAGGTAGCGACCCTCGGTATTCACACTAGCCGGCAGGCTCACCGAGGCGAACGCACTGTCAACCGACTGGATCTCGGAGAAGATCGCGGCCAGGGCGTCGGCAATTTGATTCCCGGAGCTGGCCACGTCGAAATAGCGGCCGTTACTGACGTTAGCCACGCTCTTGAGCAGCGCGGTCCAGCCCGGCCCCTGCCCGGTGGTGACCTTGTTGATGTCGACCGTATAGGTGGTGACCCCCAACTCGCTCTTCTTCATGAAGCGCGCCCATTCGTCCGCCACGTTGCCCTGTGAGCCGCTGGGGGATATCGGGATGGTCGTAGCGCTGCCACCTTCTGCGATCAGCGCGTTGGTGGCTGCGGTGATGTCGCTATTGTTGTCTTGCGCCGCGCCATTGCTGATATAGATGATGTAGTTCTTCACGCAGCCCAAGGCTTGGGGTGCGTTATAGGGAGTGCCACTCTTGCTCGCCAGGGCATTACCGGTCAAAGCGTAGATGGCATTGGATGCCGTCGTACCGGTAGCGTTGCCAGCGTAGTCGGTCTTGTTCTTGCCATTGCCTGCATGGGGAGCGTCGCCAGAATAATACTTGTAGGCCTCCCACATCGACTTGGATATCTTGCCGCCGTTGGATTTGTCCTCATTGCTATCCAGGCTGCCTACCAATGCCTGAAATTTGGTTTTGTAGTCAACGGTCAACGGCCGGATTGCCGCCCGCACATAAGCTCCATCGGTATTTGAATTGCCCTTCCCTGTCTCGGTGAACATCATCAGGCCGAGATTGAACTTGTCCGGCGGCAAAGCCCCCACCACCGACGACAGCGCGGCCATCTCGTTGCTGAATGCCTGGTTCCAGTTGGCGGTGTTGTCCAGCACGATCAACACATTCGGTGCCAACAACTGAGCGCCATCGGGCGGCGTGCCGACGAACAGGTCGATGTCTTCAGCCCTGACCTGCAGTCCAGTCAACAATAGCGACGCAAGGAAAACCTTGGATAGAACTTTTTTCATCGTGAGTACCTATATGCGGTGACTAGGAGCAGACCGCTTTTCGCTGAGACTCGTTAAGCAACACACGCACACCGGAGCGAACCGTCACTGCTGCGCCACTGGCTTCATCAACCACATCCGCCTTTAAATCCAGAATCACGTTGTAGCCCGAATTGGTCATAGGGGCGCCCCTGCCGCGATAGTCCTTGGTCTCCTCACCACTGAGCCCCGAAGCAGAGGCATAGCTGGCAAGCCTTGAGCTAACACACGTAGGTTCAACATCGACCGTATAAACAACACCATTAATAGCAACTTCGATAGGTTCAGCCGTGGGTGCAGCAGTAAGATCCGAACTGACCTTCTGCTCAATGGCCGCATTGGCAGCCGCAATAGCCTCGTTGCGCAATTGCATATTGCCAACTGCTTTGAGGTTTGTACCGCTTAGAGTAAAGGCACTACCCACCACTAAAGTCAGCAGTAACAGCATGATCAACCCGACGATCAGTGCGACCCCTTGCTGCCCACGGCAAGTCGATAGCTGGATCATGGTGTTTCCCTCCGACCGGAGACATTCATCAACCGAATATTGGTGCTAAATAAATGACGTTTAAACTTCTTCTCAGTCGCATCTGGCTGAAACAACGCCTCAGCCGTGCAATCATCATCAGCATCCAGCTCGGGTGACTCCAAGCAGTACTCTTTCGGGTCCTCATAGCCTGGAGTTGCGGTCAAATTACGCGCCAAAATATAGAGTTTGACCGACACCACGTTTCGCAACTGCTCAAAACTGCAGCCACCAGTAGGGCAGCGCACAAAACTATCCGACACACCATCGCCTCTGTTGATAGGGTCTGATCTATCTTCAGTGCCGCCCGCAAAATCCACAGGGGCGGAATAGTCGACTGCACCGCCGGTCTTGCTGACATCGTCTATGCCCAACTCAACCTTGAACCCCTCTATACCCTCGATCAGGGGCTGAGCATCCGCGGCTCCGAACTCCTGCCGCACCAAAGTAGGAATACCACCAATATCCTTGATCCAATAGATATTGGAGACCAAGCGTCTAGTCGGACTTGGCGTCGCACAATCCATGTTCTGCAGTGCTGTGACTGCAGTTCCCTCTCCCAACCAATAGCCAGGCATCTCAGCAGCACAGAAAGCTACCTGCACACACACACTAGGAGAAGTACAGCCAACAGCCGTGGCCGCATGCCGCACAACAAGTACGTCAGTACCCGCCAACTTGTCCGGCATGCTGCATCCTGTCAGCACTGCATCAAAAACCTGTATAGGAATACCCAAAAGGGCATCCTTCTCATCATCACTCCAGCCACTGGCTGTAATGTCGCAAGGATCCGGCGCGAAACGTGGCGTACCTTGGACAAGTGGAGGAACGCCTGCTGGGTTATCAGAGGTGGTCAGATCATCGAACTGTGGAACATAGCCCCCCCAATAACCGGCATGTGCAATCTCATCCTGCAGCAGCTGAATAGTAAAACGCCCGCTCTCAATCTGAGCATTGGTTTTGGCCATCTCATCATTAGTACGGGTAATGTCTAGATAGAGTTGCAGGATGGCGACCATGATCAACAAGCTAATGACTATCGAAACCATCAGCTCGACCAAACTCAGGCCTTTCTGAGCAAAGAGCGTGGCACGCACTCCAGAGCTTTGCCTTAGCTGCTTCATAGCGTCGCTATCCTTACAACAGTAGTGACAACCCTACGACACAGGTCATTGACGCACGCAGAGCCTGTAGCACCGTTGTAGCTATTGACGCCACAGGTAACGCTGGCAGGTGGTGCAGAAAGTGGAGTGAGCCCCTGCCAAGCCACAGTAATAAAAAACTGGCCGCTACCTAAAGGCGACTCCGCGACACAGCCGCGCCCGCCTACCAAGGCTCCAACACTACTGTTCCCCAGCGACTCGCCTGCGCCCTGCAAGGCCAAGCACCACTCACGCGCATCAATCTTCTGGCGAGAGGACACATCGGTCGGGCAGGTCATGCCAGCCCCTAGCGACGAGGCTGTTTTATAGCTCAATACATCATTGCGATTACTAGCCAGGCGATTAGCCATATCGTTCACCAGAAGCAGAGCCTGCGCGCGCTGATACGACTCCATTTCCGAGACTTGTAAGCGTGATTGCAAACCCGCTATACCCAGTAGACCGACAGCAAGGATAAATACGGTCACCATCACCTCAATCAATGAAAAGCCGTGCTGTCGATGATTCAAAACAGAAGTCACCATAGATTCACCACTTACCCGCGGGGGCTTTAACCCCAACGCTATTGAGCGTCAGGTCGCCGTCAGTAGCCTGACTACCCGTGGCGGTAAAAGTGATTGTGAAGGATGGCATCGGTGCCGAACTCGTTAGCGCAGGGACAGTTATCGCGTAGCTGTACTTACCGCTCAACTCAGCAGGCAATGTATAGCCACTGGATTCCAAGACGGTTTTACTTGCATAAGCACGGTTAGCCAGCAAAAACTGCTGCTGCCTATTGGCGATATCCATCATCGCCGCTTGAGCGGCGGCCCGGTTGCCTCGGATGATGTATTGCTGATAGCTCGGATAAGCAATAGCGGCAAGTATCCCGATGATCGCCACAGTGATCATCAATTCAATCAGCGTAAAACCACCCTGTCTTGTTCGCACCACTTGATAACCTCCTGACTGGATCAGACTTTACAGCTAAAGCCCTACCTACTTTGAATAGTGCCAGCTGTTTACGCGATATACCTTGAACAGCTAGACAAATGGCACTCTTACTGTATCCAACGGCACGCACTGAAGCCTAGCAAGACTGAAATACAGACTTGCAAATCAGTCGTCGCTGGCTAGCGTATAGATCAGCCCCACAAAAGCTACCGCCCTTCGGCGATGAGTGGTGGCTAGGGTAAGACCATTTTCCACCCAGCAAGAAGCTGGGATCACGGTAAGCGTCTGCCGAACTCACCTTGCGTAATTCAGGCGGGTGCCCATTGATGCGGCAGTAGTTGGCCAATCTCGCTG